>JBLNDP010000198.1:0-10226 GCA_050261755.1 Clostridia bacterium
TGCTCGACATGGCGTGGCAGCAGCGGGCCGCCTTCGTCTACCAGCCGGAAAAGCTGGAGAGCTCGATCCAGAAGGCGAAGGTCCTCGCCGGCAAGCCGGTGGTGCTGCTCGACCACTACGACAACTGCGCCTCCGGCGGCACGATGGACACGACGACGGTGCTCGCCGCCATGCTGGAGGCGCGGCTCGAGCAGGCGGCGGCCTTTGCCATCTGCGATCCGCAAGCGGCCGCCAAGCTGAAGGAAGCGGGCGTGGGCGGCCGCGTCACGCTTGCCATCGGCGGCCGCACCGACATGCCGGCGCTCGGGCTCAAGGGCCGGCCGATCGAAGTGAGCGGCACGGTCAAGAAGATCAGCGACGGGCTCTATCGCAACGAGGGGCCGATGGCGCGCGGCGAGCAGATGGACATGGGGACGAGCGCGGTCCTCGATACCGGCCGCGTCGAGATCGCGGTGGTCTCGCGCCAGGTCGAGCCCTTCGACATCGCGGCGTTTCGCTGCGTCGGCATCGACCCTTCGGCGAAGCGCTACCTGATGATCAAGAGCCGCGTGCACTGGCGCGCCGGGCTCGGGCACCTCGCGAACGCGGTCGTGGAATGCGCCGGCACGGGCGTGTGCACCTCCGACTACTCGCAGCTGCAGTTCAGGAAAGTGCGTCGGCCGGCGTACCCCTTGGACGACATGTAGTTTTCGTTCCGCTATATTCGGCCTTCCTTCTTCAGTAAAGGAAAGACCCATGAGAAAACTACTAACCGGTCTCGCCCTCGCGCTCCTCGCGTGCGCGCCGCTGGCCCAGGCGGGCATGATCTCGCCGGCGCCCGCTTCCGAGCGCGAGCGAGTCATGGCGTTAGTGGAGCGGCCCGAGGTCGCCCAGCAGCTGCAGGCGCTCGGGATCCCCGCCGATCAGGCCAAGGCCCGCGTGCAGGCCATGAGCGAAGCGGAGGTCGCGAGCCTCGCCGGCAAGCTGGATGCGCTTCCCGCCGGCGGCGCGCTCAACAACCAGGACTTCCTCTTCATCATCATCGTCATCCTGCTCGTCGCCCTGATTCTCTAAGGACGGCTTAGGGCCCGGCCGAATTCAGGCCGCGAGCTCCACCGCCTCGGCGCGGTCGTTGACCGTGACGAGGCGGACAGGCCGCCGCCAGACCCGGCGCACGTATTCCAGGACCTTGCGCGCGCGCACCACGTCGAGCCCGCGGCCGTCGCTGGGATGGTCGTGCTGCAGCGTGAGCGTGCCGTCGTTCTTCAGCTCCACCGCGGCGACGCGCGGCGCGCCATAGTTGAACTTGGGCGCGAGGATCGCCTCGCGCACCGCGCCGGGGTCGCGGCTCGCCACCTTGATCTCGTCGTCGGCCGCCGCCTCGTAGACGAAGAGGCCGCACTGCTGCATGAGCTCTTCATCCAGGTGGTTGCGGATGAAGCCGAAGTCGTCCTCCTCGCGCATCACCTCGCGCGCGTGCGCGAGGCCGTGCTTCTCGACGATGCGCTCCCAAAGCGCGAAGCCGAGGTGATAGGGGTTGATGGCCAGCGCCGCCTGGCCCTCGCCGGCGTAGGGCCGCACCACGTCGGAGTGGGCCTTGAGCGCCGATAGGTAGAGCGGCTGCGGCAGGAAGTCGGCCTCGCGCAGCAGGCGCGCGTGCCAGTACGACGCCCAGCCTTCGTTCATGATCTGGCAGGCGAAGACGGGATAGAAGTAGAGCGACTCGGAGCGCACCATGAGGAAGATGTCGCGCTCCCACTGCTCGAGCTCCGGGGCGTAGTGGGCGATGAACCAGAGCAGGTCGTATTCCGCATGCGGAGGTACCTGCGCGCGCAGCGGGCCGAGCGGCAGGTCGATCTGCGCCGGCGCGCTGCCGGGGAGGCTGGCGAAGCGGCGCTGGAATTCGGTTGGAGCGACCTTCTGCTTCTCGGCGACGAACTCGGGATAGGGGGCGCGATGCAGCTCGCCCGCCACGTCCACGTGCGACTCGAGGGCGAGCGCGGCATCGAGCACCAGCTCGACGCGCTCGAGCCCGGCCCGGTCGATCGCCTGCTGGATCCGGTTCGCGTGCGAGGCCGCGTGCTCGACGATGTTGCCACCCGCCATGGAGTGGAAGCGCGCGAACAGGGCGTTATTCTTGGAGAAGTCGGCGTGGCCCAGCACGTGCGCCGTGACGAGCGTGTTCTCGGCGAGCGAGTTGCCGTCCATGAGGAAGGCGCGGCAGGGGTCGCCCGGGAACATGACCTCGAAGATCTTCGAGTTGCCCATGCTCTGGCGCACGAGCTGGTGGATGTAGCGCACGCCGAAGGACCAGTGCGGCATGCGCACCGGCAGGCCGTAGACCGCGATCTCGGTCATGAGGCTCGCGGGCGCCATCTCGAAGTCGACCGGATAGTGGTCGAGCCCCTGGCTTCTCGCGAGCGCCTCGATCTTCTCGGCGTAGGCCTTCAGCTCGTTCATGCGGCCGCCTTTTCTTCGCTGCGGAAGAACGTCCGGATCGCGCTCCAGACGTCGTCCTGCGAGTTGAGGTGGCTCATGCCGACCGGAAACCCTCCGGAGCGCGCCTCGGAGAAGAGCTCGGCGAGCTGCGTCTCGCGCGGCCGGAAGGTGGCGAGGCCGCCGGTCTCCACGTATCCCGCGTAATTGACGAGCGGCGCGAGCCGGGAGAGCGAGTGCGCCGCGGCGGCGCGGTCCTCGGCGGCATTCTCGCCGTCGGAGGCATAGAACAGGTAGACGTTGTAGCGGCCCGGATCGTAGCGCTTGCGGACCACCTCGTGCGCCAGGTCGAAGGCGCTGGAGGACACCGTGCCGCCGCTCGAGGACGCCTGGAAAAACTGGCTCTCCTCGAATTCCCATGCTTCCGCGGCGTGGGCGAGGAACACCGTCTCGACCTTGGCGTACTGGCGCCGCAGGCCCTGCAGGGCGAAGAAGAAGAAGGTCTTCGCGAGCTTGCGCTGCGCCTCGTCCATGGAGCCCGACACGTCGAGCGCGAAGATGACCGCCGCGCTCGTGGCGGGGGACGGGCGCTTCACGAGCTGCCGGAAGCGCAGGTCCTCGTTCGTGATCGCCGCGCCGTCGGCCTGCACCGACTTGCGCTTGATCGACTCCTTCAGCGTGCGCCGCCGGTCGAGGCGCGAGCGCGCGCCGCGCCGATCCCAGCCCTCGCGGACGTAGTCCGGGTCCTCGAGCGTGGCATTGCGCCGCGGCTTGAGCTCGGGGAGCTTCAGCTCCTCCCAGAGCCAGTCCATGATCTCGTCGATCTTCATCTCGACGACGAAGCGGATCTCGCCGTTCTTCGTGCCGCCCGCGGCATCGTCGCCGCTGCGGTTCCCCGCGTCGCGGCCCGGCTGCAGCACATCGCCCGGCTGGCCCTGGCCTTGCCCGGCGCCCTGGTGGCTCGACTCCTCGGCGAGGCGAAGGCGCGCATGCTCGAGGAACTTGACCGGCACGAGCACCGAGCGGTTGCCCGGCTTGCTGATCACGTCCTCCCCGGCGAGGATCTCGGGCAGGTTCTCCTTCACCGCCTCGCGCACCTTCTGGTTGTGGCGCAGCCAGTCGCGCGCCCCCCGGGAGAAGAGGTCGTACCAGGGCGTCTCGGCAGCGATGCGGATGGTCATCTAGGTCTTTCGATCATTCTTGCGCCAAGAGCGTGGTGACGTAGTTGAGCGCTTCGCGGGCGCTGTGCGAGTCGTAGCCGTATTCGTCCACGAGGCGCTTCTCGACCACGGAGATCTTCTGCCGGCTCTCCTCGTCGGGACGGGTCGAGGAGCTCACGAGCCGCAGGACATCGCGGCGCTGCTCGAACAGGTACTGCTCGACCGCGTCGTGCAGCGGCGCGTGGCTGTCGAGCGTGAACTTCTCGCCACGCTTGAACGCGCCCATGGCCTTGCGCACCACTTCCTGGCGGAAGGAGAGCTTGCCCGACTCCGAGATGCGGATCTTCTCCTCGACGCTGCGCAGGAAGCGCTCGTCGGGGCGGCGCTCCTCGCTCGTGATCGGGTCCTTCACCGTGCGGTTGTCGAGGGTCGCCTCGACCTCGTCGAGGTACTTGTCGAGGAGCTGCTGCGCCTCCTGCTCGAAGGAGACGAAGAGGGCCTTGTGCACGTCTTCCTTCACCCAGCGGTTGTAGAAGTCCTTGCGCACCTGGACGAGGTAGTCGACCCACTTGCGCTTCTTCTTGCCGTCGAGGCGCACGTCCGACTCGATCGCGTCCTTGAGCGCGATCAGCACGTCCATCGTCGTCAGGCTCTTCGCCTGCGACTGGATGATGGCGCTCGAGAGCGCGTTGACGACGAAGCGCGGCGATACGCCGGAGAGCCCCTCCTCGGGGTTGCGGGCGCGGATCTTGGCCGCCTCGGACTGCGCCATGCCTTCCACGTCCTCGCCGGCGAAGAGGCGGGCCTTCTTGATGCTCTCGCCCTCGGCGCCTTCCGCGTCCTGCATGCGCGTGAGCGCCGCGAACACCGCCGCGACATGCAGCGCATGCGGGTCGAGGTGCACCTCGCGGAAGGCCTGCGTGGAGGAGGTGAGCTTGCGGTAGATGCGCGCCTCCTCCTTGTACGAGAGCGTGTAGGGGACCTGGATGATCACCATCCGGTCGAGCAGCGCCTCGTTCTCGGCCTCCTGCAGGAACTTGCGGAACTCGGCGAGGTTCGTATGCGCGATGATCGTTTCGTCGAGGTGGATGAGCGGGAAGCGCGACACCTTGACGTTCTTCTCCTGCGTGAGCGTGAGCAGCAGGTACAGGAACTCGCGCTTCACCTTGAGGATCTCGATCATCTCGAGCATGCCGCGGCTCGCCGCGAATACCGCCCCGGACCAGGACCAGGCGCGCGGATCGCCCTCGTCGCCGTACTGCGAGACCTTGGAGAGGTCCACGGAGCCGACGAGGTCGGCGATGTCGGCGGTGCTCGGGTCGTGCGGCGCGTACGTCCCCACGCCGGTGCGGCCGGCCTCGGAAAGGAAGATGCGCTCGACGGGCATCTGCATGAAGTCGCCGTTCAGCTCGAGCGCGACGCGCTGCGCGCAGTGCGGGCAGAGCTCGCCGGTCACCTCGACGCCGTGCGCCTGGCGGAACTGCGCGCGCAAGGTGTGCGGCACGAGGTGCAGCGGCGACTCGTGCACCGGGCAGCCCTTGATCGCGTAGAGCGCGCCGGCATCCGAGCGGCTGTATTCCTCGAGGCTGCGCTTGAGGAGGATGACGAGCGAGGACTTGCCGCCGGACGGCGGCCCTAGCAGCAGCAGGAGCCGTCTGCCAACTTCGGAGCCCGACGCCGCCGCCTTGAAATAATCCAGGACGCGCTCGAGCGTGTCGTCGATGCCGTAGAGCTCGTCCTCGAAAAGCTGACACCGGAATCGTCCCGCGGCGTCGTCGAAGCCCTCCGAGCGCATCATGTCCCAGATGTACTGGTGGCTCGACCGGCACAGGCCCTTCGGGTCGCCCGGAAACACGCTCTCGAGGAAGCTGGAGAACGTTCCGGACCAGCGCGCGGCGCGATGCTCCTTGGTGAAATCGACGAGAGACTTAAGCAGATCGGCGGGCTGCTTCGGCACTCCGGCAACGGGGCTGTTCATGCGCACCTCTCTCATGGTCGAGGCCGTAATGCCTCTGGTAACGTTAGATCACGAATCGCGATCGCCTATCCATCGGTACAGCAATTCCCGAACCCTCCCGGGGGACCTATGGTCCAACCCAAGACCGCATAACTGACGCAACAATGCTTAAAGAGATCCTCGGGGTCGCGGACGATCCGCCGGCGAAGCGCCGGTGGTTCCACGATGACTATTTCGATCTCTTCGTCTGGGAGACCGGCGAGGAGGTGACTTTGTTCCAGCTCGCTTACGGCGGCCACTCGAGCGAGCGCGCACTTGTCTGGGACAAGAAGCGGGGCCTGTTTCACGACGGGCAGCCGGCCGCCGACTTCGTCGCGCGCTTCGAGGACGCCGCCGGTGCACTGCCCGAGGGCATCCGGCGCGAAGTGCGCGAGAAAGTGCACGAGTTCGCCGGCCGCCGGCTCGGCGTGCGCACCCGCCGGAAAAAATTCCGGCGCGACGATTGGCAAAAGAGCGACGCGAGGTAGCCGCTCCGCTAGCGCTGTAGAGATTTGGCGACAGCGCGATCAGGTTGACCGCACTACCATCGCGGTGTGCGGATTCTTGCCTTAGCGCTTCTTCTATTCTTCTTCCTCCAGGAAGCCGGAGCCAATAGCGACCCGCTCAGCGGCGTCGCGCCGCCTGGCGGCGTGGGAATCGGCGCGGCCTTCCGGCAGGAACGCTCGCCGTACAAGGGCGCGGGCTGGCAGCGTGATTTCCTGCCGATCTATCTCTACGAGGGCGATCGGCTTTACCTGCATACCTACAGCATCGGCGTTCGCTTCGGCGACCTGGAAAACGAGCCGCGCTACGACGTCTTCCTGCGCCACCGCTTCGAGGGTTTTCCCTACGACCGCATCCCGGCTTCGCTCGCGGGGATGGCGAAGCGCGAGCCCGGGATCGACGCGGGCGCCAGCGCGCAGCTTGGAGGTGACTGGGGCATCGCCTTCGTCGAGGTGCTGCACGATGTTTCCAGTGCGTCGCGCGGCACGGAGGCTCGCGTCGGCTACAAGTATCCGTGGCGCAGCGGTCGCCTCTGGATCCGCCCGCACGTGACGATCGGTCTTCGGGACGCCCGGCTGAACAACTATTACTACGGCGTTCGGCCGGACGAAGCGCTTCCCGAGCGGCCTGAATACCAGGCGAAGGCGGGACTCGCTCCGGAGATCGGCTTCACCGCGGCGTATTACCTGACCGAGCGCATGCGCATCATCGGCGGCTATACCGTGACGCGATGGCCGGCCACCGTGGCCGGAAGCCCGATCGTCGACGGGCGCACGCTGCACCAGGTGACGCTGGGCCTCATGTACGACCTTACGCCCGACCACGAGGCGTGGCCCGAGCACCGGCCGCTCATCTTCCGCCTCTACAACGGCGACTCGACCGATTGCAACGTCCTGCAGGTCGCCGAGCTGCGCTGCACGAGCACGCATACGCGCGACCACACGGGCGTCTTCGGCATGGAGATCGGGCGTCCATTCATCGACCGCCTGAACGGCTGGCCCGTGGATCTCGCCGGCTTCGTCGGCATCCAGCGGCACCGCGAGGAAGGCTTCCAGCCCGACTTCTGGTCCATCCGCGCCTACGTGAAGTCCTACTTCTACGGCTTCCCCTGGGACGAGAAGATTCGTACGCGCGTCGGCTTGGGCCTCGGCCTCTCGTACGCCCAGCGCATCCCGCTCATGGAGGTGCGGGACCTCCAGGAGCGCGGCCGCAACACCTCCAAGCTTTTGCAGACCTTCGACCCGACGGTGGACTTCAGCGTGGGCGACCTCCTCCGCGCCAAGGAGCTGCGCGAAACCTACCTCGGCCTGGGCGTCTCCCACCGCTCGGGCATCTTCGGCACCTCGCAGGTGCTCGGCAACGTGAACGGCGGCTCCAACTACATCTATACCTACGTGGAAACAACGTTCTAGCGACCCCCGCTTGACCCAGATCAGTCTCTTGCGGCACATGTCCTTGTAGGCTGCGAAACGGTCTGGGAAAATCACCAGCAACAACAAGCTGCAAAAAATCGAAGGGGGCGCAGTGGCCGGACGTTCCAGGGGACTGTCGGCAATCGTCGTGGCGTGCCTGCTTGCGGCCGGCGGTCCCGTCGCGCTCGCGCAGGTTCAGGAAGCGCCGCCGGCGCCACGCTTCGCCATCAAGAGCTTTGCGGTCGAGGGGAACACGATCCTCCCGCAGGCGGAAGTCGACGCGCTCGTCGCGCCGTATGTCGGGCCGGATCGAGACTTCGGCTCGGTGCAGCAGGCGCTGGAAGCGCTGCAGGACGCGTATACCAAGCGCGGGTTCACTGCCGTGCGCGTGCTCGTCCCCGAGCAGGACCTCGTTTCCGGCCGCGTGCGGCTGCAGGTCATCGAAGCGCGGCTGCGCAAGATCACGGTGCAGGGCAACCAGTTCTTCACCGAGCCCAACGTCGTCGCCACCATTCCGTCGCTGCAGGCCGGCGAGCCGCCGAACACGACGAAGATCAGCCAGAGCGTGCAGCTCGCCAACGAGAACCCGGCGAAGCAGGTGACCGTGGTCCTCGAAGGCACGGATGAGCCGGGCAAGACGGATGCGATCGTCCGCGTGACGGACGAGAATCCCAAGCGCGTCACCCTCTCGGTCGATAACACCGGCACGCCGGGCACCGGATCGCTCCGCGTCGGCGCCGGCTACCAGGACGCGAACCTGACCGGGCGCGACGACGTGTTGACCGCCCAGTACGTCACCGCGCCGACCAAGCTCAACGACGTGAAGATTTTCGGCGTGGGCTATCGCCTGCCGATGTACCAATGGGGCGGCGCCTTCGACTTCGTCGCAGGCTACTCGGACGTGAATTCCGGCACCGTGGCGGGCCTTTTCACGGTGAGCGGCAGCGGCACGATCCTCGGCGCGCGGTACACGCAGACGTTGCCGAACATCGACGCCTACCAGCAGAAATTGTCCCTCGGCCTCGACTACAAGGCCTTTACGCAGAACGTGGGGTTGCTCGGCGTCCCGGGCTCGCTCGTGCCGGACATCACCGTGCACCCGTTATCAGTCGTGTACACCGGACGGCTCTCGCGTGCCGGCGACGACATCTCGTTCTCGGCCGGCGTGTCGCAGAACTTCGGCTGGGGGAACGACGGCCGCCAGGCGGATTTCACGGCGCAGCGCCCCGGTGCGCGGGCGGACTACCGGATCTACCGGATAGCGGCCGCGTGGTCGAAGCTCTTGCCGAACGACCTCATCGCGCGCCTCGTCGGCAACGCGCAGGTTGCGAGCGGGCCGCTGGTTCCCGGCGAGCAGTTCGGCCTCGGCGGCCAGGACTCGGTGCGCGGCTTCTATGAGCGCGAGGCGGCGAACGACAGCGGCGAGCGCCTTTCCGCGGAGCTGTACGGACCGGACCTCGGCGCGCGCCTCGGCGACGGATGGCGGGCGCGCGCGCTCGGCTTCTACGACATGGCGAACGGCCGCGACAAGGACCCGGAGCGGGCCGGCCACAACGGCCTTTCGAGCGTCGGCGTCGGCCTGCGCGCGAGCTACGGCCGTTCGCTGTCCATGCGCGTCGACGCTGCCTCGGTGCTCAACCAGTCCCTCTCGCGGCCCGGAAACCGCGGACGGATCCACTTCAGTGTCGTCTACAGTTTTTAACGTGAGAAAAGTCACGTACCGGCGAAGAGATCCAGTGTGCCGGACGAAACACAATCCTAGAATGTCCCTGGCAGCCAAGGGGGGAAGAACATGAGCAAGAAAGCTCCGGACCGCGCGCTCCGCAAGTCCATCCTCGCGGCGTCCGTCGCCGCCTGTTTCGCCTTTTCGAACCAGCAGGCCTCGGCCAATCCCACCGGCGGCACGGTGGTGTCCGGCACGGCCTCGTTCGCGGCGAGCGGCAGCACGCTGACGATCACGAACAGCGCCAACGCGATCATCAACTGGCAGGGCTTCTCGATCGGCATCAACGAGATCACCCGCTTCCTGCAGTCCTCGTCGAGCTCGGCGGTCCTCAACCGCGTCGTCGGGGCCGGCGGCGTCATCCCGCAAAGCGTCATCGACGGCATGCTGCAGTCGAACGGCCGCGTGTTCCTGCTGAATCCGATGGGCGTGATCATCGGGCAGAACGCGCGCATCGACGTCGCCGGGCTCGTCGCCTCGAGCCTGAACCTTTCCAACGACGACTTCCTCGCGGGCAGGTCGCGCTTCACCGAAGTCCCGGGCGCGGGCAGCGTGATCAACAACGGCACGATCCAGACGGCGACCGGCGGCCGCGTATTCCTCGTCGCGCCGTCGGTGGAGAACAACGGCATCATCAAGGCGCCGCAGGGCGAGATCTTCCTGGCGGCTGGCAAGAACGCAGAGCTGGTGAACGAAGGCTCGCCGCTCGTCACGGTCAAGATCACCGCCGACACGGAGCAGGCGCTGAACGTCGGGCAGCTGGTGGCCGACTCCGGACGCATCGGCATGTACGGCGCGCTGGTCCGCAACTCCGGCATCGCCGAGGCGAGCGGCGCCGTCGCCGGCCCGGGCGGCTCCATCCGCTTCGTGGCGGCGAAGGACGTGACGCTCGACGCCGGCAGCCGCACCGCGGCCAACGGCACGAGCGGCGGCGACATCGTCATCCAGGCCGAAGGCGGCACGAACCTCATCTCCGGGACCGTCGAGGCGAAGGGATCCGCCGGCAACGGCGGGAC
>JBLNDP010000199.1:0-10165 GCA_050261755.1 Clostridia bacterium
CCGGGTTCGCCATGAGCATGCGCCCCTGGCGGTCCTTGGCATAGATGAGGTCGGGCGTGCTCGTCGTGATCGCGTTGAGGAGGGCGTTGCGCTCGCGCAGCGCGGCGCTCGCGCGCTCGAGGGCCGCCGTGCGGCGCACGACGCGCTGGTCGAGCTCGGTGTAGGCCTCGCGCATGGCGCGCTCGGCCTTGCGCTGCGCCGCCGCCTCCCGCAGGACGAGCACGCCGCCCAGCACGCCTTGTCCCGGATCGCCGATCGGCGCCGCGTTGACGTCCAGCGCATGCACCGTGCCGTCGCGCGCGCGCAGCAGGGTTGCGCCGCCGGCCGATGCGGCCTGGCCGGTGCGCAGCGCCTCGTCCAGCGGGCACGGCACCGGCTTGCCGGTGCGCTCGTCGAAGAGATCGAGGAAATCCGCGCAGCACAAGCGCCCGGCGGCCTCCGCCGCGCGCCAGCCGGTCAGCCGCTGCGCCGCAGCGTTGAGGAAGCGCACGCGTCCGCCGGCGTCGGTGGCGATCACGCCGTCTCCGATCGCCGCGAGCGTGACGTGCAGCCATTCGCGCTGCTCGCCCGCCTGCTCCTCGGCCTGCGTGCGCGCCGCCGCGATGCGCTCCAGCGTCCCGGCCACCCAGAGCACCAGCGCGCAGAAGACGGCGACCATCGATATCGTGAAGAGCGCCATGCCGAACGCCTCGCCGAAGAGGCCCTGGCGCTCGGCGAAGAGGCGCATCCAGCCGAAGACGAGCGGCACGAGGAATCCCGCCGGCAGGAGCCAGCGCGTGACCACCGCGCCCGTCCCGCGACCGGCGAGCGTCTGCAGCAGCCAGTGCCCCGGCCAGCGGGCCGCGATGCCGAGCGACGCAATGAGCGCGGCGAGGCACTCGGGCAGCGAGAAGCCGAGGAGCGGCATGGCGATGTCGAAGCGAACGATGCGCAGGCTCCAGCCGAGGAGCGCGAAAAACGCCACTGCGCCGACCGCGAGGGCGATCAGGCTCGCGCCGGGCACGCGGAAGAGGCGCGGATCGCGCGCGAGCGGCGCGCCCGCAGCGAGCAGGAGCACGGAAAAGGCCGCGGCCGGCGCCATGGCCTCGGCGAGCGATTCGCGCGCAAGCCCGAAGGGCGGCAGGAAGCTGAGATGCATGCCGAAGCTCGCCGCAGCCGTGTGCTGCACGAGGGACAGGACGGCGATGAGGGCCGCCAGGCCGGCAGCGACGCGTGCCGCCGGGCGGTCGGCGTCTTCGTTACGCGCGGCGGCGAAGAAGCTGCACGCAAGCAGGAGATACGCGAGCGCCGCCGCGGGCGACGCCGGAAACGCGGCGCCGAAGTCGCGCAGCGCGCGCACGTCGAGCGCCCATCCCCACAGCACGCACGCGGCGATCGCCGCGACCACGCCGAAGGCGAGGCGGGAAAAGCTGGCGAGACCGGAGGAGATGAGCGGCGGGGCGGACGCAGGGGGCTGCATGGACCTCGGCACGACAGGACACTAGCTCCCCTTCGAGGGAAATTCTAGCAGCCCGTTCGGGCCGGAGGCGCTCCCGCGAGGGCCGCGCGCCGGAGCGTCGTCAGCGGGCGACGGCCGCGCGCGGCGGAGCGGAAGACCTTGGCGGAACCGAGGATCTCTTCTGCCTGAACGCCTTTATTTGCGACGCAAGCGTCGTCGCCATCTGCACCGGGCCGCCGTATTGGCGCTTCATCAGCGTGAACGCGCCGCTCGCCAGCAGCCCGAGGATGCTGCCCCACTTGCCCGGCGCGCGCCCCGACTTGCGCCGCTCGACGATCTTCGGCCGGCGGCGGAAGAGCGCCGCGACGGCGAGGAAGCCGACGCCCGCCGCGCCGGCGAGGCCGGCCGGCGAGAACACCTTCTGCACGCTGCGGCGCCACGCGGCGCGGGCGGTGAGCTCCACCGCCATGCGGCGGCGCGCGATGCGGTTCTCCACTTCCAGGATCTGCTGGTCAAGCTGTTTCACGCGGGTCCTCGCCTTTGAGCTGGCGCAGGAGCGCCGTGAACGGCAGGTCCTTCAGCAGCGTCTTCATCCACCAGGCGATCGCGCCCGCCGCCACGAGGTTCAGGAGCGCGGCGATGGCGATGGCAAGCCCCCACGAGAGGCCCTCGGAGGTCGCCCAGACGATGAGCGCGGCGAAGAGCCCCATCCAGGCGGTGACGACGAGCACCGCGACCACGAGCACCGCGCCGAGGAGCCACGCGAGCATGATCGTGGCTCGGCGCGCGTCGAGGACGGCGAGCTCCGCATAGTCGAGGACGAGGTGCCTCGCCTCGGAGAACAAATGGGAGAGCAGGTCTCCCAGCCCCGCCTGGCGCGGGGGCAGCGCGCGTTGATCCATCGGCGCGGGACGCCTAGTCCGGCTTGCTGCGCATCATCATGCTGAGGACGTAGCCCGCGGCGAGCGCGATGCCGAGCGCCTGGAAGGGATGCTCGCGCACGTAGTCGCGCGCGCCCTCGAGCCAGGTCTCGGGAAGCTCCATCAGCTCGTCGCGCTTCGCCTGGAGCGAGTCCAGGCCGTCGCCGAGCCGGTCGGCGACGCGGCTCGCCGCCTCGGTGGCGCGGTCTACTGCGTCGTGCGCTGAGCGCGAATAAGTGTCGATGCGGTCGCTGGCGGCTTGCTGTACACCGGCGCTGCTGTTCTTCGGCATGGTCGTCTCCGTTGGTAACCGATCTTTGGCTAGCAACGCGCGTACCACCCCGCCTATGCGGCCCGGCGCTGCTCCTCCCGGCCGCGCGGCGCGGCCTCCTCGTCCTCCAGCTCCTCGGCCGGCTCTTCGGCCTTGTACGCGGCGAGGCGGTTGTAGAGGGTCTTCAGGCTGATGCCGAGGACCTCCGCCGCCTTGCGCTTCGATCCGCACTCGGCGAGCGTCGCCTCGATCAGCCGGCGGCCGACCTCGTCAAGGGTGGTGCCCACGCGCACCGTGAGGATCGGCGCGGCGGACGGCGCGGCGACCGAGGCCGGCGCGAGGTCCGCATCGATGACGCCGTCTGCGAGGATGAACGCGCGCTGCACGTAGTTCTTCAGCTCGCGCACGTTGCCGGGCCAGTTGTGCGCATAGAGGGCCGCGATCGCGGCCGGCGCGAACGACTTGGACGCGCTCTCCTGCCGGTTCAGCACGTCGAGGAAGTGCTGCGCGAGCAGCTCGATGTCGCTCGTGCGCTCGCGCAGCGGCGGCATGGCGATGGGAAAAACGTTCAGGCGATGGTAAAGATCCTCCCGCAGCTTGCCGTCGGCGACCGCCTGTTCCGGGTTGCGGTTGGTCGCGGCGATGAGCCGCACGTCGCTCGAGATCGGCGTGGTGGTGCCCACGCGCGTGAAGCTGCCGGTCTCGAGCACGCGCAGCAGCTTGACCTGCAGCTCCGCCGGCATCTCGGTGATCTCGTCGAGGAAGAGCGAGCCGCCGTTCGCGCGCTCGAAGAATCCCTTGTGCTGCCGGTCGGCGCCCGTGAACGAGCCCTTCTCGTGCCCGAAGAGCTCGCTCTCGATGAGCTGCGGCGAGACCGCGCCGCAGTTGAGCGGCAGGAACGGCGCCTTCTTGCGGCGGCTCATCTCGTGGATGGTCTGCGCCGCGAGCTCCTTGCCCGTGCCGCTTTCGCCGATGAGCAGGACCGTCGCCGAGGTGGGCGCCACGCGGCCGAGCTGGTCGTAGAGCTTCTGCATCGGCGGGGAGGAACCCAGCAAGTGGCCGAAGCGGCCGAGCTTGCGCAGCTCGTCGCGCAGCTCGCCGATCTCCTGGCGCAGCTCGCCCGTGCGCGGGACGCGCCGCAGGATCGCGCGCAGCCGCTCCACGTCGACCGGCTTCACCAGGTAGTCCGTGGCGCCCGCGCGCAGCGCGGTGACGGCGCTTTCCACCGTGGCGTGGCCCGTGATGAGCACGAGCTCCGTGGGCGAATCCTTCTCGATGTCGTGCACGAGCTCGGTCCCCTGCCCGTCCGGCAGCTGCAGGTCCGTCAGGAGGAGGTCGGGCTGCAGCCGCGTCATGTGGATGCGTGCAGAACGCAGCGAGTCGGCAGTCGATACCGTGAAGCCTTCGGACTTCGCGAGCTCCGCGAGCCAGTCGAGCGCTTCGGGATCGTCGTCTACGAGCAGGAGATGAGGCATGTGGCCTTTTCGAAAGTTGGCGGCGTGTAAGAACTGCAGCCGAGGCACGCAACTTGCGTACCACGTGCTCCGCCCTTGAATTCACGCATCATTTTTCCGGCGACCGCGGCCGCGCCGTCGCCGGGCGCCGACGCCCCCTGACCGAAATGTTCAAACGCCGAGGGCGTCCATCATCTTCCGGGTGAGCTTCTGCCGCGTGCTCCAGTAGCCGGCCCAGGGGTCGGTTTTCTGGCGCCCGAGGCGCGCGACGACGCTCTCGAGCGTGAACTTCGTCCGCAGGTCCGCGCTTTTCAGCTCGCTCCATGAAAGCGGCATCGACACGTAGGCGCCCGGCCGCGCGCGCGCCGAATACGCCGCAACGGCGCTCGCCGTCTGCGAGTTGCGCAGGTAATCCACGAAGATCTTGCCGGGGCGCTCGGCCTTCGAGATCGTGGCGATGAAGCGCTCCGGACGCGCCCGGCGCATCGTCTCGGCAATGCGGCGGGTGAGCTCCTTCACTTCGTCCCAGGGGAGCTCCGGCACGATCGGCACGACGACGTGCAGCCCCTTCCCGCCGGTCGTCTTCAGGAAGCTCTCGAGCCCCAGCCCGTCGAAGAGACGCTTGGTGAGCCGGGCCGCGTCCGCCAGCTCGCTCCAGCTCACGCCGGGCCCCGGGTCGAGGTCCATGACGATCCGGTCCGGATGCGCGATGTCGGGCACGCTCGCGCCCCAGGTATGGAACTCCACCGCGCCGTTCTGCACCGCGCTCAAGGCCGCTTCCAGCGTGTCGACATAGATGTAGGCGCCGCGCTTGGAGCCGGCGCGCCTGACCTCTTTCAGCTGGCCGGGGCTCGCGCCCATGAGCGAGTGCCGCTGGTAGAAGCACTTGCCCTCGGCGCCGTCAGGGCAGCGCACGAGCGTGAGCGGGCGGTTCTTCACGTGCGGCAGGAAGTGCTCTCCCACCGCCGCGTAATACTCGAAGAGATCCCGCTTCGTGATGCCGAGGCTCGGCCACACCTTGCGGTCGGGATGGGTGAGCTTGATCGCCGACGGGAGCTTGCTGTCGCCCTGCTCATCGAGCGTCACCGCCTTCTCCTCGCCCACGCCCTTGGCCGGCATGTCCTCGCGCAGCCCCATGAACGCCGCCTGGCGAAGGATGCCCTCCTTCGTGCGCTCGGCATAGGCCACCTCGGCCACGAGCTGGGGCTTGAGCCAAGTGACGCCTTTCTCGCGGGGAGGGTTGGCAAACGGGCTTTCCGCCTTCTTTATCTTCACCATCCGCTTGAGAAGCGAAGAAAGCATTTCGTCGTCGAATCCCGTGCCCACCTTGCCCGCGAAGCGCAGCTTGCCTTGCGTGTCGTAGTAGCCGACGAGGAGCGCGCCGAAGCCGTGCCGCGAGCCGCCGGGCGCGGTGTAGCCGCCGATGACGAAGTCCTGCCGCTTGCGGCACTTCAGCTTGATCCAGCTCTTGGACCGGCCCGAGGCATAGACGGAGCCGGCCTGCTTGCCGATCAGGCCCTCGAGGCCGAGCGCGCAGGCGTGCTGCAGCACCTGCGCCGCGTCGCCGCTCAGGTCCTCGCTGAAGCGGAGCGTGTCGCTCTTCGCCTCGTCGAGGACCTTCTTGAGGCGCTTCTTGCGCTCACGCAGCGCGAGCGCGCGCAGGTCCTCTCCGTGGAGGTACGGCGCATCAAAGAGGTAGTACACGACCCGCGAGTCGCTTCCGGCATCGAAGGCGTTCTGCAGCGCCTGGAAGTCGGTGCGGCCGCGCTCGTCCGGCACGGCGATCTCGCCGTCGAGCAGGCTGTCCTCGAGCTCGAGCGCCTGCAGCGCCTTGGCGAGGTGCGGCAGGCGGGCCGTCCAGTCCTTGCCCGTGCGCGTGAAGAGCCTGACGGAGCGGCCGCGGCACTGCGCGAGCATGCGGTAGCCGTCGTACTTGATCTCGAAGAGCCAGTCGCCCCCCGCCTTGGACGATGCGGGCGGCTCCGTCACGAGGGTCGCGAGCTGGGGCGCGACGAACTCCGGCACCCACGTCTGCGCGGAGCGGCGGCGGATCTTGCGCGCGCGCTTCTCTGCGGGCGGCGCGCGCTTCACGCTTTCCGGCCGCTCGACGGTGATGTCCTCCTCGCCGTGGCGCGCTTCCTCGTCGTCGCGCTTGATCAGGAGCCAGGCCGAACGATCTTCACTTGAATTTGTTTTTGTCAAAACCCACGAGCCGCGCAACTTTTCCCCGCGCAGCTCGAAGTGCAGACGGCCCTTGCGCAGCGCCGCGGCCGGGTCCTCGTCCTCGGGAATCCATTCGCCCTGGTCCCAAAGGAGCACCTCGCCCGCGCCGTACTGCTTCTCCGGGATCGTCCCCTCGAACTCGCCATACTCGAGCGGGTGATCCTCGGTCTGCATGGCGAGCCGGCGCAGGGACGGATCGAGGCTGGGACCCTTGGGGACCGCCCAGCTCTTCAGCGTGCCCTCGAGCTCGAGCCGGAAGTCGTAGTGCAGCCGCGTCGCGTGATGGCGCTGGATGTAGTACCGAAGGCGAAGGCCGGCACCCTTGGCCGGCGACGCCTTTCTTGATCTCGAGAAGGCACCTCGCGGCTCCGGCGTGATCCGGAAATCGCGCATCTCGCGGTACCGCTGCAGTCCCATGACGCTAGGGATGCAAGCGCCGGACCCAAGCCGGAGCGGTAATTGCTACAGGGAAGCGCCAACGTTACAGCGCCAAGGGAGCGATCCCCGGGGCTTCCGCAAGGGAATGCCACTGGCATGGATCGTGCAGAAACCGGTGCAGAAAGGAGCACCATGGGTCCCGCCATCGCCCTGCGCTTAAGGCAGCACCTCACCCTCACTCCGCAAGTCCAGCAGGCGCTGAAGCTCCTGCAGATGTCCGCGCTCGAGTTCCAGCAGGAGATGGATCAGGCGCTGACCGCCAATCCCTTCCTCGAGGAAAAGGCCGAGACGCCGCCCGCCGAGGGCGCGCCGGCCGAGGCGCCGGGCGAGGCCCGCATCGACGCGCGCGCGGACGCGGAAGCCGAGTTCGCGCTGCCGCGGGAGTCCGGCTCCGGAGGCGGCGACCGGGACCAGGAGGACTGGGGCGGAATTTCCGACGCGGAGCCGACGCTGCAGGAGCACCTGCGCCAGCAGCTCATGATCTCGCCGATGGGCGAGCGCGACCGCGCGCTCGCGCACATGATCATCGACAGCCTCGACGACGACGGCTACTTCAAGATGACGTTCGAGGAGCTCGCGGGCCTGGTCGCCGAGTCCGACGACGTGCGCGCGGATGATTTCGCGGCGGCGCTGAAGCTCGTCCAGAGCCTGGAGCCCGCCGGCGTCGGCGCGCGCAACCTCGAGGAGTGCCTCTGCCTGCAGCTCGCCGCCCTGCCCGCCGACACCGCCGGGAGGGACATCGCGCTAGCCATCTGCAAGGGCCACCTGCAGCTCCTCGCGCATCGCGAATGGGCTCGGCTGCAGCACGCCGTCGGCTGCAGCGAGCAGGCGCTGCACGTCGCGCGCGGCCTGATCAAGTCGCTCGATCCGCGCCCCGGGCACCGCTACGGGCGCCAGGAGGCGCGCTATGTCGTGCCCGACGTGCTCGTGCGCAAGATGCGCGATCGCTGGGTGGCGAGCATCAATCCCGCATCCCTCCCGCGCGTGCGCCTGAACCGCGCCTATGCCGACGCGATCTCGCAGCGCGGCGCCTCGAACGCCTCGCTGACGCGCCAGCTGCAGGAGGCCCGCTGGCTCCTGCGCTCCATCGAGCAGCGCTTCACCACGATCCAGCGCGTCGCGGACGCGATCGTCGCGCGCCAGCGCGGCTTCTTCGAGTACGGCGAGGTGGCGATGAAGCCGCTCACGCTGAAGCTGATCGCGGGCGAGCTCGGGCTGCACGAGTCCACCGTGTGCCGCGTCACCAACAACAAGTACATGGCGACGCCGCGCGGCCTGTTCGAGTTCAAGCACTTCTTCTCGCGCAAGCTCGCCACCGAGAGCGGCGGCGCCGCCTCCGCGACCGCCGTGCGCGCCGTGATGAAGGAGCTCATCGCCGCCGAGGATCCGCGCGCGCCGCTTTCCGACGCGGAGCTTGCCCGGCTGCTCGCGCAGCAGGGCCTCAAGGTGGCCCGCCGCACCATCACGAAATACCGGGCGCTCATGCGCATGCCCAGCGTGGACGTGCGCCGCGCCGACACGAAGATGGGCGCCGCGCGCGCCTGAACGGAGAGACACCGCCATGTCGCACATCGTCGCCGCCCGCTTCGAAAACCCGCTCGAGGCGGATGCCGCGCTCGCAGAGCTGCCGCGCGCCGGCTTTCGCATCGGCGAGTACGAGTCCTTCTACGTGACGCCTCCCGGGCAGCACGGCACCATGCCGATCGGGGGCGACTCGCATAGCGACGCGGGCGCCCGATGGGCGCATTGGGGCGCCGTCGCCGGCGCGCTGATCGGCGCCATCGCAGGCGCCGTGCTCGGCGCGGTGGTCACGGGCGGAGAGAACCTCATCGCGGTCCTCCTCGCCGCCGGCCTGGGCGCCTACATCGGCTCGTTCATCGGCACGATGTCGAAGGTCCGCGGCGCGCGCCGCAGCGAGCACACGCCCGAGCACCCGGTGGAGATGCCTGCCGGCCGCGTGATCGCCGTGAACGTAGATCGCTCCGAGATGGAGCCGCGCGCCATGGAAGTCATGCGTAAGCACGGCGCAGTGGAGCTCGGCCGGGTCGAGGGCACCTGGCGCGATGGCTCGTGGCGCGACTTCGACCCGCGCCATCCCCTCACGGCCTGACCCGGCGCGCAAGGGCTCTCTTGCTGACGACAGCTGACAGGGAGCGTTGAGTAGTAGAGTGCCCGCTGGAGCCCGGGCCCTCCGGGTAAAGGGGAGACAAACATGATGTTCACCAGACGGCGCTTCGCGTCGTGCGCGATCTGCGCCATCGCAGGACTTATTTCGACTGAAGCGTCCGCGCAAGGGACGCAGCCGGCGGCTTCGTCCGGCGGCGTGTCGCGAAAGATCCTGTCGAGGACGGACGGCCCGATGGAAGGCTACGAGACGATCATCGTGGAAGCGACGATCGAGGCGGGCGTTTTCGTCGGCCGGCACACGCACCCGGGCATCGAGTCGTCGTACGTTTTGGAAGGCGGCTTCGAGCTTCCGGTACAAGGCCAACCGACGCGGATGCTGAAAGCGGGAGACGCCTTCCAGATTCCACCGGAGACGCCCCATGCCGGCGGCAAGCCGGGTACGGCGAAGTCGCGAATCCTGATCAACTACATCGTGCAGAAGGGAAAGCCGCTCGCAACGCCCGTGGCCTGACCCCTGCTCGCCTTCGGCTCCCGGCCCCCTTGTCCAGGGGGCCGGCGACCGATTCTTCTCCAACCTCCTCTGCTTCTCTGGCGCTCTACTTGGCTTTGGCCAGGTTCTCGGCGGCGAATTTCCAGTTCAGCCGCTCGTTGATCACCTTCTGCAGGTACTCGTCCCGGTTGTTGCGGTAGTCGATGTAGTAGGCGTGCTCCCACACGTCGATGGTCAGCAGGCACGGGATGTTGCGCGCCATGGGCGTGTCGGCGTTGGCGGTCGTGACGATCTCGAGTTTCCCGGCCCGCGCGATGAGCCAGGCCCAGCCGCTGCCGAACTGGCCGCTCGCGGCCTGCGCGAGCTTTTTGCAGAAGGGCTCCCAGCCGCCGCAATCCTCGTTGATCTTCTGCAGGAGCGCGCCCTCCGGCTTGGAGGCGTTGGGCGTCAGGGACTTCCAGTAGAAGTCGTGGTTCCAGGCCTGCGCGGCGTTGTTGAAGAGCTTGCCCGAGCTGGAGCGAACGACCTCCTCGAGCGTGGACCCGGAGACGGGCTCGTCCTTCAGCAGCTGGTTGGCGGTGTCGACGTACTTCTTGTGGTGCTTGCCGTGATGGAAGCGCAGCGTCTCGGCGGAGATGATGGGCGCGAGCGCGTCTTCGGGATAGGGAAGCGGCGGCAGCGACAGCTGAAGTGCGGCCTTTTGCCGCTCGGCGGTGGTGGGCATGGCGTCTCCTTTTGCGGTTCTGCTACAAGAAATATTCCCAGCGCCTCGCGAGCCACTCCTTCGCCCGCTCCACGACGCCG
>JBLNDP010000200.1:0-2587 GCA_050261755.1 Clostridia bacterium
TGAAGAGCATCGCCTGGTTCGGGTCCACGCCGGCCGCGAGCCAGTCGATCACCATGTCCCAGGTGTTCTTGGCGATATCGCCGGGGGCGGCGTAATCGGTCGTCAGCGCATGCCAGTCGGCGACGAAGTAGAGGCAGGGATACTCGGCCTGGAGGCGCACCCAGTTCTTGAGCACGCCGTGGTAGTGGCCGAGGTGCAAGGCCCCCGTGGGCCGCATGCCCGAGAGAACGCGAGGCTCGTACATGTCAGAGGACGAGCGCGCGGATCAGCGCGTCGGAGGCGTCGACCAGCGGGTTGAGGATCTTGCCGAGGACGTTGAGCGGAGGAAGGATCAGCAGGATGAGGATGCCCAGTCCCCACGGCTCCAGCTTGGCGTAGCGCCAGGCTGCCCGGTTCGGCAGCAGGCTCGCGAGGATGCGCCCGCCGTCGAGCGGCAGGATCGGCAGCAGGTTGAGGAACATGAAGAGCAGGTTCACGAGGATGCCCGCCTGCGCCATCAGCGCGAGGGGCAACGTGAACTGGTTTTCGGGGAGCTCCACCGCGAGCTTGAGGATCAGGCCCCAGCCCAGCGCCATCGCGAGATTGGCGAGCGGCCCCGCCGCGGCCACCCAGGCCATGTGCTGGCGCGGCTTGCGCAGCGCCGAGTAGTTGACCGGCACGGGCTTCGCCCAGCCGAAGAGGAAGCCGCCGGTGCCGGCGGCGACGCTCGCGCCCAGGATGAGCAGCGGCACGAGGATGGTGCCCATCAGGTCGATATGGCGCAGCGGATTGAGGCTCACCCGGCCCTGCGCGTACGCGGTGAGATCGCCGAAGTGGCGCGCGACGTAGCCGTGCGCCGCCTCGTGCAGCGTGATCGCGAAGAGCACCGGGAGCGCGTAGATCGCGACGGCCTGGACGAGGACGAGGAAGCTCATTTTTTGGCCGTCGATTTTATCAGACGGCCTGCACCTCGAAGGGCTCCAGGGAGCCGCGGCCGACGCGCACGATCACCGGCTGCTCCTGCGTCAAGTCGATCACCGTGCTCGGCTGCGCGCCGCATGGGCCCGCGTCGATCACGAGATCGAGCTCGCGCTCGAGGCGCGCGCGGATCTCCTGCGGATCGGAGAGCGGCGCGGTGTCGCCGGGAAGCGAAAGCGTGGCGGAGAGGATCGGCTCGTCGAGCGCATCGACCAGGCCGTGCGCCACGGCATGGTCGGGCACGCGCACGCCGATCGTCTTGTGACGCTCGTGCATCAGGCGCCGCGGCACGAGGCGCCGCGCCCGCAGGATGAACGTGTAGCTGCCCGGAATCGCGCGCTTCAGCAGCTTGTAGCGGGCGTCGTCCACCACCGCGTACTGGGAAATCTCGGACAGGTCCCGGCACATGAGCGTGAGATGGTGCTTGGCGCCGATGCCGCGCAGCCGGCGCAGGCGCTGCAGCGCGTGCGCGTCGTCGATGTGGCAGCCCAGCGCGTAGCACGAGTCCGTCGGATAGGCGATCAGGCCGCCGCCGCGGAGGATGTCGGCCGCGCGGCGCACGAGCCGCGCCTGCGGATTGACCGGATGGACGGCGAAGTACTGCGCCATCAGGAAGCCGCCTCGCCGAGAAACGCCTCGATCAGCCGCGCGACCGCTTGCGGCTGGTCGTGATGGAGCATGTGCCCCGCGTCGCGCACCTCCTCGAGCCGCAGGTTGGCGAAGGCGGCGCGCCGCTCGGCGAGATGCGCCGGGTCGAGCTTCATCCGCTTGAGCGTGTCGGACTCCGAGGCTTCGATCCAGAGCACCGGCGCGCCGACTTCACGCCATACGGCGCGCGCTTCCTCGTAGCGGTAGAGCAGCGGATTGATGATCTTGTGCGCAGGGTCGCCGCGCAGCACCACCTGGCCCCCTTCCTCCTTGCCCCAATGCCGCGCAAGGAAGGCCGCCCTTTCGGGCGTCAATCGAGGATTGTTCTTCCGCAACCGCTCGGCAAGCTCGTCGAAATTCGCGTAGGGCCGCAGCCCCGGCTTCTCCTTCAGCTCGTCGAGCCAGGCTCGGTAGCGCTTCGGCGCCTGCTCCGGCCGCGTGGGCGGCATGCCGAATCCCTCGAGGTTGACGAGCTTCGCGACCCGCCCGGGCCGGATCCCCGCATAAAGCGCCGCGACGTTGCCGCCCAGGCTATGCGCGACGAGGTTGACCGGCTTTTCCTTCTCGAAGGTATCGAGAACGACCTCCAGGTCGGCGAGGTAGTCGGGAAACCAGTAGCAATCCGACTTGCCCCAATCGGTCAATCCATATCCGCGCCAATCCGGCGCATAGACATCCCACTCCTTCTTGAATTCGTCGACGAGGAATTGGAAGGAAGCGGAAACGTCCATCCATCCATGGAGGAGAAAGATCTTCTGCGCGCCAGGATTCGGCCAATGGCGCACGTGATAGCGCAGCCCGCGCACGTCGACGTAGAGGGATTCGCTCTTCTTCATCCGAAAGGCCGCATGTCGATTGGGGCCTCGCGGCCGGATACCAGGTCGGCGAGCGCGCGGCCGGAACCGCAAGCGAGCGTCCAGCCAAGGGTACCGTGGCCGGTATTGAGGAACAGGTTCTTGTACTGCGTGCGGCGGATCACCGG
>JBLNDP010000201.1:0-2709 GCA_050261755.1 Clostridia bacterium
GGGCAAAGGTGGCGAGGTTGAACGAGAAAGCCGTCGCCACCGTGGCTGCAAGGTAGATGAGCAGGGTGACGAGGAAGATCTTCTTGCGGCCGAGCCGGTCGGCGAGCCGTCCGAAGACGAGCGCCCCGAGCACCGCGCCGCCGATGTATGCCGAGGCCGCCCAGCCCACCTGGTCGGCGCCCAAGCCCAGGGTGTCGCCTCGCTGCAGCGTCGGGCCGAGCGAGCCGACCACGGTGACTTCGAGCCCGTCGAGGAGCCCGCTCACGCCCAGGGCGATCACGACCCGCCAGTGCCAGGCGGACCAGGGCAGCGCGTCGAGGCGCGCCGGGATTGAAGTGCGGATCGGCTCGCCGGCGGCTGGCATCGGCCCATTAGACCGAGGCCAGCGTGAAAAAGATGCCGCCGTGGAATCCGGGGCTCACCCCCGGATTGCTTAGTCGACGCTGATGTTGCCCTCGCGGGCGACCTTGCGCCACTTCTCGGCGTCCTGGCGCACGTACGCCGCGAACTCCGGCTGCGTCATGTCCATGATCTCGACGCCCATGGCGCGGTAGCGCTCGCGCACCGGCTCCTGGGAGAGCGCCTTGCGGACGGCGCCGCTCAGTTTGCTCAGGATTTCCGGCGGCAGGGCGGCCGGCGCGAAGAGGCCGGTGAACGTGCTGGCCTCGTAGCCCTTGACGCCCACTTCGTCCAGCGTCGGGACGTCGGGGAGGAGCGGCGAGCGCTTGGTGGAGGAAATGGCGATGGCGCGAATGCGCCCCTCCTTGATGTGGCCGATGGAGGCGGTGAGCTGGTCCATCATGCTGTCCACCTGGCTGCCGAGGAGATCGGTCAGCGCCGGGCCGCTGCCCTTGTACGGGACGTGCAGGAGCTTGAGCCCCGCCATGCGCGCCATCAGCTCGAGCGCGAGGTGGTTCGACGAGCCGCTGCCGGCGGAAGCGATGCTGAGCTGGCCGTCCTTCTGCTTCGCGAGCGCCACGTAGTCCTGCCAGTTCTTGACCGGCGTCTTCGGCGCCACGGTGAGGACGATGGGCACCGACTGGATGGCGCCGACCGGAACGAAATCCTTCACGTCGTAGGCGATGTGCTTGAACACCGCCGGCCCTGCGGTGATCGTTCCGCTCGAGCCGAGGAGGAGCGTGTAGCCGTCCGGCGCCGCCTTGGCGACCTCGGTGCTGCCGATCCGCCCGGCGGCGCCCGCGCGGTTGTCGACGATGACCTGCTGGCCGAGCGCATCGCCCAGCGCCGGAGCGATCGCCCGGGCGGTGATGTCCACGTTGCCCGACGGCGGCCAGGGCACGATGATGCGCACGGGCTTCGTCGGGAAGTCCTGCGCCGATGCGGCGAAGGAGGCGAGGCAGACGAGGAACGCGGCAAGTCGCTTCATCGATTGCTCCCGACCCAGCGCAGGGCACGGGCGCCGAGATAAAAAGTCACGAGGGCCACGGCCGCGAGGACCGTGCCATAGAGCGCCGACGTGAGCGTCGGCTCGGAGAATTGGCGCAGCGAGCACCCGGCCCCGTCCGGGGCGAAGCAGTCGATGTAGATGCCATGGAACGCCATGGTGTAGGCCTGCGCGAGGAAATAGAGCCCCGCGAAGAACAGCAGCAGCCCGCCTGCCCGCGCGAGCGCCCTGGCCGGCTTCCGGTCCCGCATCGCAGCCTCCTCCTAGCGCAGGCGCTTGACGACGTTGAGCGCGCGCTTCATCGTGAACTCGTGCGCCATGCGGTTGTACGCCTTGGCGTCGCGCATCATGTAGCCGTGCTCCACGCCGGCGAAGATGTGGAGCTCGAGGTTCTTCATCCGCTTCGCGGCGTCCTGGTATGCGTTCAGCACCTCCGGCGGCGCGAGGTGGTCCTTGTCGCCCCAGAGCACGCAGACCGGCTTCGCGAGCCCCTGCAGCTCGCCGAGATAGTCCTTCATGTTCGTGCCGTGGCAGGCGATGCCCGCCGCGTAGCCGAGGCGCTTGGGCCCGATGATGCCGTACGGGCCGCCGTAGCAAAAGCCGATCACCGCCACGCGGCCGTTGCACAGCGGCTCCTTGCGCACCGCGTCGAGGACGTCGACGAGGTCCTGCTCGCCGGTCTTGATCTTCTCGGCGCGCGGCTGGCCGCGCGGCGTGGAGCGCGGGTCGTCCCGCTTGAGGGGGCCGGGGACCGTGCGCCAGAAGAGGTCCGGCGCGGCGGCCACGCAGCCTTTCTCGGCGAACGCGTCGGCAATGGCGCGCAGGTCCTTGTCGACGCCGTGGATCGCGGAGGCGAGGACGATGCCCGGCACCTTCGGGCCGCCCATCGGCGCGGCGATGTAGCAGTCGAACTCGCCGCCCTCGCTGGAACGGATCCTGGTGTCCTTCTTTCTCAGCATGGCTCCCCCGCCGCGAACTATAGCGGAACGCGGGGCCGAATTGCTCGCGCCGCGAAGTGGCCGGCGAGAATGCCGGCGAGCCACGCGAGCACGACGAGGATCGGCATGAGATGCGAGCCTTCCTTGTCGCGGAACAGCGTGAGGAGGAGGCCGAGCGGAAGGGCGCCGGCGATGCAGAGCGCAAAGACCTTGTCGCCCGGGCCGGTGCGCGTGACGGCGAAGGCAAGCAGGAGGAAGGGCACGAACATGAGCGCCTGGAAATGCCACGGCGTCCCGATCCAAAGGAGCCCGAAGGCGACGAAGGACAGGCCGAAGCCTCCCGCTACGGCAACGATGGAGCGCAAA
>JBLNDP010000202.1:0-2937 GCA_050261755.1 Clostridia bacterium
GCGCTGCTCGCCAGCCAGTGGGAGGTCGAGAGCGGCTCGACGCGCGACCTCATGGTGGCGTTCTTCCAGGGCTTGCGCGGCGGGGACGACGGCGTCCTCGCGCTGCAGAAGGCGCGCGAGTCCGTGAGCGGGACGTTGCTGAACGGCAAGGTGTCGCGCGCCCATCCCTACTTCTGGGCGCCGTTCGTGTACATCGGAGAGTGAAAGGAGACCGAGCGTGAAAGCCATCGTCCGCCCGCAGCCGCTTCCCATCGCCGATCCGGGCTCGCTGGTCGATGCCGACCTGTCCAAGCCGGCGCCGGCCGGCCGCGACCTGCTGGTCAAGGTCGAGGCCGTCTCCGTGAATCCCGTGGACACCAAGCGGCGGATGGAAGTGCCGCCGCCCAATACGCCGCCGCGCGTGCTGGGCTGGGATGCCGCGGGCACCGTGGCCGGCGTCGGAAAGGACGTTTCCCTCTTCAAGGAGGGGGACCGCGTGTACTACGCCGGCGACGTCGGCCGGCCCGGGTCGAACAGCGAGTTCCAGCTCGTCGACGAGCGCATCGTCGGCCGCATGCCGAAGAAGCTCTCCGCCGCGCAGGCGGCCGCCATGCCGCTCACCTCGATCACCGCCTGGGAAGCGTTCTTCGACCGCATGCGCATCGACCGCCACGGCAAGGACAAGGGCAAGCGCCTGCTCATCATCGGCGGCGCGGGCGGCGTGGGATCGGTCGGCATCCAGCTCGCCAAGCTCGCCGGGCTCGCGGTGGTCGCCACCGCTTCGCGGCCCGAGACACGCGAATGGGTGAAGGGCCTGGGCGCGCAGCAGGTCATCGACCACCGCCAGCCGCTCAAGCCGCAGGCGGAGGCGGCCGGCTTCGCGGCGTTCGACTACATCGCGAACTTCAGCGGCGACCTCGACCTGCACTGGCCTGCGATGAGCGAGCTCATCGCGCCGCAGGGCTACGCAGTGGCGATCGTCGGCAACCAGAAGCCGATGGCGCTGGATGCCTTTCGCATGAAGAGCGCGAGCTTCTGCTGGGAGTTCATGTTCACCCGGCCGCGCTTCGAGACGCCGGACATGATCGAGCAGCATCGGCTCCTCAACGAGGTGGCCGAGCTCCTCGACGCCGGCACGCTGAAGTGCACCCTCAAGGAGACGCTGCGGCCGATCAACGCCGCCAACCTGCGCCAGGCGCACGCCCGGCTCGAATCGGGCACGATGATCGGCAAGCTCGTCCTCGAGGGGTGGTCCTGATCGAGGCGGCCTTCGTCGCCGTCGTTGCCGTCGCGCTCGTCGGGGCGGTGTTCGCCGCCGTGCACAACGCCGAGGTCGTCGCCCACCGCGTCGGCGAGCCGTTCGGCACGCTGATCCTCGCCCTCGCCGTCACGGTGATCGAGGTCGGCCTCATCGTCTCGATGATGCTCTCGCGCGGCCCCGGCTCGAGCGAGCTCGCTCGCGACACGGTGTTCGCGACGGTGATCCTCGTGTGCAACGGCGTGGTGGGCGTTTGCCTCCTCGCCGGGTCGCTGCGCCACCATGTGCTGGAGTTCCGCGTCGAAGGCACGGCGCCCGCGCTCTCGGTCCTCATGGCGCTCACCGCCATGACGCTCGTGCTGCCGAACTACACGCTCACCACGCCGGGGCCCGCCTATTCGACCTCGCAGCTCGTCTTCGCGGGCGTAACGTCGCTCGTGCTGTACGCGGTGTTCGTCTTCGTCCAGACCGTCCGGCACCGCGACTACTTCCTGCCGGTCGGCACCGGCGAGGAAGCGCATGCGCCCCGGCCGACCGGACGCAAGGCGCTGAAGAGCCTCACGCTCCTCGTGCTGGCCCTCGTGGCGGTCATCGGCCTCGCGAAGGTGATTTCGCCGCAGATCCGCGCCGCCGTCCAGGCCGCGGGCTTGCCGCCCGCCGTGGTCGGCATCGCCATCGCCATCATCGTCCTGCTGCCCGAGACCACCGCAGCCCTGCGCGCGGCGCTCCGCAACCGCATGCAGACGAGCCTCAACCTCGCCCTCGGCTCGGCGCTCGCCACCATCGGCCTCACCATCCCCTCGGTCGCCGGCGTCTCCATCGTCCTGGCCGAGCCGCTATCGCTCGGGCTCGGGGCCAAGGAAACGGCCATGCTCGCGGTCACGCTGATCATCGCCGTCACGACGCTCGCGAGCGGCCGCGCCACCGTGCTGCAGGGCGCGGTGCATCTCACGATCTTCGCCGTCTTTCTCTTCCTTTCGATCGTGCCATGAGCTTCGCCGCTCGCCGCGCTGCCCTCCTCGCCGCGGCATTCGCCTTCGTTCCGGTCGCCCGCCCCGCGCTCTCTCAATCCCTCGTGTTCTGCCGCCCGCCGGCCCCGAAAGCCACGCTCGCATCTCCGTGCCAGCCGTTGTCCAGCGCCTTCTCGCCCGCGCCGGCGCGGCCTGAGGCCTCGCAGACGGAACGGCACAGCAGCGAGCCGCCGAGGCCGGCGGATCTCCAGCGCCGGCCCTGGCTGCCCACGCCATACAGCTCGGTGGACAGCCGGCTCTTCGTGAAGCCCGTGCGGCCCTACGAGTTCTTTCCCGACGAGTCGCGGATCCTCATGCAGAGCTCCAAGGACAACGCCGTCGACCTGTACATGGGCCTGCGGCTCCCCTACTAGGCGACCAGGAAGTCTTTGGCCTTGAAACTTGCCGCATGGGACAATATCTAAGTAGACACACGATTCCGGGGGCGACCTGGTTTCGACGTGGGCATCGAAACAGCGCAGGGCATGCCGAGGACCAGATCACCTCGTAAATCCATTCTGGAAACACTACAAACGCCAACGACGAGCGTTTCGCTCTAGCCGCCTAACACCGGCTAGACGCTGCACTGGTCTGCTGATGGGCCAGGCCTCGAAAGAGGTGCAGCGTCATTTACATCAGCCTCTCCCGCGGCCTTGGCCGCTTAGGCCGCGGGATCCGTCGAAGCGGCTA
>JBLNDP010000203.1:0-2630 GCA_050261755.1 Clostridia bacterium
CCCTCCCACCAGACGTCGCCCTCGGGCGTCAGCGCCACGTTCGTGAAGATGACGTTCGAATGCAGCATCTTCATCGCGTTCGGATTCGTCTGCTCCGACGTCCCGGGCGCCACGCCGAAGAGGCCGGCTTCAGGATTGATCGCATAAAAGCGACCGTCCGCCCCGGGCTTGAGCCAGGCGATGTCCTCGCCGATCGTCGTGACCTTCCAGCCCTTGAACGCCGCGGGAGGGATCATCATCGCGAGGTTCGTCTTTCCGCACGCCGAGGGAAACGCCGCGGAGATGTAGGTCTTTTGCCCCGAAGGAGATTCCATGCCGAGGATGAGCATGTGCTCGGCAAGCCACCCCTCGTCGCGCGCCATGACCGAAGCAATCCGCAACGCGAGGCACTTCTTGCCAAGCAGGGCGTTCCCGCCATAGCCGGACCCGTACGACCAGATCTCCCGGCTCTCGGGGAAGTGAACGATCCACTTTTCCTTTTCGTTCGAAGGCCACGCAACGTCCTTCTCCCCGGGCGCAAGCGGAGCGCCGACCGAATGCACGCAAGGGATGAACTTGCCGTCCGTGCCCAACCACTCGACCACCGGGCGACCCATGCGCGTCATGATCTTCATGCTCACCGCCACATAGGCGGAGTCGGTGATCTCGACGCCGACCTGCGCGATATGCGAGCCGATCGGGCCCATCGAGAACGGCACCACGTACATCGTCCGGCCGCGCATGCAGCCGTCGAAGAGCCGCGTGAGCGTCGCGCGCATCTCGCCGGGCTCTACCCAGTTGTTCGTGGGACCCGCATCGGCCTTGTCGCGGCTGCAAATGAAGGTGCGCTCTTCCATGCGCGCCACGTCGCTCGGGTGCGAGCGCGCGAGGAAGGAATTGGGCCGCAGCTTCGGATTCAGGCGAGTGAACGTTCCGCCCTGTACCAGCTCCTCGCACAGCCGCTCGTATTCCGCATCCGAGCCGTCGCACCAGACGATCCGCGCCGGCTTGGCAAGGGAGGCCATCTCGGACACCCATTGCCTTAGCCGGGCGTGACGGACCCAGGCGGGCGCGGCGGATTGATCGGAGGAAGCGGGGGCGGGAGCGTTCATCGAGGGGGTCACTCCGAGGATCCAGAAGGCAAACGGCCCAGCAAGGGCTGGGCCGATCGATAGTGGGCGGCGATTGTAGCACCGGCATTCGCACACTCATGCGCGATGCCCGGTCCGTCCAGATTATTTAGTCAATACAGAGTCTTAAAGAAACTCTGGCGCTATTTTCCAATGCAGAATCGGCGGAAGATTTCGCCCAGCAAGTCGTCCGCCGTCATCGCCCCGCCGATCTCGCCGAGCGCGGCATGGGCAAGGCGCAGTTCTTCGGCGAAAAACTCCCACTGGTTGGTTCGGGCTGCGGCCGTCGCGAGATGCTCGGCGGCCCGCTTGAGCGCGCGCAAGTGCCGCTCGCGCGCCAGGAACACCGGCTCGCCGGTGGACGTCCAGCCGGCTGCCCGCAGGATCGCTTCCCGGAGGGATTCCAATCCCTCTCCGGTCTTCGCGGAGACTGTGACGGTGCCTGCAGGCGGACGAAAGCGAGGACTAAGATCGGATTTGTTGTAGACGTCGATCCTCACCGCGCCCGCGGCAAGCGGTTCGTCGGGTGCAGGACTTCCGCCTGCTTCCGAGACGGCGAGCACGACATCGGCGCGTGAGAGTTCTGCTCGGGCGCGTTCGACGCCGATTCGCTCGACGGTGTCCGTGGTCGCCCTCAAGCCCGCAGTATCGACCAGGACGAGCGGGATACCGTTGAGCTCGATCGGCTCGCGCAGCGCATCACGCGTTGTGCCGGGCAAGTCGGCCACGATCGCTCGTTCCACGCCGGCAAGCCGGTTCATGAGGCTCGACTTGCCGACGTTCGGCCGCCCCGCCAGCACCACGTGCAATCCCCTCCCTAGCAAGCTCCCCTGCCGGCTCTGCTCCTGCAGGACCGCAAGGTCCGCACGCACGGCCTGCAGGCGGGACGAGGCATCGTCGCGATGGAGCGTATCCACCTCCTCCTCCGGGAAATCCAGCATTGCCTCCGTCAGGGCGCGCAACTCGACGAGCTGCGCCGCCACAGCGTCGACGGCGCGCGAGAAATCGCCCGAAAGCGAGCGCACAGCCGAGCGCGCGGCCTCTTTGCTCGCGGCGTCGATCAGGTCGGCGACCGCCTCGGCCTGCGCAAGGTCGACCTTTCCCTCGAGAAATGCCCGCTCGGTGAACTCGCCGGGACGGGCGAGCCGGGCGCCGGCATCGAGGCAGGCGGACAGAACGGCTTGCAGCACGACGGGGCCGCCGTGCCCTTGCAGCTCGAGCACATCCTCGCCGGTGTATGAGCCCGGCGCGGGAAAGAAAAGGGCGATGCCCTCGTCGAGGCGCTCACCGGCGCCATCACGAAAGGAGCACAGCGTTGCCATCCTGGGCGTCGGTACTTTCCCCGCGACCGCGCGGGCGATAGCAGGCGCGCGAACTCCTGATACCCGCACGACGCCTATGCCGCCTCGCCCGGCCGGCGTCGCGATGGCCGCGATCGTGTCGCGCGCTAGCGCCTCATCTCTTCCCATGCGCAGGCTGGTCGCGGTTGAACATCCGCTGGATCTGCCACTGCTGCAGGAT
>JBLNDP010000204.1:0-10723 GCA_050261755.1 Clostridia bacterium
CCGGTTCCGCTAGGGGACGCGAAGAATGCACACGAGACTGCTCGGCGTGATCGTGCTTGCCTTCCTTGCCGGCTGCGCGACCGGGCCGGGCAAGCAGATCCAGGACTTGTTCTCGCCCGGCAAGGGGCAGGCATCGCTCGACGCCGGCGTCAAGCAGTACGAGGACGGCGACTACGCCGACTCGGCGAAGAGCCTCAACGCCGCGCTCGAGCAGGGGTTGAGCGACCGGCAGCAGGTGCGCGCCCGCAAGTATCTCGCGTTCATCTCGTGCGCGTCGAACCGCATCGCCGCGTGCCGCGAGGAATTCCGCAAGGCGCTCGCCATCGATCCGTCGTTCGAGCTCGCGGCGGCCGAGTCCGGCCATCCGATCTGGGGGCCGGTGTTCCGGCAAGTGAAGTCGGGCCGCTAGCCGCATGACGCAGGCCCGGCTCGGCCGCTACCTGATCGAGTCGGAGCTCGGCCGCGGCGCCATGGGCGTGGTCTACCGGGCGACGGACGAGGTGCTCCAGCGCACCGTCGCCGTCAAGACGGTCAACATGTCGCTCGAGCAGGATGGCGCCGAGAAGTACGAGCAGCGCTTCTATCAGGAAGCGCGGGCCGCCGGCGGCCTCAACCACCCGAACATCGTCACCGTCTACGACGTGGGCAAGGCGGGCGAGGTGGCCTACATGGCGATGGAGCTCATCGAGGGCGAGGAGCTGCGCGCCCTGATGCGCGAGGGCCATCCCATGCCGGTCGGCCGCGCCGTGTCGATCGCCGCCCAGGTGGCCGAGGGCCTCGCCTACGCGCATGCGCACGGCGTCGTGCACCGCGACATCAAGCCGGCGAACATCATGGTGGCCGAGGGCGCGCCGGTGAAGATCACCGACTTCGGCATCGCGCGCATGCGCACCTCCGGCGACCTCACTCAGACCGGGATGATGCTCGGCTCGCCGAAATACATGTCGCCCGAGCAAGTGATCGGCAAGCGCGCCGACCACCGCTCCGACGTCTTCTCGCTCGGTGTCATCCTGTACGAGATGGTCACGGGCGCGGTGCCCTTCAACGGCGAGAACGTGACGGCGCTCATGTACCAGATCGTCAATTTCGCGCCGCCCGCCCCAAGCGCCGTCAACGGCGCGGTGCCGCCGCTCCTCGATCTCATCGTCGCGAAGATGCTCGCGAAGACGCTCGAGGCCCGCTACCAGGACGCGGCGGAGGTGGCGCGCGACTTGCGCGAATGCGAGCGGCAGCTCGCGGCCTCCGGCGCCGCCACCGTGCCGCCCGGGTTCGCCAAGCCGGCCGCCGATGCCACCACCGTGCAGCTCGCCAGCGGCCCCGAGCCCGAGCTGGTCGACACGAATGCGAAAAGCGCGGTGCTGGCGCAGACCCTCAACCGCACGCGCCTCGCCGACCAGACCACCGAGGAGATGTCCGCGCCGCCGGCGCACGGCCTCGCGCACGCGTTCAACTCCGCCGAGGCGACGCAGCGCCTCGCCTCGCTGACCGGCGCCGCGACGCAAACGCGCGACGAGCGCGAGACCGCGACGCAGGCGATCGAGTCGCTCAGGAAGGCGCCGCGCGCCGGCTGGCGGCGGCGCGACTGGCTGGTGGTGGCGGGCGCCGGGCTCCTCGGCCTCGTGGTGGCGAGGGCGATCGTCCGCTCGCGCCGCGGGGGCTAGCGCTTCTTCCCGGGGCGGGCGGCCTCGGGCACCCAGGGCTGCCCGGTCTTCTTCTCGATGTAGTCGCGGATCAGCCGCCGCACGACCTGCGAGGGCGTCTGGTCCTCGCGCGCGCACAGCTCCTCGAACAAGGCCTTCTTGCGGGGGTCGACCAGGATGGTCAGGCGGGCAGTACGCTCTTCCATGGTCATGCAAGCATAACTTAATTATCCTCGGTGTGCATCGGATGTTAATATGATGCAGTGCCGGTCCTTGCCGCTCCCGCCGCCGTCGACGCCGCGCTGCTGCTCGCGCTGGCATGGCTCGCGGTCGGCGCCGCCGGCCTCGCGGCGCCCGGCAGCGTGCGGCTCGCGGCGCGCGTGCTCTTCCCGGCCGGCGCGCTGGTCGGCCTCGCGCTCGCCGCGGTGGCGCTCACGGCGCTCTTCGCGCCGGCGCAGACGGCCGTGCTTCCCCTCGGGCTGCCCGACCTGCCGTTCCACGCCCGCCTCGACGCGCTATCGGCTTTCTTCCTGCTCCTCCTCGGCGCCGTAAGCGCCGGCATTTCCGGCTTCGCCGCCGGCTACCTGCGCGCCGGGGACGGCAGCCCGCCGGGCCTGCAGGCGTTCTGCTATCACGTGTTCCTCGCCAGCATGGCGCTCGTCCTCGTGGCGGACGACGCCTACTTCTTCATGGTGGCCTGGGAATCGATGGCGCTTTCGTCCTTCTTCCTCGTGATCACGGATCACCGCCATGCCGAAATCCGCCGCGCCGGCTACCTGTACATCCTGATCGCGCACCTGGGCGCGATTGCGATCCTGCTGTGCTTCGGCGCCCTGCAGGGCGGCAGCGGCGACTACACGTTCGCGACGATGCGTGCGATCGCGCAGCCGCCGGCGTGGGCGAGCGTCGCCTTCCTTCTCGCGCTGGCGGGCTTCGGCGCCAAGGCGGGCCTCGTGCCGCTGCATGTCTGGCTCCCGGAGGCGCACCCGGCGGCGCCCTCGCCCGTGTCGGCCCTCATGTCGGCGGTCATGCTGAAGACCGCCGTGTACGGCATGCTGCGCGTCACGCTCGACCTCATCGGCTTCCCGCTCTGGTGGTGGGGCGTGGTCGCCCTGGCGGCGGGCCTCGTGAGCGCGCTGTTCGGAATCGTCTTCGCGGCGGCGCAGACGGACATGAAGCGGCTGCTCGCCTACTCCTCGATCGAGAACGTCGGCCTCATCGTCGCCGGCTTCGGCCTCACCCTGCTCTTCCGGGCGTTCGGCATGGGGACGCTCGCCGCGCTCGCCCTCACCGCCACGCTCTGCCACTGCCTCAACCACGCGTTCTTCAAGAGCCTGCTCTTCCTCGCCACGGGCTCCGTCCTGCATGCGACCAGCGAGCGCAGCCTGGGCAAGCTGGGGGGGCTCATCCATCGCATGCCCTGGGTGGCATGGTGCGCGCTCGTCGGCACCATCGCGATCGCCGGCCTGCCGCCGCTGAACGGCTTCGTCTCCGAGTGGCTGCTGCTGCAGGCGTTCCTCTTCACGCCGGGCTTGCCCCAGGCGTACCTCAACATGCTGGTCCCGCTCGCGGCGGCCGTGATCGCGCTCACCGCCGCGCTCTCGGGCTACGTCATGGTGAAGTTCTACGGCGTCGTGTTCCTCGGCCAGCCGCGCGAGCCCAAGCTCCTCCACGCGCACGACGCGGACCTCTGGCAGCGCACCGGCCTCGCTTGGCTCGCCGCCGGTTGCATCGCGCTCGGCCTCGCGCCGGCAACGCTGATCGGCCTGCTGGAGCCGGTCGCGCGCCAGCTGACCGGCGCCGGCACCGGAGCGCTCGCGCAGGGCTGGCTCTTCCTCGCGCCGATCGATCCGCAGCGCGCAAGCTACAGCCCGGTGCTCTTCTTCGTCGGCGCCGCGCTCGCCATCTCCATCGCCTGGCTCGCCGTGCGGCTCTTCTATCACGGCCGGGCGCGGCGGGCGCCCGCCTGGGATTGCGGCTTCCCCGACCAGGGGCCGCGCATGCAGGACAGCGCGGAGGGGTTCGGCCAGCCGGTAAAGGTCGTCTTCCAGCCGGTCTTCAAGATCCGCACGGAGGCCCCCGCGCCGCTCGACGCGCGGCCGCGCTACCGGGAGACGACGGAAGACCGCTTCTGGGGCTGGCTCTACGTGCCCGTGGCGCGCGCGGCCGAGCGGGCCACGGCGCTGGTGACGCTGCTGCAGCGCGGGCGCATCTCGGTCTACCTCCTCTACAGCTTCGCCACGCTGCTCGTGCTGCTCTTGTTCGTCAGATGAGCCTCCGATGACCTGGAGCCTTTCCGGCCTCGCCGCCCAATTCACCGAGCTCGCGCTCGCGGTGCTGCTCGCGCCGCTCTTGACCGGCTGGGTCAACCAATGCCGCGCCTGGCTGCAGAACAAGAGCGCGCCGGGACTCCTGCAGCCCTACCGGGTCCTCGGCAAGCTCTTCGCGAAGGAAGTGGTGCTCGCGCACAACGCTTCGCCGCTCTTCCGCGCCGCCCCCTACTTCGTCTTCGGCTCGCTGGCGCTGGCGGCGGCGATCGTGCCGACGCTCGGCACCGACCTGCCGCTCAACGCCGCGGCGGACGCGATCGCGCTGGTCGGCCTGCTCGCGCTGGCGCGGCTGTTCATCGCGCTCGCCGGCATGGACGTCGGCACCGCGTTCGGCACGCTCGGCGCCCGGCGCGAGATGCTGGTCGGCTTCCTCGCGGAGCCGGCGCTCCTCATGGTGCTCTTCACCGCCTCGCTTATCTCGCACTCGAGCTCGCTCGCCACCATCGTCGAGACGCTCGCGCACCGCGAGCTCGTCATCTACCCCAGCCTCGCCTTCGCCGGCGTCGCCTTCACCATGGTGTCGCTCGCCGAGAACGCGCGCATCCCGGTCGATAACCCGGCGACGCACCTCGAGCTGACCATGATCCACGAGGCCATGGTGCTCGAGTACTCGGGCCGGCACCTGGCGATGATCGAATGGGCGGCCAGCCTCAAGCTCTTCGTCTACTCCTGCATGGGCCTCGCGCTCTTCTTCCCGTTCGGCGTGGCGGGCGGCGGCGACTGGCTCGGCATCGTGCTGGCGCTGCCGGCGCTGCTCGTCAAGCTCGCGATCGGCGGCGCGGCGCTCGCGCTGATCGAGATCCTGAGCGCCAAGATGCGCATCTTCCGCGCGCCGGAGTTCCTCGGCACGGCATTCCTCCTCGCCGTGCTGGTGATGCTCGTCCACGTCCTGCTCGAGGCCTGACCGATGCTCCAGCACTATGGCACCCAGCTCGTCAACCTCTGCGCCGCCGTGCTGCTGCTGCTCGCCTTCACGATGCTCACGCAGCGCCGCATCCTCTCGCTCATCCACCTGTACACGGCGCAGGGGTTCGTGCTCTTCCTCTCCACGGTGCTCGTCGCATCCCTCACCGGCCAGGCGGAGCTCTACAAGTCCGCGGCGCTCACCCTGGCGCTGAAGGTCGTGGCGCTGCCGTGGCTGCTGCACTACCTCATCCGGCGCCTCAACGTGAAGTGGGACGTCGAGACGCTGCTCAACATCCCCACCACGATGCTGGTCGGCATCGTGCTCGTGATCCTCGCCTTCAACCTGGCGAAGCCGATCTCGGAGCTCGCCGGCACCGTGACGCGCGCGACGCTCGGCATCGCGCTCGCGAGCGTGCTGCTCTCCTTCCTGATGATGATCACGCGCTCGAAGGCGGTGCCGCAGGTGATCGGCTTCCTGTCGATGGAGAACGGCCTGTTCTTCGCCGCCACGGCGGCGGTGTACGGCATGCCGTTCGTGTTCGAGTTCGGCATCGCCTTCGACGTGCTGGTCGCGGTGCTCATCATGGGCGTGTTCTTCTTCCAGATCCGCGAGCGCTTCGATTCGCTGGACACGCGGCACCTCGAGAAGCTGAAGGAGCACTGATGCCCGCGGACATGGCCCTCCTCCTCCTCTCGCCCCTCGCCGGCGGCCTCGTCCTCGCGCTCTTCGGCCATCGCCCGCGCGCGGCCGAGGCCAACGTGGCGTTCAGCCTGCTCACCTTCGGCGCCGCCGCGTCGCTGGTCGGGCGCGTCGTGCGCGATGGCCCGCTCACCGCCCTGGAAGGCCAGTTCTTCGTCGATTCGCTGAATGTGTTCCTGGTCGCCCTCACCGCGTTCGTCGCCATGACCACCTCGCTCTTCTCCCGGCCGTACATGCGCATCGAGCGCGAGCACGGCCGCGTGTCGGACGGCGGCATGCGCCTCTTCCACAGCATGTACCAGCTCTTCAGCTTCACGATGCTGCTCGTGCTCACCACCAACAACCTCGGCCTGATGTGGGTGGCGATGGAGGCCGCGACCCTCACCACTGTCCTGCTGGTCGCGCTCTACCGGACGCACGCCTCGCTCGAGGCCGCCTGGAAGTACTTCATCCTCTGCGGCGTCGGCATCGCCCAGGCGCTCTTCGGCACGATCCTCATCTACTTCGCCGCCGAGAAGGTCCTGGGCGCCGGCGGCGGCGCCCTGCTCTGGACCCAGCTGGACCACGTCAAGGACCGGCTCGAGCCGACCGTGATGTCGATCGCCTTCGTGTTCCTGATCGTCGGCTACGGCACCAAGGTGGGGCTCGTGCCCCTGCACAACTGGCTGCCCGACGCGCACGCCGAGGGCCCGACGCCGATCTCCGCCGTCCTCTCCGGGCTGCTCCTCAACGTCGCCCTCTACGCGCTCATCCGCTGCAAGGTCATCACCGACGGCGCCCTCCACAGCCGCTTCGCCGCGGAGCTCATGATGGGCTTCGGGCTGCTGTCCGTGGCCGTGGCCGCGTTCTTTCTCTCGCGCCAGCGCGACGTGAAGCGCATGTTCGCCTACTCGTCGATCGAGCACATGGGCCTGGTCACGTTCGCCTTCGGCATGGGCGGGCCGGTCGCGAGCTTCGCGGGCCTGCTGCACATGACCGTGCACTCGCTCACCAAGAGCGCGATCTTCTTCGCGGTCGGCCACGCGGCGCAGAAGAGCGGCACGCAGCTCATGGAAAATATCCGCGGCCTCGTGCGGGTCAGCCCGCGGATCGGCTGGGGCCTGATGCTCGGCACCGCCGCCATCCTCGGGATGCCGCCCTTCGGCGTCTTCGCGAGCGAGTTCCTCATCCTCACGACGGCGATTGCGCAGCAGCCGTGGGCGGCACCCATCCTGCTCGTCTCGCTCGGCGTCTCTTTCGCGGCGATCTTCGGCAAGGTGCAGCCGATGGTATTCGGCGATGCCACGGCGGCCCGGCTGCCGCACCGGCCGGCCCTGGCCCCCGTGTTCACTCACCTGGCGCTCGTCCTGATGCTCGGTCTTTACATCCCGCCCGACCTTGCCGAGTGGTACCGGCAGGCGGCGCGCTTCGTCGGATGAGCGGCGCGCCGGCCATCGAGGGCGTCGCCTTCGCTCCGCTCCCCGGCGCAGTGCCGGCATGGCGGGCGGACGTGGATGCGGCCGGCTGGCGGCGCGCCTGCGCCGCGGTTTCAGACGCCGGCGGGCGCCTCGGCACGCTTTGGGGCTCGGAGATGGACCGAACGGTGCACGCGATCCTCGTCGGCCATGGCGGGCTCCTGTGCCTTCGCCTCGCTGCGCCCGAGGGCCGCTACCCCGACATCTCGGACTACTTCCCCTCCGCCGGCCGCCTGCAGCGGGCGGTCCGCGACCTCACCGGGCTGGACGCGGGCGGCGACCGGCGCGGCTGGCTGACGCATGAGCCGCACTACGAGTTCGTTGCGGTCGAGGGCGAGGGCGTGCATGAGATCGCGGTGGGGCCGGTGCATGCCGGCACCATCGAGCCGGGCCATTTCCGCTTCTCGGTCGTGGGCGAGCGTGTGCTCAAGCTCGAGGAGCGCCTCGGCTACACGCACAAGGGCATCGAGAAGCGCTTCGAGGGCCAGCCGCTGGAGGAAGCGGCCCGCCTCGCCGGGCGCGTGTCCGGCGACAGCACGGTGGCCTTCGCCTGGGCCTACGCGATGGCGCTCGAAGGTGCCGCGGGCGCGGAGGTGCCGGCGCGCGCCCTTTGGCTGCGCGCGCTCTTCCTCGAGCGCGAGCGCATCGCCAACCACCTCGGCGACCTCGGCTTCCTCGGCAACGACGGCGGCCTCGCCTTCGGGCTGGCGCAGTTCTCGCGCCTGAAGGAAGACCTCCTGCGGCTGAACGAGCGCCTGTTCGGCCACCGGTACGCCATGGATCGCGTCGTGCCCGGCGGCGTCGCCGTCGACCTGGACACGGCGGGCGCCGGCGCGCTGCAGGAAGAGGCGGACCGTCTGGAGCGCGAGCTGCAGCTGCTGCGGGCGATCTACTACGATCACGCGGGCCTGCAGGACCGGTGCATCAATTGCGGGCGGCTCGCGCCGCAGACGGCGGCGGCGCTCGGCGTCGTCGGCCTCGCCGCTCGGGCGAGCGGCATCGCGATCGACGCGCGGGCCTACCCGGGCTTCGCGCCCTACCCGACCCTGGAGCCGCGCGTGTGCGCGCACCGAAACGGCGACGTCGCCTCGCGCATCGTCGTGCGCTTCGAGGAAACGTTCGAGTCGCTCAAGCTGCAGCGCCGCATCGCGGGAGGCCTGCCGGCGGGCCCGCTGCGCGCAGCCCTGGGCACCGTGCCGGAGCGAGCGTTCGGCGTCGGCTGGGTGGAAGGCTGGCGCGGCGAAGTGATGATTGCCCTCGAGGCGGGCGCCGGCGGCCGCGTGCGCCGCTGCCACCCGCACGACCCGTCGTGGCACAACTGGCCGGCGATCGAGCACGCGGTGATCGGGAACATCGTTCCGGATTTCCCGCTCATCAACAAGTCCTTCAACCTCTCCTACGCGGGCGCGGACCTCTAGCGATGGAAAAGATCCTTCGGCAGATCCTGCTCACCGGCATCCGCACCGAGGCGCCGCCGGCGCCCGAGGAGACGCTGCGCCAGCAGGCAGGACGGCTGAACGACGAGATGCTCGCGCTCCTGGGAAAGGCGCTCGCCATCCGGCACGTGGACGCCGGCTCGTGCAACGGCTGCGAGCTCGAGATCCACGCGGCGAACAATCCCTATTACAACCTGGAAGGCCTCGGCATCAAGTTCGTCGCGAGCCCGCGCCACGCCGACCTGCTGCTCGTCACCGGGCCGGTGGCGAGGAACATGGAGGAGGCGCTGCGGCGCACCTACGACGCGGTGCCGGAGCCGAAGCTCGTGGTCGCGATCGGCGATTGCGCCTGCGACGGCGGCGTATTCGGGGAAGGCGGCGCGAGCCGCGGCCGTATCTCGAACGTGATCCCGGTCGACGTCGCGGTGCCGGGCTGCCCGCCCAGCCCCCGCCGCATCATCCAGGGAATCCTGACGGCGGTCAGCGCCCGCCGCACCCCGAAGGCATAGACGCGACCGGATAGCCGCGGCAGCTCCAGGCGACCTTGCCGCCAGTGAGCGACGGCGTCAGGGTCACCTCGAGGGCGTTCTTCTCGTTCCAGCCGCGGATGGCGCCGTTCTCGGAGACGATCCACTTTAGGTCGCCGAAGCGCGCATCGTTCTGCGGCGGCAGCTTGATCTCCTTGCCGGCGCCGGCGAGGCTGCCGTTCTTCTCGGCGGCCGCCGTCACCTGCTTCTTCGCGCCGTCGGCACCCGCGACGAGCGCTTGGGCCGCTTCCTTGGCGTCCGATTCGTTCTTCTGCGGCAGGACCACTGCCACGACGATGAAGGCGACCAAGGCCAGGACGGCGATGATCAACAAGCCGATGCGCATTGCAGTTCCCCCCTTTTTTCCTGCGCGGGGAGCTTAACATGCTGCAGGGCATGCTTTCGAGGCGGCTGGTCATCCATGGAAGGGTGCAAGGCGTCGGGTTTCGCGACGCCCTGCAAGACGAGGCGCGCCGCCTGAACCTGTCGGGCTGGGTGCGCAACCGCCGCGACGGCACGGTGGAGGCGCTCGTCCACGGCCCTGAAGCCGCCGTGGAGGCGCTTATCCGCTGGTCGCGCCAGGGTCCACCGCTCGCCCGCGTCGCGGGCGTGTCGGTCGAGGATGTGCCGCGCGGCACGGTGGCGCCCGACGGGTTCGAGCGCCTGCCGAGCGCCTGACGGTAGCGGCCGGCGATACTTCGCCGCGCGTCGTTGCCGGTCCACCGCCGAGGCGCCGAGGATGCGCTCCGTCACTTGCACGGAGGAGCCCATGCTTCGCGACCTGCTGGGCCGCAAGGCCTGCCGCAGCCGCCGAAACGTGGAGCAGCCGGGCTAGAGGCCCGAGTAGAGGACTTGCACGTTCGCCGGCGTGAGCCAGGCGCCGAGGTCCGAGATAAGGCGCGGGTCGGGCCGCACGCGCCAAGACTCGCCCAGTGCCACGTCGCACCCAGCCTGGCTGTTCTGGTACGAGACGACGACCGTGCAGCCGCCGTTGCCCGAACGGTAGGGCGCGAGCAGCTGCTGCAGGCGTTTGGCATCCGCCCCGCCGTTCATGGCGATGCGCAGGCGCGCGGCATAGCGCGAGCGAAGCAGCTCGAGGTCGAGAAGGTCCTCGGCGATGACGCGGAAGTTTCCGGAGAACTGGTCGTTCTGCGCCTTGCCTGCGACCACGAGCAGCGCGTCCTCCTTCAGCTTGTCGCGATGCTTCTCGAAGAGCTCGTTGAAGACCGTGATCTCGACCTGCGCCGTGCCGTCGTCGAGCATGACCACGATCATGCGCCCGCGCCGCGTCATCTGCGTACGCGCCGCGGCGACGACCCCGGCCATCCAGACACGGCTCTCCGAAGGCGCGAGGCGCGCGAGCGGCGTGCGCGGGAAGCCGGTGAGCTCGCGCTCGTACACCGAGAAGAGGTGCGCCGAGAGCGAGTAGCCGAGCGCAGCTTTCTCCTCGAGGAGCTTTTGTTTGAGGTCCCACGGCGGCGCGTCGACGTAGGCCTGGGCGCCGCCGCGCGGCGCCTCCGCCTCGCCGAAGAGGCTCACCTGCGAGGCCGCCCGCTCCGCCTGCTCGGCGCCCTCGAGGGCGCGCCCCACCGAAGCGAGGAGCTTCGAGCGTTGAGGATCGATCGAATCGAAGGCGCCGGCGCGCACCAGGGCCTCGACGACCCGCCGGTTCACCGTGCGCTTGTCCACGCGCCGGCAGAAGTCGAAGAGATCGGCGAACGCTCCGGCCT
>JBLNDP010000205.1:0-5455 GCA_050261755.1 Clostridia bacterium
CCCTCCACCCCGAGCTCGGGAAGGAGGATGTGGCGGCTGTAGCGGAGGAGCTGCTGGTCGTTCAGTTGGTCTTCGGAGACGCGCCGGTGGGCTTGGTATTCGCCACCGTCGGCTGCTGCACGCCCTTCAGCGGCTCGCCCTTGAAGTAGGCGAGCGCCTGCGCGAGCTGGAAGTCGTCCTTGGTGCCGAGCTCGACCGGCTTCTGCGGCTCCGCGGGCGCGGTGGGCGGCTTGGCGCGCGCGTGCTGCTCGGCGGGCGCCGGCGTCGTCTTGCCGGCGGCGAGGTTCTCGAGGTGGCGCGTGAGGTCGGCCTCGCGGATGCGCTGCGCGGTGTCGGTCGGATCCTCGACGATGATGTCGGGCGTCACGCCGAGCGCCTGGATCGAGCGGCCCGAGGGCGTGTAGTAGCGCGCCGTGGTGAGCTTGATCGCGGTGTTGTTGCCGAGCGGCATGATGGTCTGCACCGAGCCCTTGCCGAAGGTCTGCGTGCCGATCACCGTGGCGCGCTTGTGATCCTGCAGGGCGCCGGCGACGATCTCGGACGCGGAGGCCGAGCCGCCGTTGACGAGCACCACCATCGGCACCGACTTGATCGCCGCGGGCAGCGACTTGAGCACGTCCTCGCCGCGGCTCGAGCGCGCGTAGTCCTCGGGCTCGGCGAGGAACTTGCGCTTCGCGTCCTCGGTGCGGCCGTCGGTCGAAACGACGAGCGACTTGGCGGGCAGGAACGCCGCCGACACCGCCACGGCGCCGTGCAGCAGGCCGCCCGGGTCGTTGCGCAGGTCGAGGACGAGGCCCTTGACCGGCCCTTGCTTGAAGAGCGTGTCGATCGCCTTGACGAGCGCGTCGGGCGTCTGCTCCTGGAACTGCGAGACGCGGATCCAGGCGTAGCCGGGCTCGATCATCTTCGACTTCACGCTCTGCACGCGGATGACGGCGCGCGTGAGCGTGACCACGATCGGCTGGCTCTCGCCCTTGCGCGAGATGGTGAGCGTGATGTTCGTGTTCGGCCGGCCGCGCATCTTCTTCACGGCGTCGTTGAGGGTCATGCCCTTCACCGGCGTGTCGTCGAGCTTGATGATCAGGTCGCCCGGCTTGATGCCGGCGCGGAAGGCGGGCGTGTCCTCGATCGGCGACACGACCTTGACGAAGCCGTCCTCCATCCCGACCTCGATGCCCAGGCCGCCGAACTGGCCCTGCGTGCCGACCTGCAGCTCCTTGAACGCCTCGGCGTCGAGGTACGCGGAATGCGGGTCGAGGCCGGTCAGCATGCCGTTGATCGCCTCGGTGATGAGCTTCTTGTCCTCGACGGGCTCCACGTAGTTCGTCTTGATCGCGCCGAAGACTTCGGTAAAGGCGCGCAGCTCCTCGATGGGCAGCGGGCCGCGCGCCGTCTTCAGGTCGGCGACCGCCTGGAACTGCAGGCTGACGAGCACCCCGGCGACGGCGCCGAGGGCGATGAGACCGAAACTGCGGAATTTGCTCTGCATGTATCCCTACCTATTTGAGCTTGACCCAGCGCAGGGGATCGAAGGCTTTGCCGAGGTGGCGCAATTCAAAGTATAGACCCGATTCCTCGTTGCCTCCGCTCGCCCCCGTGGTCGCGATGGTCTCTCCGGCGGAGACCGCCTCGCCCACTTGCTTGAGCACGGACTCGTTGTTGGCGTAGATCGACAGGTAGGCTTCGCCGTGGTCGACGATCAGCAGGTTGCCGAACCCGCGCATCCAGTCGGCGTAGACCACCTGTCCGCCGGCGATCGCCCGCACCGGCTGCCCTTCCGGGGCCCGGATGAAGACGCCCTTCGCCTCGATCCCCGAGCCCCTTGGAGCGCCGAAGCGGCCGATCAGTTCCCCGGCGACCGGCAGGCGCAGGCTGCCGCGCAGCGCCGAGAAGCGCTGCCGGGCGCCGCCCGCCTCCGGGACCTTCTCGACGCGACCGTAGATGACCCGGCCCAGGCCCTCGACCAGCCGCGAAAGGCGCGTCTCGTCGGCGCGCAACACCTTGATTTGCTTCCGGCTGGCGCGCACCTCGGCGGCGACGCGCTCGAAGACGCGCCGCTTCTCGCGCCGCTCGGCGATCACTTTGTCGCGCTTGGCGCGGCTTGCCTGCTCCACTTCCTGCAGCTCGCGCCGGCGCGCCTCGGCGTCGCGCGCGAGCTGCGCGGCCTCGGCGATCGCCGCGCGATAGCCGTTCAGCATGGCCGCCGCGGCGCGCGACACGTAGCCTGCGTACTGCAGGGTGCGCCCGACGGAAGCGGGATCCTCGCCGGAGAGCGCCACGCGCAGGCCGTCGGGCGGGCCGCCGGCCTGGCGCGCGGCGAGCATGCGCGCGATGGCCGCCTGCCGCTCGGCGAGGCTCGCCTCGAGCGCCCGGCGCCGCTCCGCTATGCGCGCCGCCTCGTCGCGGATCTTGCGCTCGTCGCGCAAGAGCGCGGCGAGCTCGCGGTTCGCCTCGGAGATGGCGCGCTCCGAGGCGCGCAGCGCGTCGCGCGCTTCCTTGCGCGTTTCCTCCTTGTCGTCGAGCTCGCGGGTCAGCGTCTCGATCTTCGAGCGCAGGGAGCGCAGGTCTTCTTGCGTCGCCGCGCCTGCCTGCAGCGAAAGGACCGAGAGTAAAGCGGCGAGCGCTTGCTTGCTCAGGCCTTGGCCTTGCCCTGGCTCGCGACCGCGGCGGTGCGCTTCGCCACCTCGCCCGGGTCGCCGAGGTAGTAGTGCTTGATGGGTTTCAGGGAATCGTCCAGCTCATACACGAGCGGCACGCCGGTCGGGATGTTGAGGCCGACGATCTCGTCGTCGGCGATGCCGTCGAGGTGCTTCACGAGCGCGCGCAGGGAATTGCCGTGCGCGGCGACGAGCACGCGGCGGCCGGAGCGCAGCGCCGGGGCGATCGCCGAGTCCCAATACGGCACGACGCGCGCCACGGTGTCCTTGAGGCACTCGGTCAGCGGAACCGGCACGCCCGCGTAGCGCGCATCGCGCCCTTCGTAGCGCGGGTCCTCGCGGTCGAGCGCGGGCGGCGGCGTGTCGTAGCTGCGCCGCCAGACGAGCACCTGCGCCTCGCCGAACTTCGCCGCCATCTCGGCCTTGTTGAGGCCTTGCAGGCCGCCGTAGTGGCGCTCGTTCAGGCGCCAGCTCTTCTCCACCGGCAGCCACATGCGGTCGAGCTGCTCGAGGCCGAGCCAGAGCGTTCGGATCGCCCGCTTCAGCACCGAGGTGAAGGCCAGGTCGAAGTCGTAGCCTTCGCCTTTCAGCGTGCGGCCGGCAGCGGCGGCCTCGGCGCGCCCGGCCTCCGAGAGGTCGACGTCGGTCCAGCCGGTGAACCGGTTCTCGCGGTTCCACTGCGATTCGCCGTGGCGCAGGAGCACGAGCTTGTGACGGGTCGCGGGCATCGTTGAATTATAATAAGCGCTCGGTCTCGCTCTCCCTCACTCCCTCCCAGGGTTCCTAGTTCCCGTGGACACCGCGACGCTGGTCAGGTTCATCGAGCACAACACGCTCATGGTGGCGGTCGCCGCGATCTCGGGCGGCATGCTGCTGTGGCCGATGCTGCGCAAGAGCACCGGCGGGCCGTACGTGAGCGCGCAGGAAGCGACGCTGCTCATGAACCGCGAGGACGCGCTGGTCGTCGACGTGCGCGACCCCGGCGAGTTCGGCGCCGGGCACGTGCTGGGCGCAAGGAACGTGCCGCTCAAGGACCTCGAGGCGGCGGGGGACATCGCCAAGCGCAAGGACCGCCCGATCATCGTCTGCTGCGCGACGGGCCAGCGCTCGTCGCAGGCCGTCGCGACGCTGCGCAAGCTCGGCTACGCGCGTGTGTTCAATCTGAGCGGCGGGCTCGGCGGCTGGCAGCAGGCCGGCCTGCCGACGGAGAAGTCCTAGCCGCCGGCGATCCGACGGGCGACAGCGACCGAGCCGATGGCGAAAGTGACGATGTACCTGACGGCCACCTGCCCCTTCTGCCAGTCCGCGGAGCGGCTCCTCGAGCAGAAGCGCGTCACCGACATCGAGAAGATCCGCGTCGACCTCCACCCGGAGCGCCGCGGCGAGATGATGAAGAAGAGCGGGCGGCGCACGGTGCCGCAGATCTGGATCGGCAGCCGCCACGTCGGCGGCTGCGACGACTTGTACGCCCTCGACCGCGCGGGCGAGCTCGACCCCCTACTGAAAGAGGCCTCATGAGCAGCCAGCCGCCGCAGTCCGCCGGTGCACAATCGGCGCAACCCGTCTTCCAGGTCGAGAAGATCTACACCAAGGACGCCTCGATCGAGCTGCCGAACGCGCCGCAGATCTTCACCGAGGCGGCGCAGCCCCAGGTCGAGGTGCAGATGCACCAGGAGAGCGCCAACTTCGCCGAGGGGCTCTACGAGGTCACGGTGAAAGCCACGGTGACCGCGCGCGCCGGCGAGAAGACGCTTTTCCTCGTCGAGGCCGCGCAGTCGGGCATCTTCACCGTGCGCAACGTCGCGGCGCAGGACGTCGACCCGCTTCTCTCGGTCACTTGCGCCAATATCGTCTTCCCTTACCTGCGCGAGACCATCTCGGACCTCGTCACGCGCGCCGGCTTCCCGCCGGTCCTGCTCGCGCACGTCGCGTTCGAGGCGCTGTACATGCAGCGCCTGCAACAGGGGCAGCAACAGCAAGAGCCCGGGCGGATCGAAGTCGCCCGCTGATGCGGCTGGCGGCGCTCCTCGCGCTCGGCATTGCTTTGACGGCGGCTTCCGCGCCGGCCTCCCAGGCGCGCGCAAGCGACTTCCGCGCCGTCGGCGAGGACGGCGCGATCCTGTATGACGCGCCGTCGCGCCAGGCGACGCCGCTCTTCGTCGTCTCCAAGGGCTACCCGCTCGAGGTCATCGCGCAGACCGACGCCTGGCTGAAGGTGCGCGACGCGGCCGGCGCGCTCTCCTGGGTCGAGCGCCGCCGCCTCGCCGATCGACGCACGGTCGTGGTGACGGCGCCTTCCGCCGAAGTGCGCCAGCGCCCGGATGATGCGGCGCCGGTCGCCTTCGTCGCGGCGAAGGACGTCGCCCTCGACTACATTGACGCCGCCCCCAACGGGTGGGTGCATGTGCGTCACGCCGACGGCGCGGACGGTTACCTCCGCGCGGGCGTGCTCTGGGGGGACTAGCCGTGCCCCGGGTCGCAGTGCTCGGCGCGGGCGCATGGGGCACCGCAATCGCGGGCGTCCTCGCTTCCCGCCTCGAAGTGTCGCTCTGGGCGCGCGATTTTGCGCAGGCGCAGGCGATGGCGCAAACGCGCCGGAACGAGCGCTACCTGCCCGGTGTCGAGATTCCCAACGCGGTGCTGGTTACCGCGCGTCTGGAAGAGGCGCTCGCGAGGCGGGAGCTCGTGCTGGCGGCAACGCCGGTCGCCGCGCTGCGCGAGGTGCTGCAGGCGCTTCCGCCGTCGACGCCGCTCGTCTGGCTCTGCAAGGGTTTCGAGGAATCGAGCGGCGCGCTGCC
>JBLNDP010000206.1:0-4740 GCA_050261755.1 Clostridia bacterium
GAGCGGGTGCCGGTCGAGCAGGGCCAGGCCGTCAAGGCCGGCGACACGCTGATCGTGCTCGAGTCCTCGGAGGCGCGCGCGCTCCTCGCGCAGGCCGAGGCGACGCTCGCCAACGCGCGCACCCAGCTGGAGCGCAACCGGCAGCTGCGCGACAAGGGCTTCATCGTCCAGTCGGTGCTCGACGATTCCATCCATAGCGAGGAAGTGGCGCGGCGCGCGCTCGAGGCGGCGCGCGCGCGGCTCGCCTACGCGACGATCCGCGCCCCGGCCAAGGGCGTGCTGATCGCGCGCGACGTGGAGCGGGGCGATGTCGTGCAGCCGGGCAAGATCCTCCTCGTCCTCTCGCCCGAAGGCGAGACGCAGATCGTCGTCCTCGTCGACGAGAAGAACCTCTCCAAGCTGCGCGTCGGGCAGAAGGCGCTCGCCTCGGCGGACGCGTATCCCGGGCAGCGCTTTCCCGCGGAGCTCTTCTACGTGAATCCCGGCGTCGACGCGCAACGCGGCACGATCGAGGTGCGGCTGCGCGTCCCCAACCCGCCCGAGTACCTGCGCCAGGACATGACCGTGTCGGTGGACATCGAGACCGACCGCCGCGCGGCGGTGCTCACCCTCCCCGCGGACAGCGTCCACGACGCGAACGGCCCGGCGCCCTGGGTGCTCGCCGTACGCACCGGCCGCGCGGTGCGCGAGCCGGTGAAGGTGGGCTTGCGCGGCGAGGGCGCGGTCGAGATCGTGAATGGCCTGAAGGAGGGCGATGCGGTGGTGCCGATCGCCGCCGCGCGCATCCGGGCCGGCGACCGGCTGCGCTCGCGCAACGGCTCGGGGGCCCTGGCCGCCGCCGGGCGATGAATCCCTGGCTGCCCTTCGAGTGGATCGCCGCGCTGCGCTTCCTGCGCGAGGGCAAGATGCAGTCCATCGCCATCGTCGTCGGCGTGTCGATCGGCGTGGGCGTCATCGTCTTCATGTCGGCGGCGCTCGCCGCGCAGATGCAGAACATCATCAACCGCGTGCTCTCGGCGCAGGCGCACATCGTCCTCTGGCCGCCCGACGAGGTGGCGCGGCCGCTGCGGCGCGCCGAGCGCGGCATCGTCGAGGCGGCCTCGGTGCAGCGCCCGTACCAGCGCATCCGCTCGATCGACCAGTGGCAGAAGCTCCTGCGCGAGGTCGCCGCCATGCCCGAGGTGACGCACGTGTCGCCGATGGCCGCCGGCTCCGCGCTCGCGGTGCGCGGCGAGGCGACCCGCGCCATCAGCCTCGCCGGCGTCGATCCGGAGCGCTACTTCGCCATCGTTCCCCTGCCGGACAAGATCGTGCAGGGGCGCGCGCGGCTCAATACCGACGACATCATCATCGGCACCGAGCTCGCCAACGACCTCGGCGTGACGGTGGGCGACAAGCTGCGCATCGCCCCCTCGAGCGGCCCGGGCGCGATCCTCACCATCTCCGGCATCGTCGATCTGGGCTCCAAGGGCGCGAACCTGCGCAACACCTACGTCGCCCTCAACACGGCGCAGGCGCTGCTCGACCTGGTCGGCGGCGCCTCGAGCATCGACGTGACCGTCACCGACATCTTCGCCGCCGATGCGGTCTCTGCCGCCATCGCCGCCGCGAACCCCGTGCGCGCGGAGAGCTGGATCAAGACCAACAACCAGTTCTTCATCGCCATCAACGCGCAAAGCGTCGCCAACGTGACCATCCGCGTCTTCGTCGCGCTGGCCATCGCCTTCGGCATCGCCGCGGTGCTGATCGTCTCGGTGGTGCAGAAGTCCAAGGAGATCGGCATCCTGCGCGCCATGGGCGCCTCGCAGGGCCAGATCCTGCGCGTCTTCCTCATCCAGGGCGCAGCGCTCGGCCTGGTCGGCTCCCTTTTCGGCTCGGCGCTCGGCGCCGTGGCCATCTTCGCCTGGGAGCGCTTCATGACCAACCCCGACGGCACGCCGCTCTTCGTCATCGGCTACCCGCCGGTGTACTTCGTCGCCTCGGCGGTGCTCGCCACGCTCACCGGCCTCGCCGCGGCGATCTGGCCGGCGCTGCGCGGCGCGCGCCTCGATCCTGTCGTTGCGATTCGGTCATGAGGGTTGCGATTCGGTCATGAGGGTTGCGATTCGCTCATGAGCGAGACCGTCCTTCGCCTCGAGGGCTTGCGCAAGGCCTACAACGTCGGCATGCCGACCGAAGCCGAGGTCCTGCACGGCCTCGACTTCGCCCTCGAGCCGGGCGAGTTCTGCGCCCTCATGGGCCCGTCGGGGTCCGGAAAGAGCACGCTCCTCAACATCGTCGGCCTGCTCGACCGGCCGAGCGCGGGCCGGCTGTCCATCGGCGGCCGCGAGACTTCCGGCCTCGACGACCGCGCCATCACGCACCTGCGCGGCCACGCCATCGGCTTCGTCTTCCAGTACCACCATCTGCTGCCGGCCTTCACGGCGCTCGAGAACGTGATGATGCCGATGCTCGTCGACCGGGGCCGGCCCGACGCGGCCATGGCGGCGCGCGCGCGCGCGCTCCTCGGCAGCATGGGCCTCGCCGAGTTCACCGAGCACCTCGCCACGAACATGTCCGGCGGGCAGCAGCAGCGCGTCGCGGTGGCCCGGGCGCTCGCCATGAACCCGTCGCTGCTCCTCGCCGACGAGCCGACCGGCAACCTCGACACCAAGGCCGCGCAGGGCGTGTTCGACCTCATGCGGCAGGTGAACCGCGACCACGGCACCACGGTGCTCATCGTCACCCACAACCACGACCTCGCGCGCCAGTGCGGCCGGCGCATCGACCTGGTGGACGGGCGCATCGTCTCCGACCGGAAACTTGAGCCAAATCAATCGGTCGCGTCAGCGCCCGCGTAGGCTGGAAAGAGCTCAGAGGAGATGACCATGACGACGAACCTGATCGACTTCCCGCTGCAGGCCTGGAAGCAGCAGCTCGACGCGGCCCTGCAGGCCTTCGAAACCTACACCGAGGCGTCCCTGCGCGTGCGCGAGGCGCAGCTCGAGGCCGCCGTCGAGGCGCATGCGGCCGCCGAGGCCGTGCGCAAGCAAGTGGCCGACGCGCAGGACCTGCAGGCGCTCTGGCGCATCCAGGGCGAGTTCCTCGCCTCGAACATGGCGAAGTCCCTCGCCTACTGGCGCAGCCTCTACGAGGCGCTGGCGCTCGCGCCCGCGCCGCAGGTCGGCCAGAACCTGGTGCAGACCATGGACTCGGCCTACAAGCGCTGGCTGGAGACGACGCAGCAGTTCTACGCGGCGCCGATGGCGCTCGCGGCGGCCGCGCCCAAGTAGCGGGCGAACCAGCGCGCCGCGAGGCGCGCCACCTGCTCGAGCGTTCCCGCCTCCTCGAAGAGGTGCGTGGCGCCCGGCACCACCGCGAGCTCGGAAGGGCAGCGCAGGCACGCCTGCGCCGAGCGGTTCATCTCCAGGACGTCGTCGTCCAGGCCGCCGACGATGAGAAGCGTCGGCGCCTGCACGCGCGCGAGCATTTCATCGCCGGTGAGGTCCGGACGCCCGCCGCGGGAGACCACCGCGCGCACCGCCTCCGGCATCGCCGCCGCCACGCGCAGGGCCGAAGCGGCGCCGGTGCTCGCGCCGAAGAGGCCGACGGGCAGCGCGCGCGTGGCGGCCTCGCGCCGCACGAGGCGTACCGCGTCGCCCAGGCGCGTGGTGAGCAGCGCGATGTCGAAGCGGTTCTCGTAGACGCGGTCCTCGGCGGGCGTGAGCAGGTCGAGGAGCAGGGTGGCGATGCGGCTGCGGCGCAGCTCGGCGGCGACGAACTGGTTGCGCGGCGAGAGCCGCCCCGAGCCGCTGCCGTGCGAGAAGACGACGACGCCGAGGGCGTCCTGCGGCACGGCGAGGAGGTGCTCGCTCATGCGGCCCGGCGCCTCTTCGCGTGGTGGGCGAGGAGGTCGACGACCGCCTCGTCCTCCACCTGCGCGAACTCGCGGTAGAACTGCCCGACCGCCTGGAAGTCCTCCGGCGTCTCGAGGCAGACCACCTCGTCGCAATACGGGCGCACCGTCTCGACGCTCTCCGCCGGCGCGACCGGCACGGCGCAGATGAGCCGCGCCGGCTTCTTCGCGCGCACGCTGTGGAGCGCGGCGATCATGCTGGCGCCGGTGGCGATGCCGTCGTCGACGACGATCGCCACGCGGCCCGCCGGGTCCGCCGGCGGGCATTGCGGCGTGTACAGCGCGCGGCGCTTCGCGAGCGTCTCCATCTGCGCGCGCTTCTCGCGCGCGAGGTGCTCCGGCGTGCCGCCGGCGTAGGCGGCCTGCTCGGCGACGTACGTCCAGCCGCTCTCGTCCACGGCGCCCACGGCGTACTCGGGGCTATAGGGCGAGCGCAGCTTCCTGACGAGCACGACGTCGAGCTCGCCCTCGAGCGCGTCGGCGACCACCGCGCCGATCTCGACCGCGCCGCGCGGGATGGCCAGCACGAGCGGATGGCGGCCGCGGTACGCGGCGAGCGCCTCGGCCAGCCGGCGCCCGGCGTCGAGCCGGTTCTCGAAGATCCTCACCATTGCCCAATGATCGCGCCAGCGCGGAGAGGTTCCTTGCGGCAGGTCAACGCCGGCATGCCGCCTTGCGCTCCAATGGGCCCATGACCAACACCATTCCCGAAACGCTTCCCGAATACGACCGCACGCGCGTCACCGAGCGGCCGAGCGGCTACTTCTGGCAATCGATCGACGGCGGCCGCGAGTACGGCCCGTTCGCGACGCTGCTCGAGGCGGTGCTCGACATGCAGGCGGTCG
>JBLNDP010000207.1:0-9112 GCA_050261755.1 Clostridia bacterium
GCGTCTCGGATCCGCGCGCGAGGGAGGTTCCGTCCGCCCGCACAATCTCGTGAGCGACGACGAAAGACTTGCCGCCGAAGCGGCGGATGCGCGAGCGCACCTCGCAGCGGTCGCCCTGCAGCGCGGGCGCGACGAAATCGCATTGCGCCGAGAGCAGGGGCATGGCGATGTGCTCCACGCGGAAGCGCGCCGCGTCATACCCCGCGCTTTCCATGAACGCCCAGCTCGCCGCATCCATCCAGCGGAAGTAGGTCGGATAGAAGATGATTCCGGCCGGGTCGCAGTCGCCCCATTCCACGCGACAGGCGTAACGGCCGACGATCGATTCGAATTCGCTGGCGGCGGAATCCATTCGGATCGCGCCATTATAAGTGGGCAGTGCGGTAAGCGGTTGACACTACAGGCTTAAATCGGCACACTGCGGCCTCGCGCCGATTTGAGCTCAGCTTGCGGGCGCCGAAGCCGCCGAAAGGCCGCGTCGTCCATATAAATGCCGCTAAAGAGGCGCTGCCGAGAGGCCCGTTTCTGGCGAAAGCTGAGCGGGCTTTTTCTTTTTCCACGCGCTGATGAACGTTCCGCCGCGATCCGCCAAGCTGCTTGCCCTGCTCGAGGAGCGAATCGTCCTCCTCGATGGCGCGATGGGCACCATGATCCAGCGCGCGCGGCTGGCGGAGGAGGACTACCGCGGCGAGCGCTTCCGGGATTGGCCGCGCGAGCTGCGGGGCAACAACGACCTGCTTTCCCTCACCCGGCCGCAACTCATCCGCGACATCCACGCGCAGTACCTGGCCGCCGGCGCGGACATCATCGAGACGAATACCTTCAACTCCACCTCCGTCGCCCTGGCCGACTACGGCATGGAAGGCTTGGCGCGGGAGTTCAATGCGGCCGCCGCCCGCTTGGCGCGCGAGGTGGTGGCGGAGTGGGAGGCGGCGCATCCCGGCGAGGTGCGCTTTGTCGCCGGGGTGCTGGGCCCGACCAACAAGACCGGCTCGATCTCGCCCGACGTCAACGATCCCGGCTTCCGCGCCATCACTTTCGACGAGCTGCTCGCGTCGTACGGGGAAGCGATCGATGGCCTGCTGGAAGGCGGCGTCGACCTGCTGCTCGTCGAGACGATCTTCGACACGCTGAACGCCAAGGCCGCCCTCATGGCGATCGAGAACGCCTTCGAGGCGCGCGGCGAGCGGCTGCCGGTGATGGTCTCCGGCACGATCACCGACGCCTCCGGGCGCACGCTTTCCGGCCAGACCACGGAAGCGTTCTACAACTCTCTGCGGCACGCCAAGCCGATCTCCATCGGCCTCAATTGTGCGCTGGGGGCGAAGGAGCTGCGGCCCTACGTCGAGGAGCTGGCGCGCATCAGCGAGATCCCGGTGTCCTGCCACCCGAACGCCGGCCTGCCGAACGCCTTTGGCGAATACGACGACACGCCGGAGTCCATGGGACGGCATATCGGCGAATGGGCGCGCAGCGGCTGGCTGAACGTCGCCGGCGGCTGCTGCGGCACTACGCCCGAGCACATTGCCGCGTTGCGCGATGCGCTGAAAGGCGTTTCCCCGCGGCGGGCTCCGGCGCCTCGGCCGGCCCTGCGGCTCGCCGGCCTCGAGCCGCTCAACATCGACGATTCCTCTCTCTTCGTGAACGTCGGCGAGCGCACCAACGTCACGGGGTCGAAGGCGTTCGCCCGGCTCGTCCTCGGCGGCGACTACGCCGCAGCCTTGAGCGTGGCGCGCCAGCAGGTGGAAAACGGCGCCCAGGTCATCGACGTCAACATGGACGAGGCGATGCTGGACTCGCAGAAGGCCATGACGACGTTTTTGAGCCTCGTCGCCTCGGAGCCGGACATCGCGCGCGTTCCGGTCATGATCGACAGCTCGAAGTGGAGCGTCATCGAGGCGGGGCTCAAGTGCGTGCAGGGCAAGGCCATCGTCAATTCCATCTCGATGAAGGAGGGCGAGGACGAGTTCCTGCGCCAGGCGCGCCTGTGCCGCAAGTACGGGGCCGCGGTCGTCGTCATGGCGTTCGACGAGAAAGGCCAGGCCGACACGCTGGAGCGGCGCATCGCCATCTGCCGGCGCGCCTACGAGTTGCTCACCCGCCAGGCCGGCATCCCGGCCGAGGACATCGTCTTCGATCCGAACATCTTCGCGGTGGCCACGGGCCTCGAGGAGCATGCCGGCTACGGGCTCGACTACCTCGAGGCGGTGCGGTGGATCCGCGCCAACCTGCCGGACGCGAAGGTCTCCGGCGGCGTCTCGAACCTCTCGTTCTCCTTCCGCGGCAACGACGCAGTGCGCGAGGCGATGCACACGGCGTTCCTGTACCACGCCGTCAAGGCGGGCATGACGATGGGAATCGTGAACGCCGGGCAGCTCGGGGTCTACGAGGAGATCGAGCCACAGCTTCGCGAGCGGGTGGAGGACGTGATCTTCAACCGGCGCCCCGACGCGACGGAGCGCCTCGTCGAGTTCGCCGAGACGGTGAAGTCGGGCGCCAAGGAGCGCGTCAAGGACGAGGCATGGCGCGCCGGCAGCGTAGAGGAGCGGCTCAGCCACGCGCTGGTCAACGGCATCTCGACGCATGTCGTGGCCGATACCGAGGAGGCGCGGCAGAAGTTCGCGCGTCCGATCCAGGTCATCGAAGGCCCGCTCATGGACGGCATGAACGTGGTCGGCGACCTCTTCGGCGCGGGCAAGATGTTCCTGCCGCAGGTGGTGAAGTCAGCCCGCGTAATGAAGCAGGCGGTCGCGCACCTCGTGCCCTACATCGAGGCCGAGAAGGCGAAGAGCGGCGAAGCCGGGCGCGCGAAGGGGAAGGTGGTGATCGCCACGGTGAAGGGCGATGTGCACGACATCGGCAAGAACATCGTCGCCGTGGTGCTCCAGTGCAACAACTACGAGGTGGTCAACCTCGGCGTCATGGTGGCCGCGCAGGCGATCCTGGAGACGGCGCGGCGGGAGAACGCGGACGCCGTGGGTCTCTCGGGCCTGATCACGCCGTCGCTCGAAGAAATGGCGCACGTCGCGAAGGAAATGGAGCGCGGCGGATTCAAGCTGCCCCTGCTCATCGGCGGGGCGACGACCTCTCGCGTGCACACTGCGGTCAAGATCGCCCCGCACTATTCCGGCCCGGTGGTCTACGTGCCCGACGCCTCGCGCAGCGTGCCGGTCGTGCAAAGCCTGCTCTCGCCGGAGGCGCGGCAGGCTTATGTCGCCGACGTGCGCGCCGACTACGAGCGCATCCGCGAGCAGCATCGCGACAAGAAAGGACCCGGCCCGTTGTTGCCGCTCGCCGAGGCCCGGCGCTTGGGCCTCAAGACCGACTGGTCCGCGTATGTCCCGCCCCGCCCCGCCAAGCCTGGCATCACCGTCCTGCGCGGCTATCCGCTGGAGGAGCTGGTCGACTACATCGACTGGGGCCCTTTTTTCCAGACCTGGGAGCTCTCGGGCGCGTACCCGAAGATTCTCTCCGACCCCGTCGTGGGCGAGGCGGCGCGCAAGCTCCTGGCCGAGGCCAAGGAGATGCTGGCCAAGATCGTGAAGGAGCGCTGGGTCGTCGCGAACGGCGTGTTCGGGCTTTTCCCGGCCGCGCAGGTGAACGAAGACGACATCGAGGTGTACGCGGACGAGCAACGCGGCCGGGCGGCGATGGTCTGGCGCAACCTGCGGCAGCAGAACGTCAAGCCGAGCGGCCGTCCGAACCTGTGCCTCGCGGACTTCGTCGCACCGAAGTCGAGCGGAGCCCGCGACTGGATCGGCGCATTCGCCGTCAGCGCCGGAGGCATCGCCGAGCGCGTTGCCGCCTTCGAGCGGGCGAACGACGACTACTCGGCCATCATGCTCAAATCCCTCGCCGATCGCCTCGCGGAGGCGTTCGCCGAGCGACTGCACGAGCGCGTTCGTCGCGAGTTCTGGGGCTACGCGCCGGACGAGCGCCTGTCGTCGCCGCAGCTCGTCGCCGAGGCCTACCGCGGCATCCGTCCCGCTCCGGGATATCCGGCGTGCCCGGACCACACGGCGAAGGGGCCGCTATTCGCTCTGCTTCAGGCCGAGAAAAACGCCGACATGCAGCTCACCGACAGCTACGCCATGCTGCCCGCCGCAGCGGTGTCCGGGTTTTACTTGTCGCATCCCGACGCGGCGTATTTCGCCGTCGGCAAGGTCGGTCGCGATCAGGTGGAGGACTACGCAGCGCGCTCGGGACTCAGCATCGCCGAAGCGGAGCGCTGGCTTGCGCCGCACCTCGCGTACGAGCCGGCGAGCACGGCCGAGACGCCGCTATAATCGCGGCCTCTTCAGGAGACAAGTCATGGGCAAGGGCGACAAGCGCACGCGGCGCGGCAAGATCTACAAGGGCAGCTACGGCAAGAGCCGCCCGCAGCGCCCCAACAAGAAGAAGAAGGCCTGAGCTAGCTTTCCTCGCGCCGGCCGACGGACAGGCCGAGCGCCTTCAGCTTGCGGTAGAGGTGCGTGCGCTCCAGGCCGGAGCGCTCCGCCACGCGCGACATGCTGCCATGCTCGCGCGCCAGCAGGTTCTCGAAGTACACCCGCTCGAAGGCTTCGCGCGCCTCGCGATACGGACGGTCGAGCGAAAGCTCGGCGGCGGCCGGCGGCGAGGAGCGCGCCGCGATCACCCTCTCGACATCCTCGAGCCGGATCTCGTCCTCGAGCGCGCCGAGCGCGAGGTCCTTCACCACGCTTTCGAGCTCCGCCAGGTTGCCGGGCCAGCCGTGGTGACGCAGCGCGTTTAGGGCGGCGATGGCGAAGCGCCGCGGCGGGCACGCCCGCGACTCCACCAATTGCGCCAGCATGAGCGAGGCGAGATCGGGAATGTCCTCGGCCATCTCCCGCAACGGCGGCAACCTGAGCGTCAGGTCGGCGAGCTTGACGGCGAGCTCGGCGTCGAAGTCCAGCTTCTCCGCGAGGCTGCGCGGGTCGACCGGCGAGAAGGAGACCACGCGCGCCTTGTGCTTGTCGGCGCGTCCCAGCAGGAAGTCGAGCTGGCGCTGCTCGGCCCGGCCGAGCTTGGTCAGGTCCGCGAAGAAGAGCACGCCGCCGGCCGCGCGCGCCAGCAGCTCCGAGGGCGGCTCGGCGAGGAGCTCCGCGCCGTGAAGGAAGGGGGCGCCCGGCGCCACGAGCAGGCGCGCAAAGAGCTCGGGCCGCATGCCTCGCTCGCCGCGCAAAAGGAGCGGCGCATTGGTCTGCGCGAGCTGCGAGAGGCGCTTCTTGGCCTCGGCAAGCGCCGTCGCGCGGCCGAGGGCGACGAGGCCGAGCTCCGGCGCAGCGTTGGCCTCCGGATTGCGAAGGGCCCGCTTCACCGTGGCAAGCAGGCGCTGCAGCGCGATCGGCTTCTCGAGGAAGTCCAGCGCGCCGATGCGCGTGGCCTCGACCGCGGTCTCGATGGTGCCATGGCCGGACATCATGACGACCGGCATCGTCAGTTGCCCGCTCGCCGCCCATTCCTTCAGCAGCGTGATGCCGTCGGTGTCGGGCATCCAGATGTCGAGCAGCACGAGGTCCGGGCGCTGCCGCTCGCGCAGGCGACGGGCGTCACCGGCGCTTTCGGCGAGCGAGACTTGATGTCCCTCGTCCGCCAGGATCTCCGAGAGGAGCTCCCGGATGCCGACTTCGTCGTCCACGACCAGGATGTGCGCCATCAGGCCGCCTCAGCCAGGGGCAGGAAGACGCTGACGGAAGCGCCCTGCGGCGAGCGGTTCTCCACTGCGATGCTGCCCTGGTGCTCGTCCACGATCTTCTTGACGATCGCCAAGCCCAGGCCCGTCCCCCGCGCCTTGGTCGTCGCGTACGGCTCGAAGATGCGCGCCATCATTTCCTCGGGAAAGCCGCTACCGTTATCCGACACGGCGAGCCGCACCTTGTCCCCCACGCGATCGGTACGCACCTCGATGGCCGGCATCGCTCCGCTGCCCTTGGCGTTCTCCAGCGCATCCTGGGAATTCTGCACCAGGTTGTGGATGACCTGACGTATCTGTGCTGCGTCGGCCCACACCGGCGGCAGCCCCGGATGAAGATGCTTGGCGATCGGCACGGCGTAGGTTTCGTAAAGGGCGAGCACGTCGCCCACCAGCGCGTTCAGGTCCAGCCGCTGCGGCGCCGGCGGCGGCAGGCGCGCGTAGTCGCGGAAGTCGTCGACCATCGCCTTGAGCGCGCTGACCTGGCTGACGATTGTGCCCGTCGCCCGCCGCAAGGCCTCGGCATCTTCCCTAGGGAGGCGTTCGGCGAGCTTCATCTCCAGACGCTCCGCGGAAAGCTGGATCGGCGTCAGCGGATTCTTGATCTCGTGCGCAAGCCGGCGCGCGACTTCCGCCCAGGCGGTCGCGCGCTGCGCCTGAATGAGCTGCGTCACGTCGTCGAGCACGACGACGTACCCCCCCCCGGTCGCAGGCGAAAGCTTGGCGCCGCGCGCGTGCACCGTCTTCCCGCTCGGCTTCAACGTCAGCTCCAGGTGCCACTCCTTGTCGCCCTGGGCGGCGAACTCCTGGCACATGCTCGCCGAGAAGGAATCGAGCTCCGCGCCCAGGATCTCGGCCGCGCCGCGGTTAGTGACGGTGCGCTGCAGGTCGCGGTCGAACACCAGCACCCCCGCGGACAGGTTAGCGAGGATGTTCTCGAGGTGAGCCTTCGCCGCCTCGAGCGCGACGCGGTTGGCCTCGACGCCGCGGCGCGCTTCGGCGAGCTGCCGTGTCATCGAGTTGAATGACTCGGTGAGCACGCCGAGCTCGTCGCGGCTGGTCACGGGCGCCTGGCGGGAGTACTCACCGCGGGCTACGGCCTGCGTGGCCTGCGCCAGAATCGCGAGCGGCTCGGCGAGCAGATTCGACTGCGTCACGGCCACGGCCACCGCCACGAACAGGGCAAGGAGCAGCGCGAAGCTCAGGGTCACGATATAGATCCGCTTCAGTCCCTCGCGCGAGATGGCGAGCTCGCGGTAATCGCGGTAAGCCGCCTCCACGGCTTCCGCGCTGCGCGAGAAGCTGGCTGGAACGCTCTGGCGCAGCTGCAGCAGGCGCGGCTCGTCGGCGATCCCGCGCGTGTCGACCGGCACGAGCACGCGAAGCGACAGCGGCCGGCCTGGCGCCGAGTCCACCGTCGTGTAGCCGCGATTGAGGCGCGCCTGGCGAAGCGCGTAGGCGCTCGGCAGGTCAGGGACGAGCCGCCCCACGTCGCCGCTCGCGCTCGCGAGCGGCCGCCCGCCGGCCGTGAAGAGCACCGCCTCCTCCACGCCGGCCTGCTCGCGCAGGCGCTCCAGCCGCGCCGCAGCCGGCGCACCGGAGCGGTCCCCGAGCTCGAGGGCGATGGAGCGGGCCTTCGTCTGCAGGTCGCCGAGCATCTGGTCGATCGCCTGCTGGCCGAGCGAGATGCCGCCCTCGAGCGCGGCGTCGACCTTCACATCGAACCACGACTCGATCGAGCGGGCGACGAAGTGGACGGAGACGGCATAAACCACCAGGCCCGGGAGCACGGCAAGAAGCGCGAAGCGTGCGAGCAGCCGCAGCGTGAGGCGCGTGCCGAAAACGCGCGCGCGGTAGCGGCGCGCCAGGTTCACCAGCTGGTACCCCGCCAGCACCGCCAGCATGAGGGCCAAGGCGCCGTTCAGCGCCAGAAGCAAGGGGAAGTGCCGGGCGAAGAGAGTCGTTTGCGCGCTGGCGGTCGCGAGCAGGAAGATGCCGATCGCGGCCACGCCTCCGGCGAGGATGACGATGAGCTTCATCGCGCCTCTCTTTCCTGGGGCTCGCGACTTTCCACCGGCGCCGGCAGCTGCCTCGGGGAGTGCACGATGAAGCGCTTCCACGGGCTTTCCAGATGCAGGTCGCGGCGCGCGAGCGCGCTCAACTGGAAGGGCTTCGGCAGCAAAGCCGTATCGAGCCGCAGCCGCACGGCGGCTTCATAGTCGGCGTCGGAAAAGGTAACGGTGCGGTCGACGACCAGCCAGTTCCGGACGTGCGTGAGCACATTGATCGCCTCGGTCAAGCTCGCGAAGTTCTGCTGCAGCGGGCCGCTCGAAAGGCGGTATTGCCTCGACAAGGCATGATAGGAGAGCCGCAGCTGCAGCTGCGCCGACGCCGCATTGTCGTCGAGCCAATACCAGCGCCTGCGCGTGAGCTCGAATTCGACGACGAAGTAGAGCGGCACGCCGTTCTGCAGCACGTCGGCGAGCCGCGGTGAAAGCTCGAGGCTAAAGTCTGCATCCAGGGCAAGCCCGTCGTCGGTCGCACGCAGGCTCGCCGCACGGACTTCAGCCTCCTGCGCCTGGGCGACCGAGAGAATGCAGGCGAGCAGCACGCCAAGCACGCGCGATACGAATGCGATGCGGTGCCCGGCGTAGCTCAAGCTTGCTTCTGGATCAGGGCAAGGAAAAAGCCGTCGTGCTCGGCGCAGGGCAGCCACTGGGAAGGCTGGCCATCGGGCAGGGGGAGGCGTAGCGCGTTTTCGGCGCTCGCAATGAACGCTCCGACCACGTCCTCGTTCTCCCCAGGAAACACCGAGCAGGTGACGTACAGCAATTTACCACCCGGGGCGAGCACCTGCCAAAGCGCAGCGAGGATCGCCTTCTGCTTGGCGGCGAAGGCGCCGACGTCCTCCGCGCGGCGCAACCACTTGAGGTCAGGATGACGGCGAGCCACGCCGGAAGCGGTGCAGGGCACGTCGGCCAGGATGCGATCGAACCGCGTGCCGTCCCACCAGCTCTCAAGGCGCGTGCAATCAGCGGTCTTGACCTGCTCCGCGGACAGCGCGAGGCGGGACAGATTCGCCGTAAGGCGCGCGCAGCGCTCGGCATCGGCGTCGAGCGCAGTCAGCCGCACATCGGCGAGCTCGAGCACGTGCGCGCTCTTGCCTCCGGGCGCGGCGCACGCGTCCAGCACGCGAACGCCAGCGCTCAGGTCGAGGCACGCCGCAGCGCGCTGCGCGCCCGCATCCTGCACCGAGACGTCACCGTCGCGAAAGCCGGGCAGACGCTCAACCGGGACGGGCTTCTCCAGCAAGAGGGCGCCGCCGCCCAGCAGGCGTGCTTCCATGCCGGCCTCGCGCAGCCGCGCGGCATAGTTTTCGGGACCTTGGCGCCGGATGTTTGCGCGCAGGCACATCGG
>JBLNDP010000208.1:0-12495 GCA_050261755.1 Clostridia bacterium
GGACGCCGCGCATGGCGGCGGCGACGCGGCGCAGCGCCTCGTCGCCGGCCGGGTGGCCGTAGAGGTCGTTCAGGGCCTTGAAACGATCGAGATCGAACACCGCAAGGCTGAAGACCTCGCCCGCGCGCTCGCTGCGCGAGAGCTCCTTGTCGAACTCGGCGAGGAATGCGGGCCGGTTGAGCAAGCCGGTGAGGCCGTCCCGCGACGCAAGCCGCACCAGCTCTCCCTGCAGGAATTGCACGACGATCCAGAGGACGCCGAGCGTGGCGGCGACGCTCACGCAGGCGAAGGCGAGGTAAGGGATCGCGTTCACCGGGTTGGGCGCCATGAAATCGCCGGTGGGCGGCTGCCAGGCGCCGAAGAGCCCGCGTCCGATCATCGCCACGGCGGCGAACCAGAAGACGGCGCGCGTGAAAGCGAAGGAAACCCGGCACTCCGGCGGCACCGTCCTGCCGAGCTGCCACGCATTGCGCGCAAGAAGGAATGCGCGCACGGCGGAAAGGACGGCGATGCGAGCGCCGAGATCGGGCCAGACGTCGAGGAGAACCCAGAGCGATACGAAGACCGCCGCCACCAGCGCCCACCCGAGGGGATCGGCGGGGGCCGGGCCTTGAAAGGCCCGCAGGCTGCGATACGAAAGCACGACCGCGGCGACGACGAGCGTGTTGCCGGCGACGATGGAGAGGAAGGCCGGGATATGGTCCCGCGCCGCGACGCCCGCAAGCCCCGTGGCGAGCGCGAGGAGGGAATAGCCCCAGAGCCGGAGCGGCAGGGCGAGTCGCGGCGAAGTGCGGATGCTGCGCGCGAAGGAGATGGCCGTGCCGGCGAGCAGGAGCGCGACGACGAACCCGGCGACGATGGTCGTGCGGGTGTCCAGCATTTCGTGGCTCGCGGGCTAGGCGTGCTCGAAGTCGAGCACGATGCGTCCCAGGACGCGGCCGGCCTTCAGGTCCTCCAGCGCCGCATTCGCCTGCGTGGCGGGGCGGGTCTCCAGCGGCGTCGGCCGGATCTTCTTCTTCTTGGCGAGGGCGACCACCTCCTTCAGCTCCTGGAGGTTGCCGACGTATGAGCCGATGATCCCGATCGCGCGCTGCGCGATCGGCGGCAGCGGGTGCGTGAGCTCGCCGCCGAAGAGTCCGCAGAGCACGTAGCGGCCGCCCTTGCGCAGGGCGCCGATGCCGAGCGCCGCGGTCGCCGGCATGCCGACGAAGTCGATGGCGCCGGCGAGATTCCCCCCCGCCATGCCTTGCAGCTGGGCCACGGCATCGGGCGCGCGGCTATTCAGCGTCCTCGCGGCGCCGCCTTTCGCTGCCGCAGCGAGCTTCGCGTCGTCGATGTCGCAGCCGACGATGTTCTTCACGCCCTTTGCGCGCAGGATCGAGATGCCGATGAGCCCGAGGCCGCCGCAGCCGAGCACGGCGACCCAGTCTTTCGCGCCGAGGGCCGGGAGCTTGGCGATGGCGCTGTACGCGGTGATCGCAGAGCAGGCGAGGGTTGCGGCGAACGATTCGTCGACGCCCGTGGCGTCGACCAGGTATTTCGGGTGCGGCACGAGCACATGCGTGGAGTAGGCGCCCGCGCGGTTCACGCCGAGGTAGCGCGAGCCCGAGACGCAGTAGTTGTCCTGGCCGGCCTTGCACACCGCGCATTTGCCGCAGCCGATCCACGGATAGACCACGCGCCGCTGTCCGACCTTTATCTTCCGGTCGATCTTCTTGACGCCGGGGCCTAAAGCCTCCACGACGCCGAAGGGCTCGTGGCCGAGCGTGAAGGGCGGCACGCAGCCGCGATCCTTCACGTAGAAGCGCTTGCCGCCGCCGAGGTCGAAGTAGCCGTCCCAGATGTGCAGGTCGGAGTGGCATACGCCCGAGCGCGTGACGCGCACAAGCACTTCGGTTCCTTGCGGCTTCGGCGTCTCCAGGACCTGCTTCTGCAGCGGCTTGCCGTGCTCGACGACTTGGTAGCTGATCATGCCTTCCCCGAATGATGGAGTGCCTGGTCGATGTCCCACAGCAGATCGTCGATCGACTCGATGCCAACCGACATGCGGATCATGTCCGGCAAGACGCCGGCCTTCACCTGCTCCTCGTCGCTCATTTGGCGGTGCGTGGTCGACGCCGGATGGATGACGAGCGTCTTGGCGTCGCCGATGTTGGCGAGGTGGCTCATGAACTGCGCCGCATCGATGAACTTTTCGCCCGCCGCGCGTCCGCCCTTGATGCCGAAGTTGAGCAGGCCGGAGGCGCCCTTCGGCAGGTATTTCTTCGCGAGGGAAGAATACTTGGAGCCCGGCAGGCCGGGATAGTTGACCCACGCCACGCGCGGATGCTGCTCGAGGAACTTGGCGACGGCGAGCGCGTTGGCGCAGTGGCGGTCCATGCGCACGTGCAGCGACTCGAGGCCTTGCAGCAGGAGCCAGGCGTTGAGCGGCGGCAGCGCCGGGCCGAAGGTGCGCATGATCTCCATGCGCGCCTTCATGGTGTAGCCGAAGTCGCCGAACGTCTCGTGGAAGATGACGCCGTGGTAGCCGGGCGAAGGCGTGGTGAACTCCGGGAACTTGCCGTTTCCCCAGTTGAACTTGCCCGACTCGACGATCACGCCGCCCATGGTCGTGCCGTGGCCGCCGATGTACTTGGTGGCGGAGTGCAGCACGACGTCCGCGCCCCATTCGATGGGCCGCAGCAGGTAAGGCGAAGGCACCGTGTTGTCGACGACGAGCGGGATCTCCGCCTCGTGCGCGATCTTCGCCAGCGCCTCGATGTCGACGATGTTGATGAGCGGGTTGCCGAGCGTCTCGGCGTAGAGCAGCTTGGTGTTCTTGCGGATCGCCTTCTTGAAGTTCAGCGGCTCGTCGGGATCGACGAAGGTCGTCTCGATGCCGAGCTTCTGCAGGTTGACGTGCAGCAGCGTGTGCGTGCCGCCGTAGAGCGTCGAGGCGGAGACGATGTGATCGCCCGACGAGCACAGCGTGAGGATCGCCGTGACTTCGGCGGCCTGGCCGGTCGCCGTGGCGAGCGCCGAGCGGCCGCCCTCGATCGCCGCCATGCGCTCCTCGAACACCGCCACGGTGGGGTTGGAGATGCGCGAATAGACGTTGCCGAAGGTCTGCAGGTTGAAGAGGCTCGCCGCGTGCTCCGCGGAGTCGAAGACGAACGACGTCGTCTGGTAGATCGGCGCGGCGCGCGCGCCGGTCGCGGCGTCCGGGATCTGCCCGGCGTGCAGGCAGAGGGTCTCGATGCCGAACTTGCGGTCAGCCATGGCGAGGCGATTCTATCGCCTCGCCCGCGCTCAGGGCTTCGCGGGCGCGGGCCGGGGCGGCAGGGCGCTCGCCGCGCCGGCGGCGGTGCGCCGATACTCCGAAGGCGGCACGCCGACCTGCTGCTGGAAGAAGCGCGTGAAGTTGCTCTGCGCCGAGAAACCCAGCTCGGCCGAGACGTCCGAGATGCGGCCGCGGCCGGTCGACAGGCGAGAGATCGCCGTCTCGACGCACAGGAGGTCGAGGTAGGTGCGCGGCGAGAAGCCGGTGCAGATCTGGAACAGATCGTAGAAGCGCGAGCGCGAGAGGCCGACCTGGCTCGCCAGCTCATCCATGCTCTGGTCCTTGTTCGGGCGCGCGCGCAGGAGCGAGATCGCCCGGCGGATGCGGCTGTCCTCGAAGCGCGAGCCGCGCCACAGCGACGCCGGCTTGTGCTGCGCGAGATAGCTCTCCACGATCGAGAGCAGCAGCTCCTGCAGCATGAAGTCGAGCCGCTCGGGCGACAGGAACCGGTCGTTCAGGGCTTCGCCGGCGAGCGCTTCGGCGAGCCGGCCGATGCGCGGCGTGATCGCCTCGGCGGCGCGCGGGAACGGCCGGGAATCGCCGGCGCGGAACGCGGCGGGCACCGTTCGCCGCAGCCATTCCGGATCGGCATGGAACACGACGGCGGGAAACGCCTCGAGCTGGGTGGCGGCCTCCCCGGGATTCAGGAAGCGCACTTCGCCGCGGGCGGCGAGCAGCACCACGGTCGGCGCGGCCTGGGCCTCGAGAACGTCGTCAGAAGCGAGCGAGCGCAGCACCAGGCGGCCGAAGCGGCCTTCGAAGAATCGCGGCATGACCTCCCCTCCCTAGGGAAAATATACAGTAAGTTTGCCGTCAGGAGGGCGCGTTGACCGAAGTCAATAAGCGAGCCAACGCGGCCGCTTCGCCGAGATCACCCGGGTGTTCACCCCCACCCAGTTGAGACCCCCGAAGAGCCGGCCATGCTCGATCTTCACGCATCGGTCCATCACCGTCTCGAGGCCGGCCGCGCGCGCCTTTTCCGCCGCGGCGACGTTCTTCACCCCGAGCTGTTGCCAAAGCACGCGGGCGCGGATGGCGATGGCTTCTTCCGCGATCGGCATGACGTCATCGGTCTTGCGGAAGACATCGACGATGTGCACCGGCTCGCCGATCTCTTTCAGCGATTTGTAGCAGCGCTGGCCGAGGATGGCGTCGTACTTCGGATTGACCGGGATGACGCGGTACCCGTGCTCCAGCATGTACTTCGCGGCGAAATAGCTCGGGCGAAACCAGTCGGCGGACAGGCCCACCACGGCAATGACCCGGTTCTCGGCGAGGATGCGCCGCAGCGTAGAGATGTCATCCATGCGCGAACTATAATCCCGTTCCCTCCGGAGGAGACCTTATGTACGTCGAAGAGCGCATGTACACGCTGCAGGTCGGCAAGAGCGCGGAATACCTGAAGAACTACGAGGAACACGGGCTCGCCGTGCAGCTGCGCCACCTGCCGCACCTCGTCGGCTACTACTTCACCGAGGTCGGCCCGCAGAACCTGGTCGTGCACCTCTGGGCCTACGAGAGCCTCGACCAGCGCGAGAAGTGCAGGGCGGCCATGCAGAAGGACCCGGACTGGCAGGCCTACCTGGTGAAGAACCGCCCGTTGATGCTTTCGCAGGAGACCCGCATCCTGAAGTGCGCGCCGTTCTTCGTCGAGCGCCTGAAGAAGATGCTCGCCGCCGCCCGGTGAACGACAAGACGCCGCGCCTGCACCCGCAGGCCGCCCAGCTCCTCCAGCGTGCCGCGGCCTCGCCGCTTCCCACGCTCGATGCCGTGCCACCCTTCGTGGGACGGCGGCTGTACCGTGAACGTTGCGCGCTGGTGTGCGCGCCCGCGCAGCCGGTCGAGAAGATCCAGCTTCTCCTCGTCGAGAATCGCGTCCCCGTTCGGGCGTACCGTCCAGCGGGTGCGGGTGCGAGCGAAGTGCTGCCTGCGCTCGTCTTCTATCACGGCGGCGGCTGGACGATCGGCGACCTCGACACGCACGACCCGCTGTGCCGCCAGCTTGCGAACGGGGCGCGCTGCGCCGTCTTTTCGGTCGAATACCGCAAGGGCCCCGAGGCGCCGTTCCCCGCCGCGGTGGAAGACTGCCTCGCCGCCACCGAATTCGTCTTCCAGAACGCAAGCTCCCTCAAGGTGGATCCCGCGCGCATTGCCGTCGGCGGCGATAGCGCGGGGGGCAACCTCGCCGCCGTGGTGGCGATCGCGCGCCGCGACGCGGGCGCGAAGGCGCCCTGCTTCCAGCTCTTGATCTATCCCGCCACCGACCAGCGCGGCGGCCAGGCATCGCACGCGCGCAACGGCGAGGGCTATCTGCTCACGCGTCGCGTCATGGACCGGTTCCGCGAGAACTACCTCCCCGATGCGAAAGACTGGACCGACTGGCGCGCCTCGCCGCTGCTGGCAAAGAGCCTGGCGAAGCTGCCTGCGGCGCTCGTGCTCACGGCCGGCTTCGATCCGCTCGTCGACGAGGGCCGCGAATACGCGGAACGGCTGGAGCGCGAGGGCGTCGAAGTCCGCTACGCGCTTTATCCCGACATGATCCACGGCTTCATCGTCATGGGCGGCGTGCTCGACCGCGCCAACGAGGCGGTACAAGACTGCTGCGCGGCATTGCGCGGCGCGTTCGAAAAGGCCAAGGCATGAAACAGGACCTCAGGATCCGGCATGGCGGCAAGATCCTCGCCGACGCGCTGGTCGCGCAAGGAGTGAAGCTCGCGTTCGGCGTGCCCGGCGAAAGCTACTTGCCGCTCATCGACGGCATGTACGACGTGCGCGACAAGATGACCTACATTGTCTGCCGGCAGGAAGGCGGCGCCTCCTACATGGCCGAGGCATACGGCAAGCTCACCGGCGAGCCGGGCGTGCTTCTCGTGACGAGGGGGCCGGGCGCCACCAATGGCTCGATCGGCATGCACACCGGCTTCCAGGATTCCACGCCCATGGTCATGCTCATCGGCCAGGTGGGCAACGACATGGCGGAGCGCGAGGCGTTCCAGGAGATCGACTACCGGCGCATGTACGGCCAGCTGGCGAAGTGGGTGGCGCAGATCGACCGCGTCGAGCGCATCCCCGAGTACGTGAGCCATGCCTTCCATACGGCGCTCGCGGGCCGGCCAGGCCCCGTCGTGCTCGCCTTGCCCGAGGACATGCTGTTCTCCGAGGCCGCGGTCGCGGATGTCGCGCGGGCGCACGTGGTTCGCCCAAGCGTTTCCCCTCAGGAAATCTCCCGCGTGAAGGCGCTGCTGGAAGGCGCAGAAAAGCCGTTCGTCATCGTCGGCGGCGGCGGCTGGACGCGCGAGGCGACGCTGCAGCTGCAAAAGTGGATCGAGGCGACGGGCTTGCCCGCCGGCACGTCGTTCCGTTGCCAGGACCTCTTCGACAATCGCAGCCCCGGCTACGTGGGCGACGTGGGCATCGGCATCAACCCCAAGCTTGCGCAGCGGGTGAAGGAGGCCGACGTGCTCCTCGTGATCGGCGCCCGCCTGGGCGAGATGACGACGAGCGCCTACACCTTGCTCGAGGCGCCGCAGCCGCGCCAGAAGCTGATCCATGTCCACGCCGGTGCCGAGGAGCTCGGCCGCGTGTACCGGCCCGAGCTCGCCATCAACTCCGGTTACCCGCAGTTCGTCGAGGCGCTGGCGAGGCTTTCATTCGCAAGCGAGAAATGGAAGGGCGATACGGCAAAAGCGCGCTCCGAATACCTCGAATGGATTGCGCCGCGGCCGATGCCGGGCAACGTGCACTACGGGAAGATCATCGCCTGGCTCAGCAGCCATCTGCCCGAGGACGCGATCGTTTCCGGAGGGGCGGGAAACTTCGCCGGCTGGCTGCACCGTCACTTCACCTACAAGGGCTTCCGCACGCAGCTCGGATCGACGAACGGATCGATGGGCTACGGCTATCCCGCGGCGGTGGCGGCGAAGATCGCGCAGCCCGCACGCACGGTGCTCGCGGTCTGCGGAGACGGCGACTTCCTGATGAACGGCCAGGAGATCGCCACCGCGGCCCAGTACGGCGCGAATTTCGTCGCCCTGGTCGTGAACAACGGCCAGTACGGCACCATCCGGATGCACCAGGAGCGCGAATACCCGGCGCGCGTGTACGGCACCGGGCTACGCAATCCCGACTTCGCGGCCTACGCCCGCGCGTTCGGCGGGCACGGCGAAACCGTCGAGCGCACCGAGGATTTCGAGGCGGCCTACGAGCGCGCCAGCCGCTCGGGCAAGCCCGCGCTGATCGAGCTCCGCGTCGACCCGGACGCCATCACGCCGGCGACCACCCTCACCGCGATCCGCGAGAAGGCCCTGCAGAAGGGAAGCTAGCGCCCTAGGTGACGGCGATGAAGTCCGGGTCGTCCTGGTGGGCGCGCTCGAACTTCAGGAACTCGTAGTAGCCGCAGCGCGGGCTGTCCGGATAGGCGCGGCACACCGACGGACGCGCCTCGTACACGGTGCAGCGGCGCGCCTTGCGATCGAACATGACGCACACCGTGTTGAAGTGCTCGTCCTTCTGGTGGCGCAAAAGGCGCACTTTCTCCTTCGCGTCGTACTTGGTCAGCCGTTCCTCCGCGGCGGCGTAGGAAATGCCGAAGTGCCGCGCCAGGCGCTCGATGTCGCGCGGAGTGACCTCGATCTCGGGGTAGCTGCAGCAATAGCCCGGGCACTTCGCGCACGAGTATTGGGTGCGCACTGGAATCGTCTTGCCGTTGGCCATCTCAATGCTCTGAAAAGCGGCGCATTGTACGCGAGGCAGGTGAAATTTTTCACCGCGCCCGACCCTTTTCGCCGCGCGCTTCGTTACAGCCTTAGACTGGCAGAGGATGCAGGGGACGGATGAAGAGCTGATGTGCGCCTACCGTGACGGGAATTCCCCCGCATTCGACGCCTTGTATGCGCGCCACAAGGGTGCCCTGTATCGCTATGTCCTGCGCGGCGTCAAGGGTCGCGGCGTCGCCGAGGAGCTCTTCCAGGAAATCTGGATCCGTGTCGTGGAAGCGCGCCACCGCTACCACCCCGGCGCGAAGTTCACCACGTGGCTCTACACGATCGCGCACAACCGCCTGGTGGATCACTGGCGCGCCAAGGAGCTTGTCGCGGCGGGCGAGCCCGACGAGGACGTGTCCGCCGGCGAAGCAGGCGATCCGGCGCGCGTGGCCGAGGGGCGCGAGGCGCTCGCCCGCCTCGCCGCCGCGATCGCCGGCCTGCCGCATGCGCAGCGCGAGGCTTTCCTGCTGCACGAGGAGGCGGGCCTGACGGCGCTCGAGATCGCCGCGGCGACGGGGAGCGAGCCGGAAGCGGTGAAGAGCCGGCTTCGCTACGCATACCAGAAGCTCAAGCAGGCGCTGGACCAATGACCGATCACGGCGAAGAGGAATCCGTTTCCCGTCGCTACCGCGGGCTGCCGCGCGAGGACCCGCCGGCGCGGCTCGACGACGCCGTGCGCGCGCACGCGCGGCGTGCGCTCCAGACTCACGCGGCGCCGCTCGTGCCGCCGACGGGTCGGCGCAGCTGGGCGTTCCCGCTTGCCGCAGCCGCTGTCATCGTGCTGGCCGTGGCGGTCACGGCGCAGCTCGAGCGCGAGCAGCCGGATGCCGAGCTGTCGGTCGAGTCGCCGCCCCCGGCGACAAAGAAGGAAGCGGCGAGGCCGGAACAGCCGGCTCCGGCAGAAAAGCCGCGCGCCGACTTGCCCGCCAGGCGGAAGGTCGAGCGTGCGCCGGCCGCGCTCCCGGCTCCCTCCGAGCCGGCGCAAGCCCAAAGCCAAGCCGGCGGAGCGCTGAGCAAGCAGGCCGAGCAAGCGCCGCCCGCGGCCGCGGCAGCGCCCCAGGCGGCGCCCGCGGCGCGCGATGAAGTCCGCGCCTTAGCTCGGTCGAATGCAGTGGCGACCACGCCCGAGCAATGGCTCGAGCGCATCGCTGCGCTGAGGAAGGAAGGGCGCGACGACGAGGCCGACCGCCAGCTCGCGGAATTCCGCAAGCGCTATCCGGAATACCGCATCGCGCCCGAGATGCTCGAGCGGGTGGAGCGGCGCGCGCCCTAGGGCGCGCCTTCCACCCGGATATGGTCCGAAGGCCGGCCGGAGCGCCAGCGGTCCCACATCCCCTCGTAGGCGCTCTCCAGGCCGCGGGTGAAGCGCGCCGAGTCGAATAGGGCCGAGGTGGCCCCGCCGCGCTCCAGCCTTTCCTTCAGTGCGGCGAGCTCCTGCGGCGCCCGCGCGAGGCGGATGGCGAGCGCTTCGTAGGCCGGCCCGTCGGCGGCGACGAGCTCATCGAGCCCGACCGCACGCAGGAGGCTCGCGGCGACCCTGCCGGCGAAGGTCGACCCCGCGCAAGTGAGGACCGGCACGCCCGCCCACAGCGCATCGCTTGCCGTCGTGTGGGCATTGCAGGGCAGCGTATCGAGGAAGAGGTCCGCTTGCCGGTGCCGCGCCAGATGCTCCGCAAGCGGCTGGCGCGGCGCGAAGACCAGCCGATCCGCCGGGATCCGGCGCCTCGCGGCCTCCGCACGCAAGCTCGCCGCCGCGGCCGGCGTGTCTTCCAGGAGCCAGAGCACGCTTTCCGGCACGCCGTGGAGGATGCGCATCCACCGCTCGAAGACCTCCGGCGTGATCTTGAAGCTGTTGTTGAAGCAGCAGAAAACGAACGCGGAGGCGGGCAGGCCGAGCTCGCTGCGCGCCGGCGCCTGCGTCGGGCGCGACCGCCTCGAGTCGTTCACCTGGTAGCTTCCCGGCAAGAAGACGATCTTCTCGGAGTAGTGGGCGAGGCTCTCCTCCGGCACGATGACGGGGTCGGCGACGAGGTAATCCATGTACGGCGCGCCGCTCGTGCCGGGGAAGCCGAGGTAGCTCACCTGCAGCGGTGCGGCGCGGTACGAGAAGATCCGGCCCCGGCTGCCCCGCGTGAAGCCCTTGAGGTCGACCGCGATGTCGATCTCCATCTCGCGCGAGAGCTTCGCTACGTCGAGGTCCGATCGCTCGCGTACGTCGATGAAGCGGTCGAACGCCCCGGCGAGGCGCCGGCGCATCGCGTCCTCCTTGACCGGCCCGTACGAGATGCCGACGATTTCGAAGCGCGCCCGGTCGTGCCGCTCGATGAGCTCCGCCGCGAGGTAGGCCGTCGCATGCTCGTAGTAGTCGGACGAGTAATAGGCGACGCGGATCCGTCCTCCGCCCGCGCGGCGCTCGATGGGGCCAAGCGCAGCATTCGGCGGGTGCTTGTCGGCGACCCAGGTCTCGGCCGCGCGGCGCTGGGCACCCGGCGAGCCGGTGAGGACGGCGGCGCAGAAAGGCGGCGCGGCGCGCTCGCCGCGCTCGAGCCGGCGCGTGAGCTCGGAGAGCGCGCCGGCGTACCCCGACCAATCGCACACCTGCATCCTGGAGAGGAGCCACGTGCCGTAGAGGTAGTCGTGCGCCGGCTCGAGGGCGAGCGCCCGCGCGTAGCTGGCGGCGGCTTCCTCGAAGCGCTTGAATTCCTCGAGCGCGGCGCCGAGGTTCTGGTGGGCTTCCACGAAGTCGGGCCGCAGGACGAGGGCGCGCTCGAAACTGGCGAGGGCTTGCGCAGGCTGGCCCGTTGCCTGGAGGGCAAGGCCGGCGTTGTTATGGGCGTCGCTGGAGTCCGGCCGCAGGCGAAGCGCTTCCTGCAGGAGCGGAAGCGCGGCTTGTGCATCGCCGAGCGCGACGAGTGCGCCGCCGAGATTGCTGCGCAAGCGTGCGTCGTGCGGCGCGAGCTCGATCGCGCGGCGGTAACTCTCCAGCGCCTCCTCCGTGCGGCCCAGCTGCTGCAGGGCCACGCCGCGGTTGCCGTGCGCGTCCGCATGGTGCGGATTGGCGTGGAGGGCGCGCTCGTAGCTCGCCAGCGCGTCTTGCGGCCGACGGAGGTCGAGCAGCGCATTGCCGCGCGAGTAAAGGCTGTCGACGTGCCGCGGAAAAATCGCCAGTGCGCGATCGTAGGCATCCAGCGCTTCGCGGGGCCGGCCGAGTTGCCGCAAGGCGTGGCCCCGGTTGCAGTGCGCATCGGGGGACGAGGGGGCGAGCTCGCATGCGCGCTCGAAGCTCGGCAGCGCGTCCGCCGCGCGGCCCAGATCGAGGAGGATCGTTCCCCGGTTGTTGTGCGCGTCCGCATAGCCGGGCTCGAGCGCGATCGCACGCTCGGCGCTGGCAAGCGCTTCCTCGCGGCGGCCCAGGCGCGCAAGCACCGTCGCGCGGTTGTTGTGCGCGTCGGAGTAGTCCGCCTTGAGGGCTACGGCCCGCTCTAGGAGCGAAAGGGCACGCGCCAAGTCGCCGCGCTGCGCCGCCAGCGTGCCGGAGAGCTGCAGCGCAGGGGCGTTTTCCGGATCGAGCGCCAGCGCCGCCTGGTACGCGCGCTCGGCATCGTCGAGCCTTCCTTGCTGATGAAGGGCAACCGCGGAGCGAAGAAGCTCCTGCACCCCGGGCATCTAGGCCGCTCCGCTCCCCGGCTTCTCGCCTGCGCGGTAGAGGAAGATCGCGCTCGAGTCGAGCTTGCCGAGGTCCGCGCGCTTCGCGGCCTGGTACTGGCTGCGCACGAGCGAGGCGACGGGCGTCGGCCGGTCGAGCTCCGCGGCCAGCTGCAGGAAGTAGCGCACGTCCTTGTCCATCAGCTCGAGCGCGAACTGGGGGCTGAAGTCGCGGCTGAACATCTTGGGGAGCTTCATCTTGAGGGCGCGCGAGCCGGCCGCCCCTTCTCCCAGCACTTCCACGGCGGCGGCGCGGTCGAGGTTCGCCGCCTCGGCGACAAGCGCGGCCTCCGCAAGGATCGCCTGCACGGTCGCGGTAATCGTGTTGTTGATGAGCTTGATCGTGGCGCCGGCGCCGATGGGGCCCATGTGGCGCGCCATGCGCCCCATGGCGGCGAAGAGCGGCTGCGCCTGGTCGAATGCCGTCTTGTCGCCGCCCGCCATGAAGACGAGCTCCTTGCCCTGGGCCTGCGACAGGCTGCCGCTCACGGGCGCGTCCATGTAGAGCACGCCGCGCGCGGCGGCGGCCTTGGAGACCTCCCGCGCCATTGCGGCCGTGTTCGTGCTGCAGTCGAGCACGACGGTACCGGGCGCGGCTGCGGCGACGACGCCGGAGCCGCCCAGCATCACGTCCCGCGTGGCATTGTCGTCGGCGACCATCGACACGACGAAGCTCGCGCCCTTGACCGCCGCGGCCGGCGAGTCGAA
>JBLNDP010000209.1:0-16413 GCA_050261755.1 Clostridia bacterium
CCAGCGCCACCCGGCCGCAGCTCGCCGGGCGCGCGTACGAGGCCATGGGCGTCTCGCTCGTGCTGCATCCGCGCAATCCCTACTGCCCGACCGTGCACATGAACATCCGCTTCTTCACCACACGGGGAGCCGATCCGGTGTGGTGGTTCGGCGGCGGCATGGACCTCACGCCGTACTACGGCTTCGAGGACGACGTGCGCCATTTCCACGCCACGTGCAAGCGCGCGCTGGAAGCGGCGGACGCCGGAGCGCTCCATCCGCGCTACAAGCGCTGGTGCGACGAGTACTTTCATTTGCGCCATCGCGGAGAGCCGCGCGGCGTTGGCGGCATCTTCTTCGACGACCTCTCGGAGGGCGGCTTCCCGCGCTGCTTTCGCCTCGCGAGCTCTGTCGGCGACCACTTCCTCTCGGCTTACACGCCGATCGTCGAGCGGCGCCGTGGAATGCCCTACGGGGAGCGAGAGCGGGCTTTCCAGGCGTACCGCCGCGGCCGCTACGTGGAGTTCAACCTCGTCTACGACCGCGGCACGCTCTTCGGGCTGCAGTCGGGCGGGCGCACGGAGTCGATCCTCGTGTCGATGCCCCCCCGCGCCGAGTGGCGCTACGCCTGGCAACCTGAGCCCGGCTCGCCGGAAGCGAAGCTCTACAGCGACTTCCTCAAGCCCCGCGACTGGATCTGAAGCGATTTCACGCGAGCTCCGCGGCGCGGCGGTAGTGCTGCTCCGCTTCGGCGCCCTGCCCCAGCCTTTCCGCCAGCCTTGCGAGCTCGAGCCGGGCGGCGCGCGTCTCCTCGAACGACAGGCTCGCCTCCAGGAAGCTCGCCGCCTTTCCCCAGAGCTGCGCCTGCGCGCAGAGCCTGCCCAGCGTGGCGAGCAACTGCGAGTCGCGGCTGCGATTTCTCAGCCAGCGCTCGGCCGACTCGATGCGGGCGCGCGCTTCCGCCGCCCGCGCGGGCGCGTCGAGCTGCTCGGGCAGCTCGCCATAAAGCGTCACGAGCGCCGGGGTCCATTCCTGGGCCAGCGAGCGCTCGATGATCTCCCGCGCGAGGGTGGCGCGGCCGAGGTAGGTCGCTTGCCGCGCGGCGACGGCGGCGAGCCTCGGCTTCGCCTGATCCGCGGCGCCGACCGAGCGCCAGCGCCGCTCGAACGCGGAGCCCTCCGCCGCGTCGCGCTTGAGCAGCTCGATCGTCGCCTGCACCTTGTACTCCTCGGCGAGCGCGGGCGAGATGGCGTCGCGCTTCGCAAGCTGGTTCGAGAGGCGCAGCACCTCCTCCCAGGCGCCGACGCCGCGCTCGGCGCGAAGGAGCATCCTCAGGGTAGCGATGTGCTTGGGGCCGGCGCCATGCATGCCTCGCAGCGCCTCGCGCGCGGCGGCGTAGTCGCGCTCCTCGAGCGCGAGCTCCGCGCGCGTCACCAGGAGCGCCGTCTGCAGCTCAGGGCCGCCATGCTCGGCGCGCTCGAACCAGCGGTCGCGGCGCTGGAAGTCGCGCAGCTGGTGCGCGGCGCGCGCGGCGAGGAGCGCGGCAAGCCCGGGCGCCGCGCCGCCCTCGAAGGCAGCCTCCGCTTCCTTTCCCGCGCGCGCGTAGCGGCCTTCATAGTAGGCCTGCAGCGCGGCGACGAACGAGGCCTCCGCACGATCGCGGCGCCGGCGGGAGCGGTACGAGCGCACGTACGCCGGCAGCGACAACGCGTGCCCGCCGAGCCGCACGCCCACATACAGCAGCGCGAACGAAGCGAACAGCGCCAGCGCGAAGAAGAGCATCGACATTTCGACTCGCCAGGGCGGGTACACGAAGAGCACGTACCCGGCATCCACCCTGCCCAGGATGGCGAGCGCCGAGGCCGCGGCGCACACTGCCATGAGCCACAGCAGCGAGCGCATCAGCCGCCGCGCTCGCGCCGCGACTTGAAGCGACGCACCGCGTCCAGGCTCTCCTGGATGGTCGGCATCTCGAAGCTGATCGAAGTGGACGAAAGCTGCTTCAGCTGGGCGAGCGCGTCGCCGGTCTGCTTCGCGCGCACGTCGAAATAGCGGCGGATCCAGGCCTGCGCGAAGCGCAGGTCCTCCCGGTAGCCGGCCTCGTCGCGGGCGAGGAGCGAGAGCCGGGCGTTCAAGAGCCGAAGTCGCAGGTTTTCCTTGACGAAGAACGCCTGCTCGGGCGGCAGGAGCGGAGGCTCGGGCGTGCCCACCTGCCTCACGACGACGAGCTGCTTGAGCTCGCTCCAGACCTCGGCGCCGATGCGCGACCAGAAGCCGCTCTGCTGCGCCGGCTCCTTGGCGGCGGCGCGCGCGGTCCGCTCGTCGAAGGCAAGCGGCAGGCCGTCGACTGCGGCGACGAGACCGTCGATGCGCATGCTCATGCCCGGGAAGTCGATCGCCGGCACCGACTTCAGGCGCTCGATGTCGCGCGCAAGGGCGCGCCGGATCGGCACGAACTGCGGCCGGTCGGCCCGGCTCAGGCGCGATTCGGCGAGCTGCAGGGCGAGCAGCCCCGCGCGCACGTTGCCGGCGAGCTGCAGCTGCTGCGAGGCGATGGCGAGCACCTGCTCGATCTCGGCGAGCTGCCACTCGTCGCGGTTGCGCGAGAGCTCCTGGTAGAGCGCCTCGAGCGCGAGCTGCTGGCTCTGCGACTCGGAAAGCCGCGTCTCGAGCTGCGCGATGCGCACCTGCGCCTCGCGCAGCGATTCCTGCGATTGCCGCGCGAGGGAGCGCGCCTCCCGGGCGTCGTTTTCCACGTCGCGCAGGCGGCGCGCGACCTCCTCCTGCGTGGCGACGATGCGGCTGCGCGCATCGAACCAGAATGCCGCGGCGAGGAGCGCGGCGAGCGCGACCGCAACGAGCGCGAGGAGCAGCGTGCGCCGGCGCGGTGCGCCGGTCTGCAGGGGGTCCGTCATGAGGCCCGGAAGTATGCCACCAGTGCGTCCAGCATCTCTGCGTCACCCGGCCCGCAAGCCGTGACTTCGCGCGCGCCGAGCCGCCGAGCCGCCGCGGCGATCCGCTCGTGCGACACGAAGACCGGCGTATCGCGCAGGCGGTCGGCCGCGGAGCGTTCCTCGAGCGTCTGCGCAAGGTAGGCAAGGCCCGCCGAAGAGGACGATGTCAGCGCGTGCACTCGACCGGCGGCCCAGGCGTCCAGGAGCGGGGCCGGATCCTCGCGCGGCGGACTGCGCCGATAGCAGGCGGCATAGGTCACGCTGGCGCCGCGCTGCTTCAGCGTATCGCCAAGCAGCTCGCGCCCGCCTTCCCCGCGGAAGATGACGACGCGCTTTCCGGAGCAGTCCAGGAGCGCCGGCAGCGCGAGCAGCGCCTCGCTGTCCGCGCCGGTATCGGGAGCCAGGGCGCCCGCCACGCCGAGGCGTTCGAGCTCCGCGCGGCTCGCCCCGCCGACGGCGGCGGCGCGAAGCCGCGGCGGCCATGCACGCGCACGCCGTGCGATCAGGGCAAGGGCCTTCTGCGCCGCAGTCGGGCTCACGAACACCGCGAGGTCGAAGCTCTCCAGCGCGTCGACGACTCGCTCCGCTTCCCGAGGATCGGTCGGCGGATCGATCTCGAGCGCCGGGTAGAGGATCGGGCGGCCACCGGCGCCTTCGATGCGCGCGGCAAGCCCCGGGGCGGTCTCTCGCGGGCGCGTCACGACGATGCCCCGCCCGGCCAGCGGCTGCTTGTCCTTCGGCGCCGTCATTTGCCGAGGGAGGCGAGAATATCCTCCGCTCCGCCGCGGCGCAGCTCATCCGCGGCGCGGCGCCCGAGCGCTTCCGGATCGGCAGCCGGACCGGCCACGAGCGCACGGGCCATGCGGCGGCCGTCCGGCGCGGCGACCACTGCGCGAAGTCGCAGCTCGGCGCCATCCAAAGACGCATGTGCGCCGAGCGGAATGGTGCAGTTGCCGCCGAGCGCGAGGCTGACCTGCCGTTCCGCGCGCACGCAGGCCGCCGTGCCGGCATCTCCGAGGGGCGCTAGCAATTGCCGCACATCGGCGTGATCCGCGCGGCACTCGATCCCGAGCGCCCCCTGGCCGGGCGCCGGCACCACCTGCTCCGGCGCGAGGCGCTCGCGGATGCGCGCGGCCAGGCCGAGACGCTCGAGGCCCGCGGCGGCAAGGACGATGGCGTCGTACTCGCCGCGGTCGAGCTTCGCGAGCCGCGTCTCCACGTTGCCGCGCAGCAGCCGCACGCGCAGGCCGGGCTTCAGCGCGGCAAGCTGGGCCTCCCGCCGCAGGCTCGACGTGCCGAGGACCGCGCCGTCCGGCAGCGCCCGCACGGAGCCGAATCTTGCCGAAACGAGCGCGTCCCGCGGATCCTCCCGCGCCGTGATCGCGGCGAGCGCGAAGCCCGGCGGCAGCTCGGCCGGCACGTCCTTGATCGAGTGCACGGCGAGGTCGGCGCGGCCGGCGAGCATCGCCGCCTCGAGCTCCTTCACGAAAAGCCCCTTGCCGCCGGCCTGGTCGAGGCGCGAGTCGAGCAGCTCGTCGCCGCGCGTGCTGAGCGGCAGGAGCTCCACGTCGAGCCCCGCGTGCAGCGCCAGCAGGCGAGCCTGGATGTGCTCCGCCTGCCAGAGCGCGAGCCGGCTTCGCCGTGTCGCGATGACCAGGCGCTTCATGCCGGCTTCTCCGCCACGGCGTCGCGCACCGCCGGCCATTGGCGGCGGCTGACCGGCAGCTTCTCGTCGGTCCCGGCGAGCAGGACGAGCCAGTGGGCTTCTTCCCCGCCCTCGACCGGAGAGCGCTCGAAGCCGCGGATCGCCGAGCGCGCCACGAGGCAGTTGCGGTGGATGCGCACGAACCGCTCGCCGAACTCGCGCTCGAGGGCGACGAGGGATTCCTCGATCAGGTGCTCGCGCTCGCGCGTGCGCAGCGTGACGTACTTCTGCTCCGCGCGCAGGTACACGATGTCCCGGACCGGCACGAGGGCGATCCGGTTGCGCTCGACCACCGAAAGGTATTCGCGCGCGCGCTCGGTCGCCCGCGCGAGCTGCTCGGGAGCCGGGCCGGCTGCCCCCCCGGCGCGCTTCAACGCGGCGGCGAGCCGCTCGGCCCGGACGGGCTTCAGCAGGTAATCCAGTGCGTTCACTTCGAAAGCCTCCAGCGCGTGCCGGTCGTGAGCGGTGACGAACACGACCGCGGGGGGATGCTCGAGCCCGGCGAGGTGGCGCGCCACTTCGAGCCCGGGCATCCCAGGCATGTCGATGTCGAGCAGCACGACCTGGGCGCCGCTCGGCGGGATCTTCTCGAGCGCCTCGAGCCCGTGCGCCGCCTCGCCGGCCAGCTCGGTCGGCACCTCGGCGGCCACGTCGGAGAGCAGCGCGCGCAGGCGCTCCCGCGCGAGCGCCTCGTCATCGGCGATGAAGACGCGCAGGCTCATGCCGCCGCCCGCTCCACGCCGGCGGCGTCCGTCTTGTAGGGCATCTCGATCTCGACGCGGTAACGCCCGCCGGCGATGCTCGCGTCCATGCGGGCCTCGGCGTCGAAGAAGAGCGCCAGGCGCTCGCGGATGTTGTCGATGGCCACGCGATTGCCGGCGCGGTGCTGGTGCGCCTCGACGTACGGGTTCTCGATGCGGACCATGACGCGGGCGCCGCGCCGCTCGATGCGCACGAGCACGTCCCCGGCCGTGACGCCGGGCTCGACGCCGTGGTACACGGCGTTCTCGAGCAGCGGCTGCAGCACGAGCGGCGGCAGGAGCGCGTCCAGCGGCGCAGCGTCGAGCTCCCAGCTGATGCGCAGCCGTTCGCCCAAGCGCAGCTGCTCGATGGCGGCGTAGCGCTCGAGGAGCGCGATCTCGTCGGCGAGGCGCACGAAGCGGCGCGCGTCCGCCATCAGCGTACGAAACAGGTCGGCGAGATCCTCGAGCGCCCGCTCGGCCCGCTGCGGATCGCGCCGCACGAGGCCGAGCACCGCGTTCAGGCTGTTGAAAAGGAAATGCGGGCGGATGCGCGCCTGCAGCGCCTGCAGCCGCGCCTCCGCGAGCGCCGGCGAATAGGCGCGCGCCCGCAGGCGGAAGTAGCCGAGAAACGCCGCGGCCGTCAGCGCGGCGAGGGCCAGCGCCCGGCCCGCCGTGCCGGGCGCCTCGCCGACGAAGGCGATCCAGAACGCCCGCAGCGCGATGGCGAGGACAAGGACCAGGGCGAGGACGCTCGCGCAGCCCGCCCAGTAGGGCAGGCGCCCCAGAAGCGGCGAAGCCAGGTAGAGGGCGCCCAGGACGAGGAAGACAAGGGGCTCGAGCGGCGCCGCCATCTCCATGAAGCGCTGCGACGCCGCCGCCACGCTCGGCGACTCCGCGAAGGCGAACATCAGCGCCGCCATGTTCACGCCGACGAGAACGCGCGCGTGCACGCCGAGATTGCGGAAGTCCGGCAAAAGGTCCGGATATTCGTTTTGTCTTATACTGCCCATGGGTAGGCGCCGTTTCGGCGTCGCTGCAACTCTCGCATTCTAAATAGTCCGGGGATGGCCAAGAAGAAAGTCTGGTCCGGCCGCTTCGCGCAGGCCGTCGATCCGCAGGTCAAGGCCTTCACCGCCTCGGTGTCCTTCGACCGGCGGCTCGCCCTGCACGACATTCGCGGCTCGCTCGCCCATGCGCGCATGCTGGGCGCCTGCGGCATCCTCGCCGCTCGCGACACAGCCGCCATCGAGCGCGGCCTCGCCAAGGTGCGCCGCGAGGTCGAGTCCGGCCGCTTCGAATGGTCGATCGACGACGAGGACGTCCACCTCAACATCGAGCGGCGCCTGACCGCGCTCATCGGCGACGCCGGCAAGCGACTGCACACCGGGCGCTCGCGCAACGACCAGGTGGCGACCGACCTGAGGCTCTGGCTGCGCGACGAGATCGATGCCACGGACAAGCGGCTGGTCGCACTGCAGCGCGCGCTGCTCGACCAGGCGACGCGGCACGCCGCGCTTCCCATGCCGGGCTTCACCCATCTGCAGGTCGCCCAGCCGGTCACGTTCGGGCACCACCTCCTCGCCTACGTCGAGATGCTCGAGCGCGATCGCGAGCGGCTCGCCGACTGCCGGCGGCGGGTGAATCGCCTGCCGCTCGGGGCGGCGGCGCTCGCCGGCACCACCTTCCCGATCGATCGCGAGCGCGTCGCGCGCGAGCTGGGCTTCGAGGCCGTGGCGGAGAACTCGCTCGATGCCGTCTCCGACCGCGACTTCGCCATCGAGTTCTGCGCCGCGGCGGCCATCGCCATGGTGCACCTCTCGCGCTTCGCCGAGGAGCTCATCCTCTGGGCGAGCCCGCGCTTCGGGTTCGTGCAGCTCCCCGACCGCTACTGCACCGGGTCGTCGATCATGCCGCAGAAGAAGAATCCCGACGTGCCGGAGCTCGTGCGCGGCAAGGCGGGGCGCGTCTGCGGCAGCCTGGTGGCGCTGCTCATGCTGATGAAGGGCCAGCCGCTCGCGTACAACAAGGACAACCAGGAGGACAAGGAGCCGCTGTTCGACGCCGCGGACACCTTGGCCGCATCGCTGGAGGTCTTCGCCGGACTCGTCGCCGGCCTGCGTCCCGCGCCCAAGGCGATGCGGGCGGCGCTCGGCGAAGGGCATGCCACCGCCACGGACCTCGCCGACTACCTCGTGCGAAAGGGCGTGCCGTTCCGCGATGCGCACGAAGCCGTGGCGAAGGCGGTGCGCGAGGCCGAGCGCACCGGGCGCGAGCTCGCCGAGCTGCCGCTCGCCACGCTGAAGAAATTTTCGCCGCGCATCGGCGCCGATGCGAAGCGCATCCTCTCGGCCGAAGGCTCGCTTGCCGCGCGCAACCATTCCGGCGGCACGGCGCCCGAGCAGGTGCGAAGGGCAATCGCCCGGGCGCGCAAGCGCCTCGCGCGTCGCTAGCAATGGCCGAGCGCGCCGCCCTCACGCAGATCGGCAAGTATCCGGTCCTGCGCAAGCTCGGCGAAGGCGCCACCTCCGAGGTCTATCTCTGCCATGACCCGTTCAACTCCCGCGACGTGGCGATCAAGGTCGCCATACCGGAGAGCCTGGAGGACCCGGAACGCGGCCGCCTGTACCGCAAGCTCTTCCTCACCGAGGCGTCGCTCGCCGGCAAGCTGCAGCACCCGCACATCTGCCAGATCTACGACGCCGTCGCCGACGAGAAGCTGAAGTACATCGTCATGGAATACGTCGGCGGCGGAACGCTCGAGAGGTTCTGCCGCACCGAGCTCCTGCTGCCGGTGGACCGCGTCGTCGAGATCATCTTCAAGTGCACGCGCGCGCTCGAGTTCGCCCACAAGGCGGGCGTGACGCACCGCGATATCAAGCCGGCCAACATCCTTTACCTCGGCGGCACCGACGTGAAGATCACGGACTTCGGCGCGGCCCTCATCGCCTCGGGCGATACCACGCAGGTCAGCGCGATCGGCTCCCCGGCGTACATGTCGCCCGAGCAGGTGAAGGAGCATCCGCTCGACCACCAGACCGACATCTACTCCGTCGGCGTGGTGATGTACCACTTGCTCACGGGGCGGCTGCCGTTCCAGGCGGTCAACAACTTCAGCCTGATCTACCAGATCACCAACGTGGAGCCCGAGGCGCCCTCCGTCTTCCGGCCTGAAATCCCCTCGCAGCTCGACGACATCGTGCGCCACGCGATGGCGAAGGACCTGGGCGAGCGCTACCGCACCTGGGAGGCGTTCTCCCTCGACCTCGCCGAGGCATTCCGCTCGCAGCACACGGGAGCGCACAGGGTTCAGGAGTTCGCCGACTCGGACAAGTTCGAGACCCTGAGGAAGCTGCCGTTCTTCCGCCACTTCTCCGACGCCGAGCTCTGGGAGGTGGCGCGCATCTCCTCCTGGCGCCATGCCACGATGGGCGAGCTGCTCATGAAGGAAGGCGAGGCGGGCGACTTCTTCTGCATCCTCGCCGAGGGGCAGGTGAAGGTCACCAAGAAAGGAAAGCTCCTCAACCTGCTGCGCACGGGGGAGCCCTTCGGGGAGATGGCCTACCTCACCAAGGGAGACCACGTGCGCGGAGCCGACGTCACCGTCATGAACGACGCGGACATCATCTCGGTGCCCACCGCCGCGCTGGGACAGGCCTCTGATGCCTGCCAGCACAAGTTCGACCGCGCCTTCATGGAGATCCTCGTCGAGCGGCTCTCCATGGCGAACCTGCGCATCTCGGGCGTCTGAGCGCCCGGCGCTTCATCAAGCGCGCAAGCCCCGGCAGTCTCGCCGCCGAGGCGCAAGGCCTCGAGGCGCTCCGGCAAGCCGGCGCACGGGTTCCAGCAGTGGTTTCACTGGATGAGCAAGCGCTCGTCCTCGAGTATCTCGAGCTCGAGAGCACCGGCGACTTTGCCGCGCTGGCCGGCATGCTGGTGGCCGTGCACGCTCACCGGGGGCCGCGGTACGGGTGGCCAAGCGACAATTTCATCGGCCTCGCGCCGCAGGCAAACGGCTGGTACGACGACTGGGCGGAATTCTTCGTCGAGCGCCGGCTAAGGCCGCAGTACGCGCGCGCGGCGGCGAACGGCTATGCGCTGGACTGGCTTCCTTTCGAGCGCTTGCTGGCCGGTCACCGGCCGCCGCCTTCCCTCCTGCACGGCGACCTTTGGAGGGGAAACGTGGGATTCGTCCGCGGCTCGGCCGGCCTCGAGCCGGTCCTTTTCGACCCGGCCGTCTACTACGGCGATGCGGAGTGCGACCTCGCGATGAGCGAGCTCTTCGGCGGGTTTCCGCCGCAGTTCTATGGCGCCTATCCGCTACGGGAGGGCTACGAGCGCCGAAAGCACCTCTACAACCTCTATCACCTGCTCAACCACCTCAACCTCTTCGGCGGTGGCTACCTTGCGCAGGTGACGGAGACGCTAGGCCTTCTGCGGCGCTTGCTCTAGGAGCTTCTGCAGCTCGCCCGACTCGTACATCTCCTTCATGATGTCCGAGCCGCCGACGAACTCGCCGTTCACGTAGAGCTGCGGGATGGTCGGCCAATTGGCGTACTGCTTGATGCCCTGTCGGATGTCATTGTCGGCAAGGACGTTCACGCTGAACAAGTCCTTCACGCCGCATGCGTTCAGGACCTGCACGGCCATGTGCGAAAAGCCGCATTGCGGGAACTGGGGCGTGCCCTTCATGTAGAGGACCACGCGGTTGCCTGTGACCTGCTGCTTGATGCGCTCTTGGGTATCCATGGTTGCCATTTTATCGCCTTCCGCCGCTGACCCGTGGGATCCCCGACAGGTCGGGCCAGGTCGCCACGTCTTCAAGGCCCGCCTGCACGAGCAGCTGGCGCACCGCGGCGTCCTGCCCGAGCCCATGCTCCAGCAGGAGCCAGCCGCCCGCCTCCAGCGCCTCGGGGGCTTGGGCGGCGATAGCCTTGATGTCGTCGAGGCCATCGGCCCCCGAGACGAGCGCCGACAGGGGCTCGTGCCGCAGCTCGGGCAGGTGAGGGTCGCCGGCGGCTACGTAGGGCGGGTTGGCGACGATCAGTGCGAAGCGTTCACCCTCTACAGCGCCGAGCCATCGTCCATGCCGAAACTCCACGTCGAGGCCGTGCTTGACTGCATTACGCCGCGCGACCGCAAGCGCCGCAGCGCTAGCCTCCACGGCGACAATCCGCGCGCGCGGGCGCTGCTTCTTGAGGGCGAGCGCGACGGCGCCCGACCCGGTTCCGAGGTCCAGCGCGGAAGAGAACGGCCGGCGTAGCGCGAGCTCGACGAGAAGCTCGGTCTCGGGGCGCGGGATGAGGACGGCCGGGTTGACCGCGAGGTCGAGGCCGTAGAACTCCTTGTGGCCGACGATGTAGGCGACCGGCTCCCCGCTCTTCCTTCTATTCGCGAAGTCCACGTACCGTCGCTCGACATCCGGGGCGAGTGCGCGTTCGGGGGAGGAAAGAAGCGCAGCCTGCGAAAACCCCGACGCCTCCGCGAGCAGGATCCGCGCTTCGCGGACTTCGAGCAGCTGCAGCGCCTGCGCGACGTTCAAGCCGCCTCTTCGGCCAGCGCGGAGAGCTGCTCCTGCGTGTGCTCGGCCTGCAGCGCGGCGACGAGCTCGTCGAGCTCGCCGTCCATGATGCGGTCGATCTTGTAGAGCGTCAGGTTGATGCGGTGGTCGGTGACGCGGCCCTGCGGAAAGTTGTAGGTGCGGATGCGCTCGGAGCGGTCGCCGGAGCCGATCAGCGACTTGCGCGTCGAGGCCATCTTCGCCTGCTGCTCGCGCTGCTGCTTGTCGCGGATGCGCGCCGCCAGCACGCCGAGCGCCTTTTCGCGGTTCTTGTGCTGCGAGCGCGAGTCCTGGCACTCGACGACGATGCCGGTCGGCAGGTGCGTGACGCGGATCGCGGACTCGGTCTTGTTGACGTGCTGGCCGCCCGCGCCGGAGGCGCGGAAGGTGTCGATGCGCAGCTCCGCCGGGTTGAGCTGCACCTCGTTGATCGCGTCGGCCTCCGGGAGCACCGCCACCGTGCAGGCAGAAGTATGGATGCGGCCCTGCGCCTCCGTCTCCGGCACCCGCTGCACGCGGTGGCCGCCCGATTCGAACTTGAGCCTCGAGTACACGCCCTGCCCCGCGATCCGCGCGATGACCTCCTTGTAGCCGCCGAGCTCGGAAGGGCTTTCCGAGATGATCTCCACCTGCCACCCTTGGCGCTCGGCGTAGCGCGCATACATGCGGAAGAGGTCGCCCGCGAAGAGCGCCGACTCGTCGCCGCCCGTGCCCGCGCGCACCTCGAGGAACGTATTGCGCTCGTCGTTCGGGTCCTTGGGCAGCAGCGCCTTCTGCAGCTCGGCTTCCAGCCGCTCCATCGCGGCGCGCGCCTTCTTCATTTCCTCGTCCGCGAACGACTTCATGGACGGGTCGCCCGCCATGTCGCGCGCATCGGCGGCATCGCGCTCGGCCTGCAGGTATTCCTGGAATAGCGCGACCACCCCGGAGACCTCGGCGTGCTCGCGCGAGAGACTGCGGAACTGGCCCATGTCCTTCGTCGCGTCCTCGGACGCGAGCAGCCGGTTCAGCTCTTCCAGGCGCCCGACCAGGCTGTCGAGCTTCGTGCGCAACGTCGGCTTCACGGACGGGTTACTTGCCGATGTAGACGCGCTGCAGCGCCTCGGCGAGCTTCTGCGATTCGTCGCCGGCGGACGCGCCCAGGGCCTGTGTCGGGCCGTGCATGAGCTTGTTGGTGAGGCCCTGGGAAAGCGCCTCGAGCACCGCGGCGGGATCCTCGCCCCGCTGCAGCAGCTTCAGCGCGTGCGCGACTTCCGCCCGCCGGGCCGCCTCCGCCTGCTCGCGCAACGCACGGATGAGCGGCACGTTCTCCCGCGCCTGCATCCAGTGCATGAACTGCCCGACCTGCGTGTCGATGATCGCTTCCGCCTGCTCCACGGCCGAGCGCCGCGCGTCCAGGTTGGCGGAGACGATGCCTGCCAGGTCGTCGACGGTGTAGAGAAAGACGTCGTCCAGATCGCCGACCTCCGGCTCGATGTCGCGCGGCACGGCCAGGTCGACCATGAACATGGGCCGGTGCCGCCGCGCGCGCACGGCGCGCTCGACCAGCCCCTTGCCCAGGATGGGCAGGGACGAAGCGGTGGACGAGACGACGATGTCGTACTCGTGCAGCCGCTCGGGCAGGGACTTCAGCTCGAGCGCCCGGCCGTTGAAGCGGTGAGCGAGCTTCGCCGCCCGCTCCGCGGTGCGGTTCGCCACCGCGAGCTTCGCCGGCGCCTGGGCCGCGAAATGGGTCGCGCACAGCTCGATCATCTCGCCCGCGCCGATGAAGAGGACGCTCTGCTCGCGCAGGCTCGGGAAGATGCGCGCCGCAAGCTTCACGGCGGCGGCCGCCATGGAAACGCTCGCCGCTCCGACGCTCGTCGTGGAGCGCACCTCCTTCGCCACGGCGAAGGAGCGCTGGAAGAGCTTGTGCAGCACCGTGCCCAGGGTGCCGGCGGACTCGGCCTGGCGCGCCGCCTCCTTCATCTGGCCGAGGATCTGCGGCTCGCCGAGCACCATGGAATCGAGGCCGGCCGCGACGCGGAAGGCATGGCGGACCGCCTGGTCGCCCGGCAGCAGGTAGAGGTAGGGCTCGAGCTCCGCCGGGCGCATCTTGTGGTACTGCGCCAGCCACTCGGCCGCGGCGCGCGGCTCCTGCGACTGGACGTAGAGCTCGGTTCGGTTGCAGGTCGAGAGGATCGCGGCCTCGGAGGCAAGGCTGCGTGTGAGCTCGCTCAGCGCCTCGCGCAGCCGCTCGACGTGGAAAACGACCCGCTCGCGCACCGGCAGCGGCGCGCTCTGGTGGTTCAGGCCGAGGGCGTAGAGGGAGGCGTGAGGCGACATGCGGACATCATCTAAGGCCTCAGATTATAAGCGTTTTCGCTTGCCCGACGCCCTAGACCGTGGTCATGCCGTGGCGGATGGCGAACTTCACGAGCCCCGGCATATCGTCGATATTGAGCTTCGCCATGAGGCGGCTGCGGTAAGTGTCCACGCTCTTGGAGGACACGCCCAGCACCGCCGCCACTTCGTTGCTGGTATTGCCCTCGACGATGAGCTTCAGCACCTGACGCTCGCGCGGGCTGAGTCGCTCGAGGGGATGCTCGGGGCCGCGCTCGTGCAGGTAGTCGTCGAGCGCGCGCGCGGGAATCTTCTCGCTGAGATAGCGGCGCCCGGCATGCACGGCGCGCACCGCCGCCACGACCTCGTCGCCGGCCGACTCCTTGAGCACGTAGCCGAGCGCCCCGGCGCGAAGCGCCTGGTACACGAACTCGGGGCTGGCATGCATCGACAGCATGAGCAGGCGCACTTCGGGCGCCTGGTCCTGGATGAGCCGCGCCGTTTCGATTCCATCGACCCCGGGCAGCGCAATATCCAGCACGGCGACGTCGGGCGGCGTCTCGGAAACGAAGCGCAGCGCCTCCTGCGCGGAGCCGAAGCTGCCCGAGACGCGCAGGTCCGGCTGCGCCGCAAGGAGCGCGGCGAGACCCTCGCGTACCACCGCATGATCGTCGAGCAGGAGAACGTGGATCACTGGATCCCTTCCTGCGATTCGAGCGGAATCTGCGCCACGAGCCGCGTGCCCGTACCGGGGAACTCGATGCGCAAGTCGCCGCCATGCGCCTTTGCCCGCTCGCGCATCGCCGGCAGGCCCCAGCCGCCGCGTCGTGCCGTGCGAGCGCCCACGGGATTGTCGAAGCCGCGGCCGTCGTCGTGCACGGTGAGCCTCAGCGCGCCGCCTTCTTCGGCAAGCGATATGTCGACTCGGCTGCCGCCGCTATGCTTGGCGGCATTGGTGAGCGCCTCCTGCGCAATGCGAAAGAGGGCGAGCTCGGTCGCATGCGGCAGGCGCTTGCGGGCGCCCGCCGCCGAGACGGCGACGCGCAGGCCGGTTCGCCGCGAGAATTCTCCGGCGTAGGCCCGCAAGGCCGCGGCCAGCCCGTACTCCTCGAGCGCCGCCGGGCGCAGGTCGGTCATGACGCCGCGGATCGCGTCGATCGTGGTCTCGACCAGCGCCTTCATGGCGTCGAGGCGCTGCTCGAAGGTCGCGTCGCCGGCTTGCGCGAGTCGCTGGCGCACGGTCACCAGCTCGATGCCAAGGGCGGTGAGGTTCTGCCCGATGAGGTCGTGCAGCTCGTCGGCCAGGCGCCGGCGCTCCGACTCCTGCGTGGCGACGAGGCGGTCCATCAGCCGGCGGATATCGGCCGAATAGCCTTGCGCGCGCTCCTGCGCCTCCTGCAGCGCGCGCGTGCGGTTCTCCACCATCTCCTCGAGGATCTGGGCGCTGCGCACGTCGCTCTCGATATCCGTGCAGGTGCCGAACCAGCGCTGCGGACGGCCGCCCGGATCGCGCAGCGGCACGGCGCTGCCGTGATGCCACCGGTAGGTTCCGTCGGCCCGGCGCAGGCGGTATTCGATCTCGTAGCGCTCGCCCGACTGGAGCGCGCGCGTCCAGCTCGCCAGGCAGCGTTCCCAGTCCTCGGGATGGACGACCGACTTCCAGCCCCAGCCCTCGAGCGAAGAAACGGCAAGCCCGGTGTACTCGGAGCAGCGCCGGTTGAAGAAGTCGAGGCGCCCGTCGCCGCCCGCGGTCCACACCATGTGGGGGATCGTCTCGGCGATCATGCGGTATAGGCCCGTCGCCTGCTCGGCATCGACGGAGCCGGAGGGATCGGGCCGCTGCGGGTTCGGCAAGGCCATCGGCGCTCTCCCGGGGACTATAATTCATCCCGCATGGATACGCTCGCCCGCATCAAGGAGCTCGCGGCCAAGGAATTCTCGCTCGATCCGTCGCGCCTCGACCCCGCCGCGCCGCTCGACACGCTCGGCGTGGACTCGCTGTCGTTCATCGAGTTCATGTTCAAGGTGGAGGAGGAATTCGGTATCAGCGTGTCCGACGAGGACCTGAAAGGCATCAAGACGCTGGCCGACCTCGAGCGCCAGGTCGCCGCGGCGCTCGCCGCGGCAGGCAAGGCCTGATCGCAGGCCTCGCATGAGCGCAGCTCGCCGGGTCGCGATCACCGGCATCGGCATCGTCTCTCCGCTCGGCAACAATCTCGACGAGTTCCATCGCTCTCTCGAGTCGGCGCGCTCCGGCATCGCCCGGCTTCCGGAGGAGGTCGCCCAAGGCTCCGGCGTCCAGGTCGGCGCGCTCGCGTCCTGGGACCCGCAGCCGCTCTTCAGCCCCGGCGAGGCCGTGAACATCGACCGCGTTTCGCAGTTCGCGATCGCGGCGGCGGGGCAGGCGATCTCGGCTAGCGGCCTCGCTCTGGACGGCGAGGACCGCAACCGCATCGGCGTGCATTGGGGAACGGGCATGGGAGGCGCGCACACCCTCGAGGCGAGCTACCGGACCCTGTACGAAAAGCACGAGTGGCGCACCCGCCCGCTGACCGTCGTCATGGCGATGAACAACGCCGCCGGCTCGAACGTCGCCGTGCGGCACGGGCTGCGCGGGCCCTTCGCCAATTTCTCGACGGCCTGCTCATCTTCGGCCATGGCGCTCGGCGAGGCGATGCGGACGATCGCCGCCGGGCGCGCCGACGCCATGGTTGCCGGCGGATCGGAGGCGCTGCTCACGCCCGGCACGCTGGCCGCTTGGCAGGCGTTGCGCACGCTCGCGCCGGCGGACGCGGAAAATCCGGCGGCGAGCTGCAAGCCCTTCGACAAGCGGCGGGGCGGCCTCGTGCTCGGCGAGGGTGGCGCGGCGTTCGTGCTGGAGGAAGAGTCGCATGCGCGCTCGCGCGGCGCGCGGATCCTCGCGTTCCTCACGGGGTACGGAAACGCCTGCGACGCGGTTCACATGTCTCGGCCCGATCGCGATGGGCAGGTGCGAGCCATGCGCGAGGCGCTGGCCGAGGCCGGACGGCAGCCCTCCGATATCGGCTACATCAACGCGCATGGCACCGCGACCGCGGTCGGCGACGTGGTCGAGGCCGAGGCCATCGGCGTGGTCTTCGGCGAGAACGCCGTGCGGGTCAGCTCGACCAAGTC
>JBLNDP010000210.1:0-6833 GCA_050261755.1 Clostridia bacterium
CCCGCGCCGCGCACGAAATCGAGGTGGAACGGAAAGAAGCTCGCCACGAGCGGCACGAAGAGCACGCCGCCGCCGATCCCGGCGATGACGGCGACGATGCCGAGCAGGAAGCAGAGCGCGAAGAGCGCGAGCGGCCAGATCCAGAAGCTTTCTTGCACCGGCACGGATTCTAGGCCGGGCGCGTGTAATATGCCCGCATCGCTTTTACTTATAGCGGAATCAATTCCGATGGCGGATCGTCGCCTCCAGGTGTTCCACGCGGTCGCGAAGCACCTGTCCTTCACGAAAGCCGCCGAGGCGCTGTTCATGACGCAGCCGGCGGTCACCTTCCAGATCAAGCAGCTCGAGGAGCACTTCAACGCGCGCCTCTTCGAGCGCGGCCACGGCCAGATCGCCCTCACGGACGCCGGCCGGGTGGTGTACGACTACGCCGAGCGGATCCTCGGCCTGTCGAGCGAGCTCGACGCGCGCATGAAGGACATGACCGGGCAGCTCGCCGGGCCGCTCCTCGTCGGCGCGAGCATGACCGTGGCCGAGTACCTGCTTCCGCCGGTGCTGGGCGAATTCGGCGCCCAGTACCCGGGCATCGTGCCGCGCCTGATGGTGGCCAACTCCGAGCAGGTGCAGAACCAGGTCGCCGAGCACACGCTGGACATCGGCTTCATCGAGAGCGACTCGCAGTTGCCCTCGCTCGTCACGGAGACGGTGTGCGAGGACGAGCTGCTGGTGGTCTGCGCACCGTCGCATCCGCTGGCGAAGCTGCGCTCGGTGCCGGCGGACGCGCTGGCGCAGCACGCCTACATCAGCCGCGAGCCCGGATCGGGAACGCGCGAGGTGACGGACAACTACCTGCTGAAGGCCGGCATCGCTCCCGATTCGCTGCAGCCGGTGATCGAGCTCGGCAGCCCCGAGGCGATCAAGGGGGTCGCCGCCACGGGGCGCGGCTTCGCGATCATGTCGCGCGCCACCGTCGCCAAGGAAGCGCGGCTCGGCCTGCTCGTCGGCCTGCCGCTCTCGCCGCGCTTGGTGCGCCGGCTCTCCGTCGTGTATTCGCGGCAGAAGTTCTACTCGAAGCGCGTCGCCTCGTTCGTCGCCTTCGCGAAGGAGCGCCTCGTCGCGCTGCAGGCGCAGGGCGAGACCGTCACCTCACCCTAGCGCGCGCTTACGCGCGGTTGCGGCGAAATTCGCGCGCGAAGGCGAGCAGGAAGCGCAGCGATTCCTGGTTTTCCTTGTCGGCCATGAGGCGCCACAGGCCGCCGAGCCCGCCGGCCGACGCCGCGCCCTGCGCCGTCTCGGCCTTCGCCGCGTCGAGGGCGCGCATCGTGTCCTCGAGGACGATCGATAGCCGCTCGAGCGAGCCGACGATGCGATCCAGGCCCGCCCGGTTCAGCCGGTCGATGAGCGAGAGCGACTCGCTGACCGTTTCCGCCAGGCGGCCGACCATCTCGTCGGTCATGGCGTCCTGCGCCGCGCCGTAGGCGCGCGCGAGCGACACCAGCCGCTCGAGGTCGCCGTTGGCGACCAGCTGCGAGATGGCCGGAAGCGCGCCCGCCACGCCCGACCGGTTCACCTTGTCGAGGAGATCCATTCCCTCGGCCGCGGTGGCCGAGAGCCGGCTCACCATCTCGTCGGTCAGCGAATCGCGCGCGGCTGCGACGACGCGCTCGAGCTCGAGCGACTGGGATTCGTCCATGGTCGGCTCCTAGAGAAGGCCGCGGGCGCTGGTCCAGTACAGCTTGTTGTAGGCCATCTTGAACCAGTGCACCGCCTTGGTGGGCGGCTTCGGGTCCGGCGGCGTCGTGTAGTTGAACTGCGCGTAGGTCGCGCGATCCTTGCCGACCTCGATGAAGCAGAACACCTTGCCGTCGTGCTCGCGCACCGGCGCGCCGAGCTTGACGATCGCGGCGATGTTCTCGCCGAGCGTCTCGCACTGGTAATGCACCGTGGAGCCCGCCTTGCTGATCGGGATGTTGGTCGTGTCGCCGATGATGTAGACGTTGTTGCGCCCTTCCATCAGGAGCTTGGTCTTGTTCGTGGGAATGAAGCCGCCCGCGCCGAGCTTGTTCTTCTCGATCACCTCCATGCCCTTGTGCGCCGGGATGGTGATGAGCAGGTCGTACTTCGCCTCGCTGCCCTCCTCGCTCCTCACCACCTTGTTGGCGCCGTCGACTTCCTTCATGTTGAAGAGCGTCTCGTAGGTGATGCCGAGGCGCTCCATCTCGGGCGCGGCCCACTTGGCGACGTTCTCGAGCGAGTGCACGCGGCCCACCGGGTAGGTGTAGTGCAGCTGCACCTTGTCGCGGATGCCGCGGTCCTGGAAGTAGTCGTGCAGCATGAACGTGATCTCGAGCGGCGCCATCGGGCACTTGTGCGGCACGCCGACGGCGATGACCACGCGGCCGCCCTGGAACTCGCCCAGGCGCTTGAACATCTTGAGCGCGGTCGCCTCGGTATAGAACGTCTCGGCGTTCTCGGCGAGGCCGGGGATCATCTCCGGCACCGGCCGCGAGCCGGTGGCGATGACGAGGATGTCGTACGCGTGCGTCGCGCCGCTCTTCGTCTTCACGCGGTTCTGGTCGAGCTCGAAGGTCTCCACCGGGTCGACCTTGAAGTCGATGCCGGGCTCGAGGAGGCTCGCCTGGTCGCGGTAGAGCTCGTCGGGCGTCATGCGGCCCAGGCAGAGGTACAGCAGGCCGGGCTGGTACATGTGCTTCTCCGAAGCCGACAGCATGGTGAGCTTCACCTTGCCGGCGCGGATCTCCGGCGCGAGACGCCGCGCCAGGTTGTTGCCCAGGATCGTGCCTCCCATCCCTCCGCCCACGATCAGTATCTTCATTTGGTTTTCCTCAGGGAAATATGCCAAACCCCCGCTTCCTCGCGGGTGCCGAGGAGCTCGTGCCCGACCTTGCGCACCCACTCCGGGATGTCGGCCGCCGAGCCCTTGTCGGTCGACAGCACCTCGAACTCCTCGCCCACGGCGCCGAACTTCAGGCGCGCGATGAGCTCCATGAGCGGGCCCGGGCAGAAGCTGCCGCGGGCGTCGATGACGATCCGTTCAGCCATTCAGAATGTCCATGTCTGCGCGCCCTCGGCATCGGCGAGGAACTTGGTGAGCCCGAGCGGCTCCTTCAGCCACGGCTCGAGCTCGCCCTCCTTCAGGCCCAGCACGTCGATCGCCATCGAGCAGGGGTGAATCTTCGCGTCGCCGAGCTCCGCGGCGCTCTGGAAAAGCTGCCGGTAGCCCGGCGCCTTCTTCTGCACGAGCAGCTCGCCGAAGCGGCCCTCGGGCGCGGGCGCCGCGGCAGGCGCCTTGCGGAAGTGCTCCAGGGCGTTCATCGACAGGAATACCGTGACCTCGTTGCCGCTCACGGCGCCCACCGAGGCCATCATGGCGGCCATCTGCAGGCGCTCGAGCGCGCCCGAGACGACGACGATGCTCATGCGGTTTGCAGCCGGCATGGAGGTGATCTTAGACCCGTCGCGCGGCTGCGTGGCGCGCGTTTTCTTGATCTCTGCTAAGCGAATTCGATCTCAATCGCCCATGCGGCCGATCGCGCAGCTGACAAAAGACTTCGCCGCGGCGGTGGCGGCCTTGAGGCCCTCCACGGAGCCCCGCTCCGGATAGCCCAGGCGGGCGAGGGTCGCCGCGGCCTCGGCCCGGACGTCGGCGCTCGCCTCGAGCGTCACGATGCCGGCGGCCGGGTCGACGCTTACCGACGAGATGCGGGCGTCGGCGCGCAGGTTCTTCTCGATGGTGCGGGCGCAGCCGCCGCATTTCACGTTCTCAACTTCAATCCGGAGCTCCATGGCTCGGTCCTTTCTCGATGGTGGACGGCGTAATACAAAACGGGAATGACGACCAGCGTCAGCAGCGTCGAGACGAGGATGCCGAAGAGCAGGCTGATGGCGAGGCCGTTGAAGATCGGATCGTCGAGGATGAAGAGCGCGCCGAGCATCGCCGCGGCGGCGGTGAGGACGATGGGCTTCGCCCGGGTCGCGGCCGCGTCGATCGTCGCCCGCTCGAAGCTCGCGCCCTCGTCGAGGCGCTGGTGGATGAAGTCGACCAGCAGGATGGAGTTGCGCACGATGATGCCGGCGAGCGCGATCATGCCGATCATGGACGTCGCGGTGAACGGGCTGCCGAGCAGCGCGTGCCCCGGCAGGACGCCGATCACCGTCAGCGGGATCGGCGCCATGATGACAAGGGGCGTGAGGTACGAGCGGAACTGCGCCACTACGAGCAGGTAGATGAGCACGAGCCCGACCGCATAGGCGATGCCCATGTCGCGGAAGGTCTCGTAGGTGATCTGCCATTCCCCGTCCCACTTGAGGCCGAAGGCCCGGTAGCGGTCGCTTGGCTGCGAGATGAAGTGCTCCTCGAGCGGCAGGCCGCCCGGCGTGGCGAGCTCGCGCACCGCGGAGCGCATCGCGAACATGCCGTACAGCGGCGAGTCGGTCTTGCCCGCGCCGCCCGCCACGTCGCCGACGACGTACACCACGGGCTGCAGGTCCTTGCGGTAGATCACCGGCTCGACGGGCAGGCGCTGCGGATGCGCGAGCTCCGCGAGCGCCACCTCGTAGGGCTGGCCGCGCTCGTCCGTGCCGCGCAGCCTGAGCTTGAGCAGGTCGTCGAGCCGGCCCATCTTCTCGGGCGCGAGCGCCACCCGCACCGGCACGGCGTACTTGCTCTGGCCGTCGTGCAGCGGCGTGACATCCTCGCCGGCGAGCGCGAGGCGCGCGGTGCGCGCGACCTCGGACACCGGGATGCCGTAGAGCGCTGCCTTGGCGGCATCGACGCGGAGCACGATCCGGTCGGCCGGATCGAGCGTCGTATCGTCGATCGCAGTGATGTCGGGCGTCGATTCGAAGACCCGGCGCACCTCGCGCGCGAGCGCCATCTGCGAGCGGTAGTCGGGCCCGTAGATCTCGGCGACGATCGGCGAGAGCACCGGCGGCCCCGGCGGTACCTCGACCACCTTGATGTCGGCGCCATGGCGCCGGCCGATCTCCGCCAGGCGCGGCGCCACTTCCTGGGCAATGTCGTGGCTTTTCCGGCTCCTGCGGTGCTTGTCCACCAGGTTCACCTGCAGGTCGCCCACTTCCCCGCCTGAGCGCAGGTAGTACTGGCGCACCAGGCCGTTGAAGCTGATGGGCGAAGCGAGCCCGGCGTAAGCCTGCAGGTGCTCGAGCTCGGGAACCTTGGCGAGCTCGGTCGCAAGGTCGCGCAGCGTCGCCGCGGTCGCCTCCACCGCGCTGCCCGTCGGCATGTCCACCACCACCTGGAACTCGCTCTGGTTGTCGAAGGGCAGCATCTTCAGCACGACCAGCTTGAGCGGCACGAGCGCCACGGAAATGCCGATGGCGGCGAGGATGCCGAGCGCGAGCTTGCGCCGCGCGGCGCGCCCGGCGCCGCCGCCGAGGAAAGGCGTCATCACGCGCTTGAAGAAACCGGCCAAGGCGGTGGAAAGCTTGTCTTCGCTGCTTTTCGGCGGATGGCTTTTCTTCTCATGAATCAATCGAAGCGCGAGCCAGGGCGTCACCACAAAGGCGATGACGAGCGAGAGCAGCATGCCCATGGACGAGTTGATCGGAATGGGCGCCATGTAGGGGCCCATGAGCCCGGTGACGAAAGCCATCGGCAGCAGGGCGGCGATGACCGTCAGCGTGGCGAGGATGGTCGGGCCGCCCACCTCGTCCACGGCGGCGGGGATCATGTCGGCCGGGGCCGAGCGGTCCAGCAGCGAGCGCCGATGGATGTTCTCGACCACGACGATGGCGTCGTCCACCAGGATGCCGATGGAGAAGATGAGCGCGAAGAGGGAGACGCGGTTGAGCGTGAAGCCCCACGCCCACGAGGCGAAAAGCGTGGCGGCGAGCGTGAGCACCACCGCCGCGCCCACGACGATCGCCTCGCGCCGGCCGAGCGCCGCCCAGACGAGCGCCACCACGGACAGCGTCGCGAAGATGAGCTTCTGGATGAGCTTGTTCGCCTTGTCGCGGGCGGTATCGCCGTAGTTACGCGTGACCACGACCTTTAAGTCGTCGGGAATGAGCGTGCCCTTGAGCTCGTCGACCCGCGCGAGCAGCGCGTCGGCGACGCTCGAGGCGTTCTCGCCCGCCTTCTTCGACACCGAGACGGTCACCGCCGGGAACTCGGCGTAGGCACCGGCCCCTGCACCGCGCGACACCTCGCCATGCCACACGTAGCGCGAGGGAACATCCGCGCCCGCCGCCACGTCGGCCACGTCGGAAAGGTAGACCGGACGGCGCTCGTGCACGCCGACCACGAGCTGCGCCACGTCGCCCGCGCCGGAGAAAAATTCGCCCGCGCGCACCTCCACCGTCCTGTTCCCGGCCACCAGCCGGCCGGAAGGCGAAGAAGCGTTCGCCGCGCGCAATGCGCGGTCGACGTCGGCCACGGTGACCCGGTGCGCCGCCATGCGCTCGGGGTCGATCGTGACGCGCACCGTCTCGTCGGGGCCGCCGAGGGTCTGCACCTCGCGCGTGCCGCGGACGCGCTTCAGCTCGATCTCGAGCGCGTGCGCGACTTTCTGCAGGCCGGCCGCGGTCGCGGCATCGCTGCCGTGCAGGGTCAGCGCCAGGATCGGCACGTCGTCGATGCCTTTCGGCTTCACCACCGGCTCGCCGACGCCGAGGTTCGGCGGCAGCCAGTCGCGGTTCGCCATCAGCGTGTCGTGCAGGCGGACGAGCGCGGCGATTCGGTCCTCGCCGACCTTGAATTGCACGGTCAGGACCGCCAGCCCGGGGCGCGTGACCGAGAAGACGTGATCGATGCCGCCGATCTGCGAGAGCACCTGCTCCGCGGGCACGGT
>JBLNDP010000211.1:0-3043 GCA_050261755.1 Clostridia bacterium
AGGTGCGCGCCGCCATCCCCGAGGCCGAGCAGGATGGACGGGTCGTTCAGGAGCTCCGTCATGCGGTCGACGCGGGTGTTCCACGACTGCACGGTGAACTCGTTCTCGAGATCGTCCGCGATCGTCAGGTCGAGGAGCGCATCCACGCCGTCGACCCCGCGCGCGGCCGCGATCTCCGCGACCGTCTTGCCCTCGCACTTCCTCAATTCGCTTTTCTTCAGCTCATGGGCCGTGATGCGGTTCCAGTCCGCGAAGGTCTTCGGGCTCTTCAGGTCCTCGCGAAACGCCTTGCGGAACGCCGGGTCGGCGTAGACGGCGCGCTGCGCCTCCTTCGACGTGTCCTCGAACAGGCGCTTCCACGACGGGAAGGCGGCGAAGGCGAACGGGCTGCGCATCACGAGCTCGCGCGTGAGCGGCAGGGGCGAGGTCTGCGGCCGCGCGCCCTTCGCGATCAGCGGCTTTACCTTGCGCAGGGTCTCGCGTGCCGCCTCGGGCAGGTCGTCGCGGTCGAACATGGCGATGAACGTCACCGGCCGGCGGCTTTCCTCGAGCATGAACGCGAGCAGGTCCACCTCGGGATCCTCGAGCACCGCGATCTGGCGCGTCATCGCGCACTCGATCGCCCCCTTGCCCTTGTCGCGCAGCACGTTGCAGTAGGCCTTGATCTCGTCGCGGCTCGCGTTGCGGCAGGCGAGCGGCCGCGCCCCGTAGCCCATGTGCTGGTTGAGCAGCGTGCTCGAGAAGCCGAAGGCCCCCGCATCTATTGCTTCCCCCAGTAGAGAAGATATTTGTGAAAGCTCGGAAGCATTTGCGGATCTCTCCATCGACGCTTCGCCCATGACGTAGTGGCGAAACGGCGTGAGCGGCGCCAGGAACGCGAGGTTGAGCGACGGCTTGCGCTTCTGCGCCGCGTCCATGTACTGCGGGAAGGTTTCCCAGTCCCAGGTGATGCCGGCCTTCAGCACCTCGAACGGGATCGCCTCCACGTTCACCAGGTCGCGCATCGCGATCTCGCGCGCCTGCGGCCGGCAGGGTGCGATGCCGACCCCGCAGTTGCCCATCACCACGGTCGTCACCCCGTGCCAGGAGGACGGCGTCGTCGCGCCGTCCCAGCAGATCTGCGCGTCGTAGTGCGTGTGCGGGTCGATGAAGCCCGGCGAGACGACGAGGCCGTCCGCATCGATGGTTCTCTTTGCTGTGCTTGATAGGTCTTTTCCGACCTCGGCGATCTTTCCACCCGAGATTCCTACATCCGCCTTACGCGCCGGGGCGCCGGTGCCGTCGACCACCAGGCCGTTCTTGATCAGGGTGTCCAGAGCCATCGAAAGATCATACGCGGCGGTAACAAATGGCAACACCTGAACGGCGAATCTGACGATATGCTTTCCGGGCATGCGCCCCGTCCCCGTCCTCCTGCTCCTCGCCGCGGCCGGCATCGCCCTGCCCGCGGCGGCCGAGACGTACAAGTGGGTGGACGAGCGCGGCGTCATCAACTACTCGAACACGCCGCCCGCGAACGTGAAGGCTGCGAAACCGCTGCCCGCCTCCGCCGAGCGAGTTTCGGTCATCCCGAGCGACGAGGTCACGAAGGCGGTCTCCGCCTATCGAGGCCCGTCGTACTACGAGCAGCAGCTCGAGCGCGAATGGGCGCAACGCCAGCGGCTCATGGCGGCCGAGAAGGCGCAGACCACCGCTCCCTGCACGCCTTACGACTATTTCAGCTGCGCCCAGGATGACCGCCTGAGCAGCTACTACCCGTATCCCGTCCCCATCTTTGCCGCGCGCGCCGTCCGGCCCACGCGCCTCATCGCGACGCCGGTGAACCTCAACCCGCCCTCCAAGGCGCGGTTGATGCAGCTCCAGCGCTAGCTGGCCGCCTAGAACTTCTCCACCCAGGGCCGCAGCTCGAGCTCCCAGCTCCAGGCGCTGCGCTGCTGCCGGTACAGGGCGAGATAGCTCTTCGCGATCTCTTCCGGGTCCAGGAGCGCATCCTCGCCGCCCTGCCCGGCGCGCGCCTCGCTCTTGATTGCGCCGTCGATGACGAAGTGGGCGACGTGGATGTTCTTCGGCGCCAGCTCCCTCGCCATGCTCTGCGCAAGGCCGCGCAGCGCGAACTTGCCCATCGCGAAGGGGGCCGATTGGGGATAGCCCTTGACGCTCGCCGAGGCGCCGGTGAAGAAGATGGCGCCGCTCCCTTTTGCCAGCATCCGCTTCGCCGCCGCGCGCCCGACCAGGAAGCCGGCGAAGGCGCACACCGAAAGCGCGCGCTCGACGTCGGCGGCGGCGAGCGTCTCGATCGCGCCGCGCGTGCGCCAGCTCGCGTTGTAGACGGCGAGGTCGGGAACGCCCCACTTCTTTTCTACGGCCTCGAAGGCCGATTCGACGTCGCCTTCGCGGGCGGCGTCGCACTTCAACGTCAGCGCTCCCGCCTTCGCCAGCGAAGCAAGCTTTTCAGTATTGCGAGCTGCCAAGGCAACGTTGAACCCTTCCTTGGCAAGAAGGCGGGCGAGCGAGCCACTGAGGCCGCTGCCTGCGCCGACGATCAACGCGATGGGATTGTCCATGCGGCAATCATAGCCTTGCGTAGTGGATCGAGGGACAGACTTGCATCGCGGCCATTGCTACCATCCGCGCACTCCATGCAGAAACGTCTCTCGAGCTTCAGCTCCTGGGCTGAGCTCCTTTCGGGCGCGCCGCGCGGCGCGCACGTCCTCCAGCTCTACGACCGCGATGCGTTCCTCGTGCGCGCGGTGACCCACTTCGTCGCAGAAGGCATCGCACAGGGCGAATGCGCGATCCTCACGGGCACGCGCGCCCATCTCGATGGCATTCGCGTCGGCCTTGCCCTGCAGGGCTTCGACACTTCGGCAGCCCTCCGCGACGGCGCGCTCCTCGTCTTCGACGTCGACGAGGCCGTGGAGTCGGTCTGGCGCGGCGGCGCGCTCTCGGAGGAGCGCCTCCGCGAGGCGACCGAGGCGACGTTGCGCCCGCTCTCCGCGAGCGGCCGCACCGTGCGCTGGTGGGCGGAGACGGCGGACGCGCT
>JBLNDP010000212.1:0-3528 GCA_050261755.1 Clostridia bacterium
TCCCACGAGCAGAACCTCATCCTCGCCGATGTGCGCCAGCGCGACCTGCGCGCGCTCTGGGAAGCGGCCCGCGCGCTCGGGCTGGCGACCCCGAACATCGGCCTGCTTACGAACATCATCAGCTGCCCGGGCGGGGACTTCTGCGCGCTCGCCAACGCCAAGTCCATTCCCGTTGCGAAGGCGATCCAGCAGATGGTCGACGAGAAGCGCGAGGCGCTCGACTACCTGTTCGACCTGGGCGAGATCGACCTCAACATTTCCGGTTGCATGAACGCCTGCGGCCATCACCACGTCGGCCACATCGGCATCCTCGGCGTCGACAAGAACGGCGAGGAGTGGTACCAGGTGGAGATCGGCGGAAACCAGGGTGAAACGCGCCCGGGCGGCCTGCCCGCCTCGCTGGGCAAGGTGCTCGGCCCTTCGTTCGCTCGCGCCGATGTTCCGCAAGTCGTCGAGAAGCTGCTGCGCGTCTACCTCGAGCGCCGCGAGAGCGAGGAAGAGCGCTTCATCGACGTCGTGCACCGCATCGGCATCGAGCCTTTCAAGGAACGCATCTATGGCAACGCTCATCCGAAACCGGCGCGTCGAGAGCGAGAGCCCGCTTTCGCCTGAGGGCTCCGGCGCGGCCGTCGGGCAAGGCGAGGTGATCCGGCTCGAGCCTGCCGACGATCCGGCGGCCGTCGCCGCGCGCCTCACCGGCGCGGCGCGGGTCGAAGTGAACTTCCCCAAGTTCGGAGACGGCCGTGGCTATTCGATCGCCCGGCTCCTGCGCGAGCGCTACGGCTACCGCGGCGAGCTCCGCGCGGTGGGCGAAGTGGTCAAGGACCATCTTCTCTACATGGAGAGCGTCGGCTTCGACAGCTTCCTGCTGCGCGACGGCGAGGATGCCGAGGATGCGCTGCGCGGCTTCCGGGTCTTCAGCGAGGCGTACCAGGCGTCGGTCGCCCGTCCCCTGCCGCTCTTTCGCAGGCGAGCGGCGTGAGGAGCGAGGCGCTGGTAGAGCGGCTGCGCGGCATCGCCCGCGCCTTCACGCCGAGCGCGCTCGCCAGCAGCCTTTCCCTGGAGGACATGGTCCTCACCGACGCCATCGTGCGCGCCGAATTGCCGATCGACGTCTTCGTCCTCGATACAGGCCGACTGCATGCCGAGACGCTGGCGCTCCTCGAGGCGGCGCGCCGGCGCTACGGCATTCCGCTCACCGTGTATTCCCCGGAGCCGCAGGTCGTGAACGAGTACGTTCGCACCTTCGGTCGCGATGCGTTCTACGAGGGCGTTGAGCTGCGCAGGCGTTGCTGCGCTATCCGCAAGGTCGAGCCGCTCAAGCGCGCCCTCGCCGGCAAGCGGGCCTGGATCACCGGGCAGCGGCGCGAGCATTCGCCGGGCCGCGCCCACCTCGCCGAGCGAGAGCTCGACGCCGTTCACGGTATCGAGAAGTTCAACCCGCTCGCCGCGTGGAGCGAGGAGGAGCTCTGGTACTACGCGCGCGAGCACGCCGTGCCGACGAATGCGCTCTACGAGCAGGGTTACCGGTCGATCGGCTGCGCCCCCTGCACCCGCCCGGTGCTGCCGAGCGAGGAGGTGCGCGCGGGCCGCTGGTGGTGGGAGCGGTCCGGGGCAAAGGAATGCGGCCTGCACAACGCGCCGATCCGGGCCGAGGAGAACTTCAACCACGCGGCCACCGCGGGGTCGGTGCAATGACACCTCCGGGGACCGTCCATCTCGTCGGCGCCGGGCCGGGCGCGGCCGACCTCCTCACGCTGCGCGCGGCCCGGCTGCTCGGCGAGGCGGACATCGTCTTTCACGATGCCCTGGTCGCGCCGGAGATCTTGTCTCTCATCCAACGAGCGGAGAGAGTCTGCGTGGGCAAGCGCAGCGGCCGCCATTCGACGGCGCAGGCGTTCATCAACAAGCAGCTCCTCGACGCGGCACGGCGCTACCGCACGGTCGTGCGCCTCAAGGGCGGAGACCCCATGCTGTTCGGCCGCGCCCAGGAAGAGATCGACTTTCTCGTACGGCGCGGCGTTCGCGTCGAGGTCGTGCCGGGCGTCACCGCGGCATTTGCCGCCGCCGCCGATCTCGGCATCTCCCTCACCCAGCGCGGCCAGGCGCGGAGCGTCGTGTTCGTTACGCCGCGTTGTGCCCCCGGTGCGCCGGCAAACGACTGGGTCAGGGCAGTGCTCGCTGCGGATACCGCGGCCATCTACATGGGATCCGGAGAAGGCGGCTCGATCGCCGCTGCGCTGATATCGGCCGGCAAGCCGGCTTCCACGCCGGTGGCGGTCGTGGAGAACGCCTCGTTGCCGCAATTGGCGGTGCGCTTCGGCAGCCTGGAGGACCTTGCCGGCATCGCGCCGCGCCAGAGCTCCGGCGCGGCGTTGATCCTCGTCGGGGAGATCTATGCGGCGGCGACCGAGGCCGTCGCGGGCTTGCGTCGCACGGCCAGCCAGGCCGCGTAGACGATCATCGCGCTGAAGCAGACGAGCGACCACTCGGCGATCGAGAAGCCGAGGAACGTCCAGTCGACCTGCGCGCACTCGCCCGTGCCGGCGACGAGCTTCTTCAGCGTGGTGGCGAGCGGCAGGTTCTCCAGCATGAAATAGAGGTCCGGCCCGCACTGCGGCACCTTGTCCTTGGGGAGGTGCTGCAGCCACACCTGCCGCGTGGCGACGGAGGCGCCGCCGGCGGCGAAGAGCAGTGCCAGCGTGGCGTAGACCGCCTGGCCCCGCCCGCGGGGCGCGTGGGCCACGGCTACCAGGCAAATGATCGCCACCATGTAGTAGAAGCCGCGCTGCACCAGGCATAGGGGGCACGGCTGCAGGTCCTGGCCGTATTGCAGGTAGTAGCCGAAGCCGAGCAGCGCCGCGCAGGCGAGCACGGGCAAGGCGAAGGCGAGGCGGGGATTGCTGAGCGGATTCGTATTCATGTCGGCGTCCGAATTATCCCATTCGGACTGTCGGTCGCTCGCAACGTTCCCGATCCTCTACCCCGCCATGCGGCCGGGCAGCCAGGTGGCGAGCGCGGGCACGAGGGCGATAACGAGCAGTCGAACGGTATCGGCGGCGACGAAGGGGAAGATGCCGCGCACGATGGTGGCGAGCGGCAGGTTGGCGATGCTCTGGATGACGAAGAGGTTGATGCCCACCGGCGGCAGGATCATGCCGACCTCGCACACGGTGACGAACATGACGCCGAACCAGATCGGGTCGAAGCCGAGGGCGATGATGAGCTTGAACACCGGCCCGACCGTGAGCAGCATCATCGCCAGCTCGTCCATCAGTGCGCCGAGGATGAAGTACATGACCATCAGCAGGAACATGATGGTCCAGGGGCCGAGGCCGGTGCCCTTTACGGCGTCGATCAGCGCGTCGGTGAGGCCTGTTGCGGCGATGAAGTAATTGAAGATCCCGGCGCCGATGAGGATCATGAAGATCATGCCGGTGGTGAGCGCGGTCTCGCGCACGGCGTTGGCGAAGGACTCGCGCGAGAGCTGCCCGACCAGCCACGAGATCAGGATCGCGCCGAAGGCGC
>JBLNDP010000213.1:0-6816 GCA_050261755.1 Clostridia bacterium
GTCGCCGAAGCGCTGCCGGATGCGGACCCGCAGAAGAAGGTCGTGGTCGCCTACAAGCGCGACTACGAGGGCCGCTACAAGTCCGACGTTTCCACCTTCGGCGGCCACGCATACGACGGCCTGATGCTCGCCGTCGAGGCCATGCGCCGCGCCGGCTCGGCGGACAAGGCGAAGGTGCGCGACGCGCTGGAATCGACGCGCGGCTACGTCGGCACGGGCGGCGTCGTCAACATGTCGGCGCAGGACCACATGGGCCTCGACCTGTCGGCGTTCCGCATGCTCGAGGTGCGCAACAGCGACTGGAAGCTCGTGCCCTAGGGCCCGGGTGTTTGTCCAATACCTCCTCTCGGGCCTGACGGCGGGCGCCATCTACGCCCTGGTGGCGCTCGGCTTCGCGATGATCTACAACGCGAGCCACGTCATCAACTTCGCCCAGGGCGAGTTCGTCATGATCGGCGGCATGGCGAGCGCCACGCTCGTCGAAGCCGGCGTGCCGCTGCCGCTCGCGGCGCTCGCCGCCGTGGCGGCCGCGACGCTCGTGGGCGTGCTGCTCGAGAAGCTGGCGATCGAGCCGGCGCGCCGCTCCTCGGTGGTGACGCTCATCATCCTCACCATCGGCGCCTCCATCCTGCTGCGCGGCCTCGCCGCCCTCGTCTGGGACAAGAAGATCCATCGCCTGCCGGCGTTCTCGGGCGACGCGCCGCTCTCGCTCCTGGGCGCGACGCTCCTGCCGCAGGTGCTGTGGGTCCTGGGCGTGAGCGCGGCGACCGTGGCCGCGCTCGGCTGGTTCTACCGCCGCACGCTCGCCGGCAAGGCGATGCTCGCCGTGTCGCACAACCGCCTCGCGGCCGAGCTGGTGGGCATCCGGCCGCGCAGCGTGCTGCTCGCCTCGTTCGCCCTGTCCGCGGCGCTCGGCTCGCTCGCCGGCGTGCTGGTCGCGCCGATCGCCTTCACGTCGTGGGATGCCGGCACGATGCTGGGCCTCAAGGGCTTTGCGGCGGCGATCCTCGGCGGCCTGGGCTCCAGCGCCGGCGCGGTCGCCGGCGGGCTCGCGCTCGGCCTCGTCGAGGCGCTCGGCGCCGGCTACCTCTCCTCGGCCTACAAGGATGTCTTCGCCTTCGTCCTTATCCTGGCGGCGCTCGTCTTCCTCCCCGATGGCCTCCTCGGCCGCCGCTCGGCCGAGCGCGTCTAGGCCCGGGCCCGCGCCGCAGTCCGCGCGGCGCGCTCGGCTCTTTGCGCTGGCGGCGATCATCGCGGTCGCTCCGCTCGCGCTCGCCAACAATTACGCCTACGAGGTGGCGATCGTCGTCGGCCTGAACGCGATCGCCTGCGTGGGTCTCAACCTGCTGATCGGCTACGCCGGCCAGATCTCGCTCGGGCACGCCGCCTTCTTCGGCCTCGGCGCCTACGGCACCGCCATCCTCGCGGCGCGCTACGGCTGGCCGACGATCGCCTCGTTGCCCGCCTCGGTGGTGGCCGCTGGCGTGATCGCGTGGGCGATCGGCCGGCCGATCCTGCGCCTGCGCGGCCACTACCTTGCGATGGCGACGCTGGGCTTCGGCGTCATCGTCTCCATCGTCCTCGCCATCGAGGATCGCTTCACCGGGGGCCCCGACGGCATGGCGGTCTTGCCCTTGAAGATCTTCGCGTGGCAGCTCGCCGGGGAGAAGACCTGGTACTGGGTCATCGGCGTTGTCCTCGTCGGCTCCGTCTGGCTCGCGGAGAACCTGGTCGACTCGCCGCGCGGCCGCGCGCTGCGCGCCCTGCACGGCTCGGAAATCGCCGCCGGCTCGCTCGGCATCGACGCCGCGCGCCACAAGCTCTTCGTGTTCGTCCTCTCCGCTCTCTTCGCCGCGCTCGCCGGCGGGCTCAGCGCGCACTACTCCGGCTTCATCACGCCGGCGCGCTCGTCCTTCCTGCACTCCGTCGAGCTCGTCACGATGGTGGTGTTCGGCGGCATGGCGTCCACCTACGGCGCCGTGGTGGGCGCCGCGGTGCTCACGACGCTGCCGCAGCTACTCACCGTGCTCAGGGAGTACGAGATGGTCGCGATCGGCGCGGTCCTGATGGCCACCATGATCTTCCTGCCGCGCGGCGTCGTGCCGACGCTTGCGCACCTCGGGAGGGCGCTTGCTGCTGCGCGCCGAAAACCTCTCTAGGCGCTTCGGCGGCGTGAGCGCGCTCGAGGGCGTGGACCTCGAGCTCGCGCGCGGCGCCGTCCATGCGGTGATCGGCCCGAACGGCGCCGGCAAGACGACGCTCCTCAACGTGCTCTCAGGCGTGTATCGCGCGCACAGCGGGCGCATCCGTCTGGAAGGCGAGGACCTCGCCTCCCGGCCGCCGCACGCCTTCGCCGCGGCCGGCATCGGCCGCACGTTCCAGAACCTACAGGTCTTCTTCAACATGAGCGCGCTCGAGAACGTCATGGCGGGACGCTGGCTGCGCGAGCGCTGCGGCCTCGCGGCGACGCTCCTGCGCACGCGGGCGCTCGCGCGCGCCGAGCGCGCCTGCCGCGAGACGGCGGAGCGCCTCCTTGCCGAAGTGGGCCTGGAGCGCTGGATCGGCGCGCGCGCCGACGCCATGCCCTACGGCGCGCTGAAGCGGCTGGAGATCGCGCGCGCCCTCGCCGCGGAGCCGAAGCTGCTGCTGCTCGACGAGCCGGCGGCGGGCCTCAACCCGAGCGAGACCAAGGGCATCGACGAGCTGATCCGGCGCATCGCGGCGCGCGGCATCACGGTGGTGCTGGTCGAGCACAACATGAAGCTCGTGATGGAGGTCTCTTCGCACGTCGTCGTCCTCGACTACGGCCGCAAGCTGGCCGAAGGCGATCCGGGCAGCGTGAGCGCCGACCCGCGCGTCATTCGCGCCTACCTCGGCGCGGCGGCGGCCTGATGCTCCAGGTGAGAGACCTGCGCGCAGGCTACGGCCGCATCCCGGCGCTGCATGGCATCGACCTGGAGCTGCGCGCGGGCGAGCTGGTCGCGCTCCTCGGCGCGAATGGCGCGGGCAAGACGACGCTCCTGCGGGCGATTTCCGGCGTGCATCCTTCCACCGGAGGGATCGTTCTCGAAAAGCGACCCATAGAGAAAGAAAGCGCCGAGCGTCGCGTCGCGCTCGGCATCGTGCAGGTGCCCGAGGGGCGCCAGGTCTTCGGGCCGCTCTCGGTGGAGGACAACCTGCGCCTCGGCGCGTACCGCCGCGGCCGCGCGGACACGGAGACCTCGCTGCGGCGGATCTACGACCGGTTTCCGGCCCTCGCGGAGCGGCGCCGCCATGCCGCCGGCGCGCTCTCGGGCGGCCAGCAGCAGATGCTGGCCATCAGCCGCGCCCTCATGGCGCAGCCGCGCGTGCTGCTCCTCGACGAGCCCAGCATGGGGCTCGCGCCGCGCCTCGTGGCCGAGATCTTCGAATGCGTGAAGGGGCTGCGCGCGGCCGACACGGCGGTCCTCCTCGTCGAGCAGAACGCCGTGGCGGCGCTCGGCGTCGCCGACCGCGGCTACGTCCTCGAGGCGGGGCGCCTCGTCCTCGCCGGCACCGGGGCCGAGCTCCTCGCCGATCGCGCGGTGCGCAGCGCGTACCTCGGCGCTTAACTTGGATCAAGTCCCTAACCCTCCCCTGATGATCGGATAACCCAATGAAAACCAGCCTCAAGCCCGGCCTTGCCGGCACGCGCGCCTTCCACGTCGGGCGCGAGAGCACCATCGGCTTCATGGGCGAGGACGCCCGCGTCTACGCCACCCCCATGCTCGTGCGCGACATCGAGGTCGCGTGCCGCGAGCTGCTGCTCGAGCACCTCGACCCGGGCGAGGACTCGGTCGGCACGCGCGTCGACATCGAGCACCTCGCGCCCACGCTGGAGGGCGGCGACGTGACGATCGAAGTGAAGCTCGCCGAGCTGAATGGCCGGGCGGCGGTTTTCGAGATCCACGGAAAGGAAAAGCAGGAAGAGATCTGCAAGGGCCGGCACGCCCGCTTCGTGGTCGACGTGGCGAAGACGAAGGAACGGCTGAAGAAGAAGCGCGCCGCAGGCTGATTCAGCGATGAACAAAGTCGCCACCTACTGCTACCAGTGCGTCGCCGGGCCGGACCTGCTGACCGTGCGCGTCTGCGACGGCGTGGCGACGCAGGTGGAGCCCAACTTCGCCGCGGCGGCGGTGCACCCCGGCGGCGGCAAGGTGTGCGTCAAGGCCTACGGCCTCGTGCAGAAGACGTACAACCCCAACCGCGTCCTGCAGCCCATGAAGCGCACGAACCCGCGCAAGGGCCGCGACGAGGATCCGGGCTTCGTGCCGATTTCATGGGACGAAGCTCTCGATTTGGTTTCCAAAAAACTTCTTTCCATCCGCGAAAAGGGCTTGCTGGATGATTCGGGCTATCCCCGCGTGGCGGCGAGCTTCGGCGGCGGCGGCACGCCGCAGTTCTACATGGGCTCGTTCCCCGCTTTCCTCGCCGCCTGGGGCCCGGTCGACATGGGCTTCGGGTCGGGCCAGGGCGTGAAGTGCTACCACTCCGAGCACCTGTACGGCGAGTTCTGGCATCGCGGTTTCACGGTGTCGCCCGACACGCCGAACACCAAGTACCTCATCTCCTGCGGCGCGAACGTCGAGGCCTCCGGCGGCGTCGCGGGCGTGTGGCGCCACGCGGAAGCGCGCGTAAAGGGGCTCAGGCGCGTGCAGGTCGAGCCGCACCTCTCGGTCACAGGGGCCTGCTCCGCGGAATGGGTGCCGATCAAGCCGAAGACCGACGCCGCCTTCCTCTACGCGCTCATCCACGTCCTTCTGCACGAGGCGCCGCGCGGCCGGCTCGACGTCGATTTCCTGCTCAAGCACACGTCCTCGCCCTACCTCGTGGGCGCGAATGGTTTTTATCTCCGGGATCCGTCCTCGAAGCAGCCCCTCCAGGGTTCGTCCCTCGAACAGAAAGTCGAAGTCAATGCAGTCGAGGTCGGAGCGGACGACGAGGTCCTCGCGCAAGGGCAGCTCGGCGGCGAGACCGCGTTCGCGAAGCTCGTCGCGCACATGAAGCCTTACACGCCCGAGTGGGCGGCCCGCATCTGCGACGTGCCGGCGGCGACGATCCGGCGGATCGCGAACGAATACCTGGACCAAGCGAAGGTTGGAGCATTTATTGATATTGAGAACCAGAAACTGCCGTACCGGCCGGTCGCGGTAAGCCTCGGCAAGACGGTCACCAACGGCTGGGGCGGCTACGAGTGCTGCTGGGCGCGCACGATGCTGGCCGCGCTCGTCGGCGCGCTCGAGGTGCCGGGCGGCATCCTCGGCACAACGGTGCGCCTCAACCGGCCGATGTCGCAGCGGCACGAGAGCGTCACCGCGGGGCCGGACGGCTTCATGCACTACCCGCTCAATCCCACGGATGCGAAGGGCTGGAGCGAGCGGCCGAACATCCGCAACGCCTATCGCAGCATGGTGCCGCTCGCGGGCGACGGGCCGTGGAGCCAGGCGCTCGGCCCGACGCATTTCTCCTGGCTCTTCCTCGACGGCACGCCGCAGGGGCTGCCGCCCGTCACGCTGCCGGAGCTCTGGTTCGTGTATCGCACCAATCCCGCGATCTCCTTCTGGGACACGGACAAGCTCGCTGAGCGCATGGCGCGCTTCCCCTTCGTCGTCGCCTTCGCCTACACGCGCGACGAGACCAACCACTTCGCCGACGTGCTCCTGCCCGACGCCGGCGACCTGGAGAGCTTGCAGCTCATCCGCATCGGCGGCACGAAGTACATCGAGCAGTTCTGGGACCACGAGGGCTTCGCCCTTCGCCAGCCCGCCGTCGCGCCGCGCGGCGAAGCGCGCGATTTCACCGACGTCGCCACCGCCCTGGCCGAGCGCACCGGGCTCCTGGAGAAGTACTACGCGTCGATCAACAAGGGGGCGCTCGGCGTTCCCCTCAAGGAATTCTCGATCCGCGAAGAAAAGCCCATCGAATCGAAAAGCATCTGGGACTCCGTCTGCAAGGCCGCCAGCAGCGAGCTCACGGACGGCAAGGAAGCGCACGGGCTCGAGTGGTGGAAGGAGAAGGGCTTCGCCACCCGCCCCTTCCCGCGCAAGGCCTGGTACCTCTTTCCGACGCTCGCGGCGAAAGGGCTGCGCTTCGAGCTGCCCTACCAGGAGCGCCTCTTGCGCGTCGGCCGCCAGCTCGAGCGGCGACTGCACGAGCGCGGCATGCGCTGGTGGGACAAGCAGCTCGGCGAGTACCAGGCGCTGCCGCCGTGCAAGGACTTCTCCGCCGAATGGGAAGGCGCCCTCGCGCACATGGGCGGAACGGCCGCGGGCTTTCCGTTCTGGCTCCTGACCTCGCGCTCCATGCAGTATGCCTGGGGCGGCAACGTCGGCATGCAGCTCATCAAGGAGGTCGCGGACAACGTCGCCGGCCACCGCGGCGTGATCCTCAATGCCGGGAAGGCGCGCGAGCTCGGCATCGCCGAGGACGACTGGGTCGAGATCGCCACGCCGCAGGCCTCGGTGCGCGCGCGCGCGGTGCCGCGCCAGGGCATCCGGCCCGACACCCTCCTCCTCCTCGGCCAGTTCGGCCATTGGGCGACGCCGTTCGCGAAGGACTTCGAGATGCCTTCGCTCAACAAGCTCGCGCCAATGTCGCTCGAATTGACGGATGCCACCGGCTCGGGGGCCGATCTGGTCCGGGTTTCTCTTAAGAGATCTTCCCCATGACCCGCTGGGCCATGGTCGCGGACCTGCGGCGCTGCGTCGGCTGCCAGACGTGCACCGCCGCGTGCAAGCAGGCGAACGCCACGCCGCCGGGCGTGCAATGGCGCCGCGTGGTCGACCTCGAGGTGGGCGA
>JBLNDP010000214.1:0-6598 GCA_050261755.1 Clostridia bacterium
GTGCCGAACACGCTCGACGCCGGGCCGCAGGCGCCGCTTGCCGAGGCGCTGCTCGTCGACCTCGCGCTGCTCGCGCTCTTCGCCGTGCAGCACAGCGTGATTGCGCGGCGCGGCTTCAAGCGCTGGTGGACCCGCATCATCCCGCCGGCGGCCGAGCGCAGCACCTACGTCCTCGCCGCGACCTTCGCCCTCGCGCTCATCGACACGCAGTGGCGCGCGATCCCGCAGCCGGTGATCTGGCGCGCGGAAGGCGCCGGCGCCTATGCGCTCGAGATGGTCTTCTGGCTCGGCTGGACGGTGCTCCTCATCAGCACCTTCCTCATCGACCACTTCCAGCTCTTCGGCGTGAGCCAGGCGTTCGGCGCCGCGACCGGCCGCAAGGCCGAGGAGCCGGCGTTCCGCACCCCGGGGTTCTACCGCTACGTGCGCCACCCGATCTACGTCGGCTTCGTGCTCGCCTTCTGGGGGGCACCGGTCATGACCGCGGGGCACCTGCTCTTCGCGGCGGGCGCGACCGGCTATATCCTCGTGGGCATCTGGTTCGAGGAGCGCGACCTCGTGGCACAGTTCGGCGAGCAATACCGGCGTTACCGCCAGCAGGTGGGCATGCTGATCCCGGGCCGCAAGGCGGGATGAGCGCGTTCTTCCGCGAAGTTGGCCAGGGCCCGGGCGTCGTCTGCCTGCACGCCAACGCGAGCACCTCGGGCCAGTGGCGCTCGCTCATGGAAGCGCTCTCCGGGCGCTTCCGCGTCTTTGCCGTGGACTCGTACGGCTCGGGCAAGAGCCCCGAGTGGCCTTCCGACGACACCATCCGCCTCGCCGACGAGGCGGAGCTCATCGAGCCGGTGCTCGAGCGCGCCGGCGAACCGCTTACGCTGGTGGGCCATTCGTATGGAGGCGCGGTGGCGCTCATCGCCGCGCTGAAGAAGCCCGAGCGCGTGCGCGCGCTCGTGCTCTACGAGCCGACGCTCTTCGCGCTCATCGACCAGGCGTCGCCGCCACCCAACGACGCCGACGGCATCCGCAACTGCGTCGCCGATTGCATGCGGTTCCTCGACGCCGGCAACCGCGACGCGGCTGCCGAGCGGTTCATCGACTACTGGATGGTTCCCGGCGCCTGGGCCGCCATGCCGGCGGAGCGCAAGCCCGCGATCGCGGCGTCGGTGACGAAGGTGCGGCGCTGGGCGCACGCGCTCACGCGCGAGCCGGCGCCGCTCGAGGCGTTCCGGCGGCTCGACATGCCGGTGCTCTACATGACCGGCAGGCGCTCCACCGCCTCCGCGCTCGGCGTGGCGAAGCGCCTCTGCCCGGTGCTGCCGCGCGTGCAGGTGATGGAGTTCGAGAAGCTCGGCCACATGGGCCCCGTGACGCATCCGGAGCAGGTGAGCGCCGCGATCCGCCAGTTCCTGGAAGGGATCGCGTGAGGCCGGTCGTGCCGCTCGAGCGCGGCTTGCGCCGCTAGTAGACGATCTCGACCGGCACGCCGAAGAGGTAGCCGGCGCCGCGCTCGGTGAGGATGTAGCGGGGCTGCGCCGCGTCGGGCTCGATCTTGCGCCGCAGGCGCATGATCTGCACGTCGACGGAGCGGTTGTAGACCTCGTCGTTGTGCAGGCGCGAGAGGTCGAGGAGCTGGTCGCGCGAGAGCGCGCGGTTGGGCGCGCCGAGCAGGGCGACGAGGAGGCTGAACTCGCCGTTCGACAGCGCGGCGATGCGCCCGTCGCGGTGCGTGAGGCGCCGCGTGTTGAGGTTGATCTCCCAGCCGTCGAAGCGGTAGGCGCGGATGCCCTCGGGTCGGCCCTGGCGGAACTCGACGCGCCGGCGGCGAAGCACCGTGCGGATGCGCGCCAGGAGCTCGCGCGGGCTGAAGGGCTTGGTGACGTAGTCGTCCGCGCCGAGCTCGAGGCCCATGACGCGATCGGCCTCGTCGGCGCGGCCGGTGAGCATCACGATCGGGATCTGCGAGTCGTCGCGCATGCGGCGGGCGATCGCCATGCCGTCCTCGCCGCGCAGGCGCAGGTCGAGCACCACCAGGTCGACCACCTGCTCGTCGAGCACCGCCTGCATGGCGATGCCGTCGGCGACGGCGGTGACGCGCAGCTCGTTGCCGCCGAGATAGTCGGTGACCAGCTCGCGGATCGTCGGGTCGTCGTCGACCACGAGCACGTGGGGAAGGGCCGCGGTGCTCTTGAGCGTCATGAGTGGTGCCGCCAATGCCATGCGGGCAGTCTAGCGACGGCCCGGGCGTGGTGTTACAGGTGTAAGGGGCCCTGACTTTCCTTGTAAGTTACCATCTACCGAGGCAGTGTTGAATGCCGGCATGCGTAATCCGGCAGTCCACGCCACATCGGGCGAGATCGTCGTCATCGACGACGATTCCATCATGCGGGAGCTTCTGGCCGACTGGCTGGAGGGGGCGGGCTACACGGTGCGCAAGGCGGCGAGCTGCAGGGCCTGGATCGGCGAAGCGGTCGAGGCGCTCGCGCGCCCGCCGGCGTTGATCGTCACCGACATGTTCATGCCCGGCCCGTGCGGCATCGAGGCGATCGCCGCGCTCAAGCGCCGGCATGCCGGCACCGCGATCATCGCCGTCTCGGGACGCTTCGACTCCGGCGAGCGGCGGGGTGCGCCCGTGGCGCACGCCGCCGGCGCCGACCGCGCGCTCGCGAAGCCGCTGCGGCGCGCCGAGCTGCTGAATGCCGTGGCGGGCCTGATCGGTCTTCCACGACAGCAATGAAAACATCGTGAGCGGCATGGTGCGGAACGCGCTCCACGGCCTCACGCTCGCGCGGGCGCTCGTGGGCCTCGGCCTTGTCCTCGTCGCCATCAACGTCGCTTCCGCCATCTGGGACATCCGGATGGACCGCGAGCGCGTCGAGCGCCGCGCCGTGCGCGACTTCGCCAACATCACGAGCCTCCTCGCTGCGCAGGGCTCCGCGTCGCTCGAGACCTTCGGCAGGCCGGGCCCGGCGGCCGCGGAGAGCTTCGAGCACCTGTACAAGCGCCTCGACCTCGGCGAAGGCGCCTTCGTGACGCTCCTCTCGCGCACCGACGGCATCGTCATCGCCCGCGTGCCGGAGATGCCCGAGATGACCGGCAAGCCGATGCCGCAGGACCAGGTGCTGCGCACGGTGGCCAGCGTCGGCCGGTACGAGGGCTGGGCGGAGAGCCCGATCACGGGTCGCCGGGTGCTGCTCAGCGCAGCCGCCGTGCCCGGCTTCCCGCTCATCGTCATCAGCGGCGCGAGCGAGGAGGCGGTGCTCGCGCCGTGGCGCGCCGACGCGTGGGCGATCGGCATGCGCACGCTCCTCGCCTCGGTGGCCATGCTCGCGATCATGGCGCTCGCCGCCTGGGGGCTGATGCGCCGCGAGCAGGCGCTCGCGCGCGCGCAGCAGCGCTTGCGGCAGGCGGAGAAGCTGGAAGCGGTCGGCCGGCTCGCCGGCGGCATCGCCCACGACTTCAACAACATCCTCGGCGGCATCCTCGGCTACGCCGAGATGCTGGTCGAAGGCACGGCCGCGGGCACGGCGCTGCGGCGCTACGCCGCCAACGTGCTCGCGGGCGCCGGGCGCGCCGCCTCGCTCGTCGAGCAGATCCTCACCTACAGCCGCAGCCAGCGCCACCTACGCGTGCCCGTGGCGCTCGACCGCATCGCCGCGGAGACGACCGAGCTCCTGCGCGGCTCGCTGCCCGCGGGCATCGGCCTGGAGGTGCGCTTGCCCGCCGAGCCGGTCGGCGTGCTGGGCGACGCGACGCAGCTGCACCAGATCACGATGAACCTGTGCACGAACGCGATCCACGCGATGGGCGAGCACGGCCGGCTCGTCCTCTCGCTCGTCGCCGAGGACGTGGGGCAGCCGCGCGTGCTCTCGCACGGCACGCTGGAGGCGGGCCGCTACGCGCGCCTGTCGATCAGCGACTCCGGCAGCGGCATGGACGATGCGACGCTCGCGCGCATCTTCGAGCCGTTCTTCACGACCAAGGAAGTGGGCAAGGGCACGGGCCTCGGGCTCGCGCTGGTGTACGGGATCGTCACCGACTCGGGCGGCGGCATCGACGTCGCGAGCACGCCGGGCGGCGGCAGCGCGTTCACCATCTACCTGCCGCGCGTGGTGCTGCCGCCTTCCGCCGCGCCGCAGCGCGCGCCCGAGCCGCGCACGGGCGCAGGGCAGCGCGTGATGCTGGTCGAGGACGAGGCGTCGCTCGCCGCGCTCACCACCGAGATCCTGCGCCGCCTGGGCTACGAGCCGGTCGCCTTCTCCGACGGCGCGAGCGCGCTGGAAGCGTTCCGCGCCGATCCCCGCCGCTTCGACGCCGTGGTGACCGACGAGGTCATGGCGCGCCTCTCGGGCACCGAGCTCGCCGGGGCGCTGCGCGAGGCGCGACCCGAGCTTCCGGTCATCCTCGTGAGCGGCTACATCGGCGCGCTCATGAGCGAGCGCGCCGCGGGTGCCGGCATCCGCGAGATCCTGCGCAAGCCCGTGCAGGCGCGCGAGCTCGCCGCCGCGCTCGAGCGCGCGCTGGCCGCCGGGCAGCAGGCGCCCGCGCCGGGCCAGCCGAGCTTGCAGCTGTAACGCCGCGCCCGGCGGCTGAAACGCCGCTGCAATGGCCGGCCCCTACGATGGGCTTGCCTCTCGGCGCACATCGGTACCCCGAACGCCGCGACCCTCCTCCTGCGGCGCCCTGCCGCGCCGAGAGGCCTTTTCGCAAAGGACCGTGGCGTGCTCAAGCTCATCCTCAAAGCCCTCGTGAACTACCAGAAGCGCCGCGCGGCGCAGGTCACCCGCGAGACGCTGGAGCGCCTGGATGACGCCGCGTTGCGCGACCTCGGCCTGTACCGCGCCGAGATCGAGTCGATCGCCGCGGAGCGCGCCCACCTCGCGCCGCGCACGCGCGTGCGCGCCGGCGCGCCCCGGATCCCGGCCGGCGCCACGCTGTCGATGAAGTAGCGAACCTGCGGGCGGGCCGCCCGCCGGAGTCGTTTAGCATCGGCGCGTGAGCGCATCGCGCGCCTTCCTCGCGCCGTTCCGGGTCCGCAGCTTCCGCTTCCAGTGGCCGGCGGACCTCGCCACGTCCTGGGCCTTCGAGATGGAGGCCCTCATCCTCGGCTGGTACATCCTCTCGACCACGGGCTCGGTGCAGCAGCTCGTCGTCTTCGGCGCGCTCGCGTGGCTGGGCTCGGTCTTCTCGCCGTTCTTCGGCGTCGCCGGCGACCGCTTCGGCTTCCGGGCGCTCCTCTGCGGCACGCGCGGCGGCTATGCGCTCCTCTCGGCGACGATCGCGGCGCTCGTCCTCTCCGACGCGCTGCGGCCCTGGCACCTCTTCACGATCGCCGCCATCGCGGGGCTGATGCGGCCTTCGGACATGGTGATGCGCAACGTCCTCGTCGGCCAGACGATGCGTCCCGACATGCTGATGGGCGCGCTCGGCATCGCGCGCACCACCTCCGACACGGCGCGTATCGCCGGCGCCCTGGCCGGCACCGGCGGCGTGGCGCTCCTGGGCATCGGGCCGGCCTACGTCGCGGTGACGGGGCTCTACGTGCTCGCCTTCGTGCTGTCGCTCGGCGTCGCCGGGCCGGCGCACCACGCGCGGCCGGGCGGATTTGCCGAAGCGCTCGCCGGGCTGCGCCAGGCGGTCGCCTACGTCTGGCACAAGCCCGACCAGCTCGGCGCCTTCAGCATCGCGTTCCTCGTCAACCTGCTCGCGTTCCCGTTCGTGCTGGGATTGCTGCCCTACGTGGCGAAGGAGTTCTACGCGGCCGATCGATCGGGGCTCGGCTATCTCGCCGCTTCCTTCGCGACCGGAGCCCTTGTCGGCTCGCTCGTCCTCGGCGCGGCGCGGCTGCCGATGCGCGCCGGGCGAGTCATGCTCGCGAGCGCCGCGGTGTGGTTCGTCGCTCTCCTGCTTTTCGGCCAGTTCCGCTCGCTCGGCGTGGGCTGCGCGCTCCTCCTCGTCTCGGGCTTCGCTCAGAGCCTGTGCATGACGCCGCTCGCCGCGGTGATGCTGCGCTCGGCGAGCGACGAAATGCGGGGCCGGGTGATGGGCATGCGCATGCTGGCGATCTGGGGCCTTCCGCTCGGCCTCCTCGCGGCCGGGCCGATCATCGACCGTTGGGGCTATCCGGCCACGACATTGGCCTATGCGGGCCTCGGTCTCGCGGCCACCCTCGCAGTCGCCTACAAGTGGCAGCGAGCCCTGTGGCATCCCTCCGCAGCGGCCAACCATCCCTGAACAAAAATCGGGGACGTGCTCCGATTTCCTCTCTGCTTGCGCCTCCGTGACATCTGTAAGCGACCGCCGGATCATCGCGCGCGGATTCCTAGAATCGCTTCGATGAATCCTCCGTCCTTTACGCGGCGCCGCCTGGTCCAGCTTGCAGCGCTCACCGGCTGCGGGTTCAGCCTATCCGCACACTCGGAAGCACCGGAAGTGCTCGCGACCAGCCTGGTCCGCGTCCGCCCTGCGCGCTGGAATGATCGGGAATGCATCGCCGTCGAGCTCACCGACGCGGAGCAGCAGCGAATCGTCGCCGGGGGCGGCGCGAACGGACCGACCTATGCCATCGTCCATCCTCGGTTCGAGAACGGCATCATCGAGG
>JBLNDP010000215.1:0-13191 GCA_050261755.1 Clostridia bacterium
CATGGCGAAGCCGAACCCGGAGGAGATGCCGAGGAAGAGCGCGGCGAGCGGCGCCGCTTCCAGGTAGGGCTTGAGTCCCCCGCCGAGCCCGCTAGAGCGGGTAGTCATACTCGATCACGAGCGGCGCATGGTCGGAGAAGCGCTTCTTCTTGTAGATCGCCTCCCTGTGCGCGCGGCTCGCGACACCGGGCGTGGCGATCTGGTAGTCGATGCGCCAGCCGACGTTCTTCGCCCACGCCTGGCCCCGGTTCGACCACCACGTGTACTGGTCGGGCTTACCGTTGATGCGGCGGAAGACGTCCACGAAGCCGAGCTCATCGAAGACCTTCGTCAGCCAGGCGCGCTCCTCGGGGAGGAAGCCCGAGTTCTTCTGGTTCGAGCGCCAGTTCTTCAGGTCGATCTCCTGGTGCGCGATGTTCCAGTCGCCGCACAGGATCACCTCGCACTTCCTCGCTTTCAATTGCTTCAGATGGGCCAGGAATCGCTTCAGGAAGCGGAACTTGGACGCCTGGCGATGCGGCCCGGCGGAGCCCGAGGGCAGGTAGACCGAGATCACCCACAGCTTGCCGAAGCGGGCCTCCACGTAGCGGCCTTCGTTGTCGAACTCGCGCGCGCCGAAGCCGCGCCGGACCTCGTCGGGCGCGCGGCGGCTATAGAGCGCGACGCCGCTGTAGCCCTTCTTCTTGGCGAAGGCGTGGCAGCTCTCGAAGGCCTTCAGCCCGTGCAGCTTCGCGTCGAGGTCCGCCTCGTGGCACTTGAGCTCCTGCAGGCAGACGACGTCGGCCTTCTGCGCCTCCAGCCAGCGAAAGAGCCCCTTCTTCGCGGCCGAGCGGATGCCGTTGACGTTAAGCGTTATGACTTTCAAGAACTAGCGGGGCTGGAGGCCCCGCCGTGGGCAGCCGACCACTTCGCCGGCTCGTGCAGGAACTTCTCGACCTCGGCGACCTGCGCGCCCTTCAGGTACGCGTCCTTCTTCACCACCGCCAGCACGTCCCACCAGGTGGCGAGGTAGTGCAGCCTCACGCCGATGTCGGAGATGATCTTCTTCGACTCGGGAAAGATGTCGTAGTAGAAGTTGACGAAGACGTGCTCGACGATGGCGCCGGCGTCGCGCAGCGCCTTGCAGAAGTTGATCTTGGAGCGCCCGTCGGTCGTCAGGTCCTCGACGAGGAGCGTGCGCGCGCCCTCGCGCACGTCGCCCTCGATCTGCGCGTTGCGCCCGAAGCCCTTGGCCTTCTTGCGCACGTACTGCATCGGCAGGTTGAACCGGTCGGCGATCCAGGCCGCATAGGGAATGCCGGCGGTCTCGCCGCCGGCCACCACGTCGAACTGCTCGAAGCCCACCTCGCGCACCAGCGTGGACTCGGCGAAGTCGACGAGCTGCGCGCGCACGCGCGGATAGAAGATCAGCTTGCGGCAGTCGATGTAGACGGGGCTCGCCCAGCCGGACGTGAAGATGAAGGGCTTCTCCTCGGAGAAGAGCACCGCCTTCACCTCCAGCAACATTCTCGCGGTCGTCTCGGCGATGAACGCCTGGTCGGCAGAGTGCATGGGCGCGCGAATTTTAGCAGTTACAATAGCCGCGTTCGCACTTCCGGGGGGCATTGCGGATGAGGAATGTTCGGATCATGATCGCCGCCGCGCTGGCGCTGGCGAGCTTCGCCGCCGGCGCGCAATCCTTCCGTTGTGTCGGCAAAGACGGCAAGAAATACTACGGCTCCAGCGTCCCGCCGCAGTGCGTCGGCGTGGTGGTCGAGCAGATGAGCGCGCAGGGCACGGTGCTAAAGCGCATCGAGCCGCAGGCGGCGAGCGCCGACGAGCGGGCGAAGAAGGAAGCGGAGGAGGCCGAGCGCAAGAAGCAGGCCGCCACGACGCGCGAGCAGCAGCGCCGCGACCAGGCGCTCCTCGCCACCTACTCGAGCGAGAAGGAGCTGGAGGAAGGCCGGCGCCGCGCGCTCGAGAACGACCAGCGCGTCGTGAACGAGCTGGAGAACAAGATCGCCGTCCTGAAGAAGAGGCGCGCCGCGGAGAAGGACACGAAGGTGGTGGATTCGGAGCTCGCCCTTCAGGAAAACGCGCTCGCGGCAAGGAAAAAGGAGATCGCGGCGATCAACGCCCGGTACGACGAGGACAAGAAGCGCTACGTCGAGCTGACGGGGCGCGGAAAGTGAAACGCATGACCCGCATCGCCGCCGCTCTCGCCCTGGCCCTATGGGCGCTCGCCAGCCTCGCGCAGGGGCTGCAGACCACCTACCGCTGCGTCGGCAAGGACGGCAAGAAGTACTACGGCTCGACGATCCCGACGCCTTGCCTCGGCCAGCCGATCGAGCAATTGAGCACTCAGGGAACGGTGATCCGCCGCATCCTGCCGCAGGCCTCCGAGGAGGAGCGCGAGGCGAAGGAAGCGGAAGCCGCGCAGAAGCGCGAAGCCGACAAGGAGACGAAGGAGCAGGACCGCCGCAACCGCGCCCTCCTCGCCACCTATACGAGCGAGAAGGACATCGAGGACGCGCGCGGCCGGGCGCTCGACGAGAACGAAAAAGCCATCAAGGCGGTCGAGGTTCGCATCGCCGATATCAAGAAGCGGCAGGCGGGCTTCGAGAAGGAGATGGAGTTCTACAAGGAGCCCGCCGCCAAGCCCAACGACAAGTCCGGGAAGAAGCCGGAGGCGAAGAAGCCCGGGCCGAAGGCACCGCCCAAGCTCCTCGAGGACATCCACCAGGCCGACGTCGACCTGCAGGCGCAGCAAAACCTGCTGGACTCGAAGAAGAAGGAAGTCGAGGCGATCAACGCCAAGTACGACGAGGACAAGAAGCGCTACCTCGAGCTCACCAAGCCCGCGAAGAAGAAGTAGCGGCGCTCAGCGCGCCAGCTTGCGGCGCAGGATCTCGTTCACCTGCGCGGGATTGGCCTTCCCCTTGCTGGCCTTCATGACCTGGCCGACGAGCGACTGCAGCGCCTTCTCCTTGCCGGCCCGGTAGTCCTCCACCTGCTTGGCGCCGTTGGCGATCGCTTCGTCGACGAGTTTCTCGATCGCGCCCGCGTCGCTAATCTGCTTCAGTCCGCGAGCCTCAATGACGGCGTCGGCTTCAATGACGTCGTTCCACATGGCGTCGAAGACGTCCTTCGCGGTCCTTCCCGAAATGGTGTTGTCCTGAATCCGCTTCAATAGCCCCGCAAAACGGGCTTCATCAATCGGTGACTTGCCGATCTCCATTCCGCCTCGATTGAGCGCCCCGCTGAACTCGCCCAGCATCCAGCTGGCAGCAAGCTTGTGTCCTCCACCGAGATGCTTGACGAGGTTTTTGTAGAACTGAAGCCAAGCCCGGGACTGTGTCATCAAGTCGGCTTCGTAGGCGGTCAGCCCGTATTCAGTCGCGAGCTGTTCCCTTGCCGCGCTGGGGAGCTCCGGCATCGTTCGCCGTACGTCGTCGATCATCTTCTTGGAGACAACCAGCGGAAGCAGGTCCGGGTCGGGGAAGTAGCGGTAGTCCTGCGCGTCTTCCTTGGAGCGCATCGGCCGCGTCTCGTTGCGGTCGGGGTCGTAGAGGCGCGTCTCCTGCTCGATCTTCTTCCCATCCTCCAAAAGCTCGATCTGCCGGCGCGCCTCGTACTCGATCGCCTGCTCCATGAAGCGGAACGAGTTGAGGTTCTTGATTTCGCAGCGCGTGCCCAGCTTGTCGCCCGTCTTGCGCACCGAAACGTTCGCGTCGCAGCGGAACGAGCCTTCCTGCATGTTCCCGTCGCAGATGCCGATCCAGACCACGAGCGCGTGGAGAGCGCGCGCGTACGCGACCGCTTCCTTCGCGCCGCGCAGCTCCGGCTCGCTCACGATCTCAAGGAGCGGCGTGCCGGCGCGGTTGAGGTCGATGCCGGTCATGCCGTGGAAGTCCTCGTGCAATGACTTCCCCGCGTCCTCCTCGAGGTGGGCGCGGGTGAGGCGGATCTTTTTCTCCTGCTCGCCCACGAAGAAAGCCACTTCTCCGCCCTGCACCACCGGGATCTCGTACTGGCTGATCTGGTAGCCCTTGGGCAGGTCGGGGTAGAAGTAGTTCTTGCGGGCGAAGATGGAGCGCGGGCTGATCTTGCCGCCCACGGCGAGGCCGAAGCGGATCGCGTGCTCGACGGCCGCGCGATTGGCCACCGGCAGGACGCCGGGGAGCGCGATATCCACCGCCGAGGCCTGCGTGTTGGGCGCGGCGCCGAAGGCATTGGGCGCGCCGGAGAACATCTTGCTGCGGGTGAGGAGCTGCGTGTGCGTCTCGAGCCCGACGACGATCTCCCACGCCACGCTACTTCTCCTCGGGTCGGAGCAGCGCGCAGCCCCCGCGCCGGTCGACGAGCACCGGCTCGAAGTAGGCGCCCGAGCCGCAGCTCGCGGAGCAGCCCTCGGCGCTCACCTTCACCATGTCGCCGATCTCGCGGAACGTGACGGAACAGGGACCCGCGGCCGCCTTCAGGCCGCCCTTCATCGCCTGCTGCTGCAGCGGCGGCAGCGTGCAGCTGTGGCCGTCGGGCTTCACCTGCGAGGTCCATTCGAGCGACTTGATCTTCCCCGCCTCGGCCGCGTACGCGAGGCGAGACGCATAGCGCGCGTCGCCCGCCTCGCAGGCCACGGTCGCGCCGTATCCCTCCATGGACGGGAATTCCTCGCTGAACTCGAAGCGCTCGCGCTCCTGCCCGCCGGGACCGTAGCGCGTGCCCTTGAAAACGCCGTCGCGATACGTGCCGCGCAGCTCGCCCGTGGACGGATGCCCGAAGAGGATGGCGCTCGCGCCTTCCCGCAGCGATGTGAAGCCGAGCGCCGGGCTGCGCTCGCCCTCGAGGTAGCGGCGCGTAAGCGTCGGAAAGAGGAGGTATTCGCCCGTCACCCGCCAGTTGGTGTCGGAGCGCCGCGTGGAGTACAGGACGAGAAGGGCGCTGCGGCTGCCGACCTGCCCCACCAGCTCGCGCGTCTCGAACTCCTCCTGCGGGGCCGCCGATGCGGCCGGCAGCGCGGCGACGAGCGCCGCCACGGCAAGCAGATGCCTCATAGCGGGGTGTCCTTCGGCACGCGGCGGTGCCAGTCGGTCGCCTGCTGGTAGCGCGCAGCCACGCCGAGGAGCTTCGCCTCGGAGAAATGCGGCCCCATGAAGTGCAGGCCGACCGGCAGGCCGGCGGCGTCGAAGCCGCATGGAATGGACAGCGCCGGCAGCCCGGCGAGCGGCGCCGGGATGGTGAAGATGTCGTTGAGATACATCTGCACCGGATCGTCGGCCTTCGCGCCCAGGTCGAACGCGGTGCCGGGGGAGGTCGGGCCCACGATCACGTCGCACTGGCGGAACGCATGTTCGAAGTCCAATGCGATGAGGCGGCGCACCCTCTGCGCCTGCAGGTAGTAGGCGTCGTAGTAGCCGTGGGACAGCACGTAGGTGCCGACGAGGATGCGCTGCTTCACTTCGGCGCCGAAGCCCTCGGCGCGCGTACGGCAGTACATGTCCACGAGGTCCTTGTACTCCTTGGCGCGGTGCCCGTAGCGCACGCCGTCGAAGCGCGAGAGGTTCGAGGAGGCCTCGGCCGGCGCGATGACGTAGTAGACAGGCACGCCGAGCTTCGCGTTCGGCAGCTCGACCTCGACCGTGCTCGCGCCCTGCGCGCGGTACCAGGCCACCGCTTCCTCGACGGCCTTGCGCACGCCCGGCTCGATGCCTTCCCCGAAATACTCCTTCGGCAGCCCGATGCGGATGCCTTTCAGGTCGACATCCAGGGAACGTCGATAGTCTTCCTTCTCGCGCTCGAGGCTGGTCGAGTCGCGCGGGTCGAAGCCGGCCATGGCGTTCATGAGCAGCGCGAGGTCCTCGGCGCTCTTCGCCATCGGCCCGGCCTGGTCGAGCGACGAGGCGAAGGCGATCATGCCGTAGCGCGACACGACGCCATACGTGGGCTTCAGCCCGCAGATCCCGGTGAGCGCGGCCGGTTGGCGAATCGAGCCGCCGGTATCGGTGCCGGTGGCCGCCGGCGCGAGCCGCGCCGCCACCGCCGCGGCGGAGCCGCCGGAAGAGCCGCCGGGCACACGCCTCTTGTCCCACGGATTGCGCACGGCGCCGAAGTAGGACGTCTCGCTCGACGAGCCCATGGCGAACTCGTCCATGTTGCACTTGCCGAGCAGGACGGCGCCTTCGGCCGCGAAGCGCTCGACCACGTGCGCGTCGTAGGGGCTGACGAAGTTGGCCAGCATGCGCGAGCCGCAGGTGGTGCGCAGCCCGCGCGTGCAGAAGATGTCCTTGTGCGCGATCGGGATGCCCGTGAGCGGCCCGCTTTCGCCGCGCGCGCGGCGCGCGTCGGCCTGCTTCGCCTCGCCGAGCGCACGCTGCTCGTCGACGGTGACGAATGCCTTGAGGTCGCCGTCGAAGCGCCCGATCCGCTCGAGGCACGCCCGCGTCAGCTCGACCGACGAAACTTCTTTCCTGGAAAGGGCCGCCGAGAGCTCGGCGAGCGTGGAGTTCAGCACGCCCTACTCGATCACTTTCGGCACGAGATACAGGCCATCCTGCACGGCCGGGGCCACGGACTGATAAGCCTCGCGCCGGTCGCCTTCCGTCGCCTCGTCGGCGCGCAGGCGCTGCCCGCCGGGAAGCTGAGCGTCGAGCGGGTGCGCCATCGGCTCGATGCCGGCCGTATCGACGGCGCTCATCTGGTCGATGAGGCCGAGAACGCGGTTCAGGCGCGAGGCCACCGCGGCGGTCTCGTCGGACCGGACCTCGATGCGCGCCAGGCGGGCGATGCGGCGGACTTGGTCGTCGGAAAGCGACATGAAAATGCGGCGGGTTCGACGGGCGTTCTTGCGGGCCGCGAGAGGTAATCCCTTCTTCCGCGGGGGCGTCCTTAGCGTATCATATCGGGCACTCAAAACCGGGCCTTAACCCCTGAAAGTTAAGGCACTTAGTCCATAAAGCGAAAAAACATCCGTGCCTCCTATGCTGGGATTCCTGCGCAGCTACTTCTCCAACGACTTGGCCATCGACCTCGGGACGGCCAACACCCTCATCTACGTCCGCGGCAAGGGGATCGTCCTCGATGAGCCTTCCGTCGTCGCCATCCGCCAGGAGGCCGGCCCGAACGGCAAGAAGACGATCCAGGCCGTGGGCAAGGAAGCCAAGCAGATGCTGGGCAAGACGCCCGGCAACATCATCGCCATCCGGCCGATGAAGGACGGCGTGATCGCCGACTTCACGGTGACCGAGCAGATGCTGAAGCAGTTCATCAAGAAGGTGCACGACAACAAGCTCTTCTCCCCCAGCCCGCGCATCATCATCTGCGTGCCGTGCGGCTCGACGCAGGTGGAGCGGCGAGCCATCCGCGAGAGCGCGATCGGCGCGGGCGCCGGGCAGGTCTACCTGATCGAGGAACCCATGGCGGCGGCGATCGGCGCCGACCTGCCGGTGGCCGACGCGACCGGCTCCATGGTGGTCGACATCGGCGGCGGCACGACGGAGGTCGGCGTCATCTCGCTCGGCGGCATGGTGTATTCCGGCTCGGTGCGCGTCGGCGGCGACAAGTTCGACGAGGCCATCATCAACTACATCCGCCGCAACTACGGCATGCTGATCGGCGAGACCACCGCCGAGCTCATCAAGAAGGAGATCGGCTCCGCCTTCCCCGGCTCCGAGGTGCGCGAGATGGAAGTGAAGGGCCGCAACCTCGCCGAGGGCATCCCGCGCAGCTTCACCATCTCCTCGAACGAGATCCTCGAGGCGCTCACCGAGCCGCTGAACCAGATCGTCTCGGCGGTGAAGTCGGCCCTCGAGCAGACACCGCCGGAGCTCGGCGCCGACATCGCCGAGAAGGGCATGGTGCTCACGGGCGGCGGCGCCCTGCTGCGCGACCTGGACCGGCTGCTCATGGAAGAGACCGGCCTGCCCGTGATCGTCGCCGACGATCCGCTCACCTGCGTGGTGCGCGGCTCCGGCAAAGCACTCGAGAAGATGGAGCATTTCGGCCCGATCTTCACGAACGACTAGGGAATAGCGGGGTATGGAACATACCCCTCCGCCGTTCTTCAAGCGAGGACCGGCGCCGATAGTCCGGCTGTTCTTCTTCGCGTCGCTCTCGCTCGCGCTCCTGATCGTCGACGCCCGCTTCCGCTACATGGAAGGCCTGCGCTCCGCGCTCGCGCTCGTCGCCTATCCCTTGCAGCGCATCGCTGTCGCGCCGTTCCAGATCGCCTCCGCCGTGGGCAGCTACTTCACCACGCAGGCGGGCCTTCGCGAAGAGAACGAGAAGCTGCGCGCCCAGGCGCTGCAGCTCTCGCAGGACGCGCAGCGCTACCAGGCGGCGGAAGCGGAGGCGGCGCAGCTGCGGCGCATCGTCGGCGCTTCGGAGCATCTCGCCGTAAGCTCGATGCCGGCGGAGATCCTGTACGCCGGGCGCGACCCGTACGCGCAGAAGGTCTTCATCGACCGCGGCGCCCAGGGCGGCGTGAAGCCCGGCAGCCCCGTCGCCGACGAGAACGGCGTCGTGGGCCAGGTGACGCGCGTGCACCCGCTTCTCTCGGAAGTGACGCTCCTCACCGATCAGGACCAGGCGATCCCCGTGCAGATCGTGCGCAACGGCCTGCGCGCCGTCGCCTTCGGCGGCGGCCCCGCGGGCACGCTCGAGCTGCGCTTCATCGCCGCGAACGCCGAGATCCAGAATGGCGACCAGCTCGTCACCTCGGGCATCGACGGCACCTACCCTCCGGGGCTGCCGGTCGCGACCGTGGTGCGCATCGAACGCGACGCCGAGCACAGCTTCGCCCGCATCGTCTGCAAGCCGGCCGGCGGCGTCGACCGCGGCCGCTTCGTGCTGGTGCTCACGAACGAGGCGAAGCCGCTGCCGCCGCGCCCCGACGAGACGCCCTCGACGAAGGACCGGCGCGGCGAGAAGGTGAAGCGCGGCCGGGGCAAGGCGGCGACGCCGCCCGCGGGCGAGGCGGCCAAGGATGGCGATGGGACCCGATAGCCCGCAGCACATCCTGCGGCCGGTGCGCCTGAGCACCATCTTCATGTCGTGCCTGGCGGCGCTCGTGCTGAACTTCCTGCCCTGGAAGGACCTGCGCTTCGTGCCGGACTTCGTCGCGCTCGTGCTGTGCTTCTGGTGCATCCGTCAACCGCGCCTGGTGGGCCTCGGCGTCGCCTGGACGCTCGGCCTGCTCACCGACGCCGGCAACGGCGTGCTCCTCGGCCAGCATGCTCTGGCTTATTCGATCCTCGCCTTCCTCGCCGTGTGGCTTTCGCGGCGTATCCTGTGGTTCGGCATGCCGCAGCAGATGCTTCACGTGGTGGTGCTGCTCTTCGTTTCCCAGGCGGTCCTGGTGCTGGTGCGCATGGGCGCGGGCGCCGGCTTCCCCGGCTGGGCGGGAATGGTGGCCGGGCCGGTGCTGAGCGCCGTGCTCTGGCCGCCGCTCTCCTGGCTGCTCCTCATGCCGCAGCGGCGCCTCGACCGCGAACACATGCTCTAGGCGGGCGCGAGCGCAAGGCCATGGCGCACGAGATACGCAACAACGAGCGAGAGCTCTACGAGTACCACTTCCGGGTCGGCATCGCGGCCATCGCGGTGGTGGTCGCCTTCGGCCTGCTGGCCGCCCGCTTCGTCTTCCTGCAGATCGTGCAGCACGAGGCGTACCGAGCCAAGGCGGAGGAGAACCGCATCTCGCTCGTGCCCGTCTCGCCCAACCGCGGCCTCATTCTCGATCGCGGCGGCGTGGTGCTCGCCCGCAACTACTCCGCCTACACGCTGGAAATCTCGCCGCGCAAGGTGCGCGACATGGAGCGCGTGATCGACGACCTCGCGGAGCTCGTCGACATCACGCCGCGCGACCGCGCCCGCTTCCGCAAGCTCCTCGCCGAGACGCGCAACGCCGAGAGCCTGCCGATCCGCAACCGCCTCTCGGACGAGGAGGTGGCGAAGTTCGCCGCGAACCGCTACCGCTTCGAGGGCGTGGACATCAAGGCGCGCCTCTTCCGCCAGTATCCGTACGGCGCCACCGCCTCGCACGTGATCGGCTACATGGGGCGCATCAACCAGCAGGACCAGGAGAAGCTCGAGGAAGAGGGCGTCGACGCCAACTACCGCGGCACCGATTTCATGGGCAAGGCCGGGATCGAGGCCTACTACCAGGACGAGCTGCACGGCATCACCGGCGTCGAGCAGGTCGAGATCGACGCGGCGGGGCGCGGCATCCGCACCCTCTCGCGCACGCCCTCGCAGCCCGGCAACAACGTCATGCTGACCATCGACCTGAAGCTGCAGCAGGTGGTCGAGAATGCCTTCGGCGAGCGGCGCGGCGCGATGGTCGCGCTCGATCCGTCCAACGGCGCGGTGCTCGCCTTCGTCTCGAAGCCCGGCTTCGATCCGAACCTCTTCGTCGACGGCATCGACCCGCAGAGCTGGACGGAGCTCAACACCTCCGCGGACCGGCCGCTGCTCAACCGCGTCACGAACGGCGTCTATCCGCCGGGCTCGACGTTCAAGCCCTTCCTCGCCCTGGCGGCGCTCGAGGCAGGCAAGCGCCGCCCCTCGAGCACCCTGTTCGACCCCGGCTACTTCGACTTCGGCGGCCGGCGCTTCCGCGACGACAAGAAAGGCGGCCACGGCACCGTCGACCTGTACAAGTCCATCGTCGAATCGTGCGACACGTACTACTACCACGTGGCGAACGACATGGGCATCGACGCCATCGCCGCCTTCATGCGCAAGGTCGGGTTCGGCGCGCGCACCGGCATCGACCTGCGCGGCGAGAGCGATGGCGTGCTGCCGTCGCCGGAGTGGAAGCAGCGGCGCTTCAAGCGCCCGGAGCAGCAGAAGTGGTACGCCGGCGAGACCATCTCGATCGGCATCGGCCAGGGCTACAACGCCTACACGCCCATCCAGCTCGCCAACGCGCTCGCCACGGTGCTGAACGGCGGCACCATGTACCGGCCTCACCTGGTCGCGGAGATCGACAACGTGCGCACCGGCGAGAAGAAGTACCTCGAGCCTGAGGTCGTGCAGCGCACGGCGCTCAAGCCGGAGTCGGTCGAGTTCATCAAGCGGGCGATGGCCGGCGTGAACAAGGAAGGGACCGCCGCGCGCTCCTTCGCCGGCGCCCCGTACACGAGCGGCGGCAAGACCGGCACCGCGCAGGTCGTCGGCATGAAGCAGAACGAGAAGTACGAGGAATCCAAGGTGTCCGAGCGGCTGCGCGACCACTCCTGGTTCATCGCCTTCGCCCCGCTCGACAAGCCGAAGATCGCCCTCGCCATCATCGTCGAGAACGGGGGCTTCGGCGCCCGCGCCGCGGCGCCGCTCGCGCGCACGGCGCTCGACTACTACATGCTCGGCAAGCTGCCGCCCGGCATGGCGCCCGCGCCGGTCGACGACGACGCGGAGCCGGCCGAGTCGGAGAGCGACTGATGCGACTTCCGGAGCCGGCCTGATGGAGATCGCGCGCGTTCCCATGCGCCGCGTAGCGCTGCGCCTCGTCGAGGGCATCGATGCGACGCTGCTCATCCTCATCCTGTCGCTCTCGGCCCTCGGCCTGCTCGCCCTTTATTCCGCGAGCTACGAGATGCCCTCGCGCGTCGTGAGCCAGGTCATGAACCTCGGAGTGGCGTTCGTGGCCATGTGGCTCGTCGCGCAGGTGCCGCCGCAGACGCTCATGCGCTTCGCGCTTCCCGCCTACCTGATCGGGCTCGCCCTCCTCGTCGCCGTGGCGCTCAAGGGCGACGTCGTGAACGGCGCACGCCGGTGGCTGCACGTCGGCGTCACGCGTTTCCAGCCCTCCGAGATGATGAAGCTCGCGGTGCCGATGATGCTCGCCTGGTACTTCCACAAGCGCGAGACCGAGCTGCGGCTGCGCGATTTCGCGCTCGGCGCCCTGCTCTTCGCCGTGCCGCTGGCCCTCATTGCGCGCCAGCCCGACCTCGGCACGGCGGCGCTCGTCGGCGCGACGGGGTTCTACGTCATCTACTTCGCCGGCATCCGGTGGAAGGTGCTCGGCACCGTGGCGGCCCTAGGCATCGCGGCGCTCTTCCCGCTCTGGGGCCTGCTGCACGACTACCAGCGCAAGCGGATCCTGACCTTGCTCGACCCGACCACGGACCCCCTCGGCGCCGGCTACCACATCATCCAGTCCACCATCGCCGTCGGCTCGGGCGGGATCTTCGGCAAGGGCTGGCTCAACGGCACGCAGGCGCACCTCGAATTCATTCCCGAGCGGCATACCGACTTCATCTTCGCCGTCTTCTCCGAGGAATTCGGGCTCATCGGCAACAGCGTGCTCCTCATCCTCTATGCGCTGCTCATCGGCCGCGGCCTCATGATCGCCGCCAATGCGCCCACGGTCTTCTCGCGGCTCTTCGCCGGATCCATCGCGCTCATGTTCTTCACCTACGCCTTCGTGAACATGGGAATGGTCTCGGGCATCCTGCCCGTGGTGGGCGTGCCGCTGCCGTTCCTCTCCTACGGCGGCACCGCGCTCCTCACGCTCTTCATCGGCGCCGGGGTGCTCATGAGCGTGCACCGCCACCGCAAATTGGTGCAGACCTAGCGCGCAGCATCGTTTCGTATTGCGAAGCAGCATTTCCTGAAAATTTGCTTCGCATCATGAAACGATAGTCCGGTAAGACATTGTTTTTGTTTTTAACAGTCCTCGTTTCACTCTTGTTGCTCCGCCGCATAGCCGAGGTGCAGACTCCGTGGACATCACCCTTCCACTGGAGAAACGACCTTGGACGAAAAAAACAAGTGCCACGCCACCCGGGCCATCGAGGAAGACTGGGCCGAGAACCCTCGCTGGCGCGGCGTCAGCCGCGGCTACTCCGCCGCCGACGTGGTGCGCCTGCGCGGCAGCGTGCAGATCGCCCATACGCTCGCCGAGCGCGGCGCGGAGAAGCTGTGGAAGATGTGCAGCGAGCGGCCTTTCGTGAACTCGCTCGGCGCCCTCACGGGCAACCAGGCGATGCAGCAGGTCAAGGCCGGCGTGCCCGCCATCTACCTTTCCGGCTGGCAGGTCGCCGCCGACGCCAACGACTCGCTTTCCATGTACCCGGACCAGTCGCTCTACGCCGTCTCCTCGGTGCCGACCGTGGTGAGGCGCATCAACAATGCCCTCATGCGCGCCGACCAGATCCAGACCATGGAAGGCAAGGGGGACATCGACTGGTTCGCGCCGATCGTCGCTGACGCCGAGTC
>JBLNDP010000216.1:0-3256 GCA_050261755.1 Clostridia bacterium
GATGGCGACGACCCACTCGCCGACCTTGAGCCGGCTCGGGTCGCCGAACTTCACCACCGGGAAATTGCTGCCTTCGATCTTGATGAGCGCGATGTCGGTGCGCTTGTCGGCGCCGACGACCTTCGCCTTGAACTCGCGCTTGTCGGTGAACTTGACGTTGATCTCGTCGGCGGCGTCGACGACGTGCGCATTGGTCAGGATGTAGCCGTCGCTCGAGATGAGGAATCCGGAGCCGAGCGAGCGGCTTTCCCGGGCGCCCGGGCCGGGCCCCGGGGACTGGGGCCCCGGCTGCTGGCGCGGGATGAAGCGGCGGAAGAACTCCTGGATCTCCTCGTCCTCGAGGCCGGGCACCTGCGGCAGCGCGCTGCGCCGCACGGCTTGTGTGGTGCTGATGTTCACCACCGCGTTCCCCTGCTCCTCGACGAGCCGCGTGAAGTCGGGAAGGACCTGCGTCTGCTGCGCGGCCGCCGCGATGCTGAACGCGGCGAGCCACAGCGCGAGCAGCGGTTTCGTGACTCCCATGCCGAATCTCCTGGTGTGCTGATCCATATTAGCTGCTTGTCGAGACGCTACGTGCTGCGTGTGCTTCTTGGTGCTACTGGGGCTGATACCGGACCGAGTCGGCGATCCTCTGCACGCTCGCCGGGGGCGCCTCCCCCACGACTGTGACCATGTGGTGTGCGACTTCCCGAGTGTAAATGTGGATCGCCCCCATGCTGGCGAGTCCCGTCCGCACTGCGCTGCGGCCCTCGAGGGGCTCGATGAAGACCGAGACGGCGGCGAGGCCGTCGGAAAAGACCATCTGGCCCACCGGCTTCGACTCCATCTTCCGGCGCAGCTCAACGACCTTGTGGAACCCGGGCAGCTCGCCGGCCAGTCCCCAGCCCGGCAGGCTCGCCGGCGCCGCGGCGGCGTTCTCGACGCGCCACCCGGCCGCAGCGTGCCGCGGCCGCACCATGTCGCGGGTTACGCCGCCCAGGACGAGCTGCGTGAACATGAACTGCTCGATCTCCTGGCCGGCGGAGTCCATCGTCACGGCCTTGAGCAGCATGCCGGTTGCCGCGTCGGCGTACAGCCGGTAGCCGTAGCGCAGGTCGTCCTTCGGGGTCAGCACCACGGCCTGGCAGTCGAAGCCGGAGACGCGCCGCGTCTCGCCCATGCTGATGTCGTAGTGGGTCGCCAGCTCGTTGACCCGCTCGGGGAGGAGCGCCGGGAAGCCGCGCTCGCCGGGCCGGCGGTCCACCTTCACCACGCGCGCGTCCGGCAGGTAGCACTTCACCTCGTCGCGCGTGCGCACGATCTCGCGCGGCACGCCGTCGAGGACCTCGAGCTTGGAGATCTCGCCGCGGCTGTCGATGTAGCGCGTGAGGCGCGAGGTCTCCGTGCGGCCGTCATGCTGGTAGACGAACGTGCCGCGATAGGAAAGCTTGTGCGTGGCGTCGTGGATGCGCCGCAGCCAGTCCAGCGCCTCGGGGGACTGGGCCCATGCCGCGCCCGAGCACACGACGAGGAGCAAGGCGAGGCTGCGGGCGGCGATCATTTCGCGCCCTCGGTCGCCTCGTCGGAGACCGTGCGCGCGTAGGCCGCCATGCCCTGCAACGAGACTCGCGGCGAGAAGCCCTGGTGCGCGAGAAGGTAGTCCGGGGTCGCGGCGGGAAGCGGTATGTTTTGCGGCTTTTCGGGAAGCGCTTTTTTCTCGGGCTGAACCTGCGCCAGCGGCACAGGGGCCGGCGCCTGCGGGGCGAAAGCCAGCCAACCGACCAGCGCCAGCGCGGCGAGGCTTGCGGCCACGGCCGCCGGCATGGGAACCCACGGGGGCGAGCGCCGCGGCTCTTCGGCGAGGCGCCCGGGCGCCACTACGGTCGGCTCCCGCTCGAGCCGGGCCGCCACGCGGGCGGCGAAGCCCGCGGAGAGCAGCGGCGTGTCGCGCATCGCATCGCTGATCAGCTGGTAGCGGCGCCAGGTATCGAGCGCCTCGGCGTCCGCCTGCAGCGCATCGATCGCCTGCCGGGCCGCCCGCGGCTCCAGCTCGCCGTCCATCAACTCCGAAATCCGCTCTTTCATGACCCCCGCTCCTGCCTTTCCCGCTCCCCTGATGCTTCGCAGTTTGCTGCTGCTTCGCTCTTCGCGCCTTACCAGCGCCTGTCTTTCGTATCGAGCAGCGGCTTCAGCTGCTCGGCAATCGCCTCTCGCGCCCGGAAGATCCGCGAGCGCACGGTGCCGATCGGGCAGTCCATCGCCTTCGCGATGTCCTCGTAGCTCATGCCCTCGATCTCGCGCATCTGGATCGCCGTCCGCAGTTCCTCAGGCAGCTTTTCGATCGTCGAGTTCACCGTCTCCGCGATCTCGCTCGACAGCAGCACGCTCTCCGGCGTGTTGATGTCCCGCAGCTGCTCGCCTTCCTCGAACCCTTCCGCCTCCTCGGCCTCTATCTCCGTCGAGGTCGGCGCCCGCCGACCCAGGGCCATGAGATAGTTCTTGGCCGTGTTGATGCCGATCCGGTACAGCCACGTATAGAACGCGCTGTCGCCGCGAAAGGCGGGGAGCGCCCGGTAGGCCTTGATGAACGCTTCCTGCGTCACATCCTCGACCTCGGCCGGATCGCGGATGAACCGGGAGAGCAGCCGGGCCAGCTTGCGCTGGTATTTCTCGACGAGCAGGTTGAACGCCCGCTTGTCTCCCGCCTGCGCCCGCTCGACCAGCTGCCGGTCGATCTCGCGATCGCTCACGCCAGGGGTTCCCCGCCCCGTTCGCAACGTCCTTGTGCCATAGACGCTGCGAGTTTGAAATAGTTCGACGCCGGCAAGGGGATTGGGCTAGGTCGGGAGTTGCTTTGCTGCCACGCCGGGCGTCCCCGAGAGCCGGCCCCAGAGCGCCCAGACGCGCAGCCGGCGGAACGATTCGGCATCCATCATGTCGCCCGCGACGAGGACGGCGCGCCCGACAGGCCGCCCGACGGGGAGGACGACGGCGAAGCGCGTCACATAGCGGCGGGCAGAGGCCTTCCCCTCGAGCCGTGCGCCGCCGGCCAGTTCCAGGACGACCTGTTCGCCGGCGACCTCGATGGCGCGGACGGAGCTGCTCGCCCGGAGGAACGCGCGGCTCCATGCCGCAGCGCCGCCGAGCGCGACCAGGGCGAGCGCGAGGAGCGCGCCGGAAGCCCCGGGCAAGGCGGCCCAGGCCGCCGCCGCGGCGAGCGCATGCAACAGGAGGATCAAGGCCGCGAAGCGCGGCGAAGGAGACAGCTCGAAGCGGC
>JBLNDP010000217.1:0-13778 GCA_050261755.1 Clostridia bacterium
CCTCGCGGCCGGATACCAGGTCGGCGAGCGCGCGGCCGGAACCGCAAGCGAGCGTCCAGCCAAGGGTACCGTGGCCGGTATTGAGGAACAGGTTCTTGTACTGCGTGCGGCGGATCACCGGGACGTTGTTCGGTGTCGCGGGCCGCAGGCCCGCCCATGACTCGACGGGCTTCTCCCTCGAAATCCTCGGGAAGAGCCTGTGGATGCGGTCCCGGATCGCATTGCAGCGCACGTCGTTGACGGAAGTGTCGTAGCCGGTCAGTTCCGCCGTACCGGCGGCGCGAAGCCGGTTGCCGAGGCGCGAAATCACGACCTTCACCGCCTCGTCGGTCAGGCTCACGGTGGGCGCTTGGTTGCCCTCGACCGGCACGGTAATCGAGTAACCCTTGAGCGGGTATACGGTCACGCGGATGCCGAGCGGCTTCAGCATCAGCGGGCTGTAGCTGCCCAGGGCCACCACATACGCATCAGCCTTTAGCTCTTCTTCCTTCAGACGGATTCCCTCCACTTCCGTGCCGATGCTTGATATGCCGGCAATGTGTTCATTGAAGCGAAAGGTCACTCCCTTTCCCGCGCAAAGGCGAGCGAGCTCCTGGGTGAACTTGCGCGCGTCGCCGGATTCGTCCTGGGCCGTGTAGACGCCGCCGGCGATCGGCACCTGCGAATCGCGCAGCGTCGGCTCCAGCGCGAGGCACTCGGCCGCGCTCTTCACTTCTCGGTCGATCCCGAGGCCACGCATCGACTCCGCGTGCCGCGCGAGCTCGTCGAAGTCGCGGGCGGTGGAGCAGAAGTGGAGGATGCCCCGCGTCAGCGCTTCGTACTGGATGCCGGTGCTCTCGCGCAGGCGCCCAAGGCACTGGCGGCTGAACGAGGCGAGGCCCGCTAGCGCGCGGCAGTTGCGCTCGAAGCGCCAAGGGGCGCATTCCGCTGCAAAGCGAAGGCCCCACATCCACTGGGCGAGGTCGGCGCGCGGCCGGAAGAGGAGCGGAGCGTCTTCGCGGCCAAGCCACTTCAGCACCTTGGGGAGAACGCCCGGGCGCGCCCACGGCTCGGCGTGGCCAGCGGAGATCTGGCCGCCGTTCGCAAAGGAAGTCTCCCGGCCCGGCTCGGGTTGCCGATCGACGACGATAACCTCGTGGCCATCAGCCGCGAGGTACCAGGCGCTCGTCACGCCGATCACGCCGGCTCCGAGGACGACGATTCTCACTGCATTATGATAGGCCCATGCCCATCTTCTCCATCGGATCGCGCACGCCCCGCTTCGTCGGCAGCCATCACTTCATCGCGCACGACGCGACGATCGTGGGCGACGTGACGCTCGAGAACGACGTCAATATCTGGTTCCAGGTCGTCATCCGCGCCGAGAACGACAAGGTGCATATCGGCGAGGGCTGCAACGTCCAGGACGGCTCGGTCCTCCATGTCGACCCCGGCTATCCGCTCACCCTGGCGCGCGACGTCTCCATCGGCCACAAGGTGATGCTGCACGGCTGCACGGTGGGCGAAGGGACGCTCGTCGGCATCAACAGCGTCGTCATGAACGGCGCGAAGATCGGCAAGGGAGTGCTGATCGGCGCGAACACCCTTATCGCCGAAGGCAAGGAGATCCCCGACGGCGTGCTGGTGGTCGGCTCGCCCGGGAAGATCGTGCGCGAGCTGAAGCCCGAGGACCGGGATTACCTGAGAAAGATCGCCACCGGCTACGTGGAACGGTCCCGCCTCTACAAGCGGGACTTGCGGGAAATAAGGCAGCCTACTTAGGCGCCATCCGGATCGCGCCGTCCAGGCGGATCGTCTCGCCGTTCAGCATCTCGTTCTCGACGATCGAGCGCACAAGGTGCGCGTACTCCGTAGGCCGGCCCAGGCGCGGCGGAAACGGCACCTGCTTGCCGAGCGACTCCTGCGCCTCCTTCGGCAGCCCGTGGAGGAGCGGCGTCTCGAAAAGGCCCGGCGCGATGGTCACGACGCGCACGCCGTTGCGCGAAAGGTCGCGCGCGATGGGAAGCGTCATGCCGACGATGCCGCCCTTCGAGGCCGAGTAAGCCGCCTGGCCGATCTGGCCGTCGAAGGCGGCCACGGACGCCGTATTGACCACGACGCCCCGCTCACCCGCGGCATTGGGCGAAGCCTTGCACATCGCCTCGGCGGCGAGCCGGATCATGTTGAACGTGCCGATGAGGTTGATGGTGATGACCTTGGTGAAGTTGGCGAGCGAGTGCGGCGCGTCCTTGCCGACGGTGCGCTCCGCTACGCCGATTCCCGCGCAGTTGACCAGGACATGGAGGCCGCCGAAGTTCTGCAGAGCCGCCGCGACGGCAGCCTTGCCGTCGGCCTCCGAGGTCACGTCCGTGCGAACGAAGCGGCCGCCGATTTCCTTGGCGAGCTTTTCGCCGAGCTCGGCCTGCAGGTCGGCGATGAGCACTTTGCCGCCGCCTTCGGCCGCCATGCGCGCGGTTGCCGCGCCCAGGCCCGATGCGCCGCCGGTGACGAGGAATACGCTGTTCTTGATCTGCATCGCTGACTCCGCTCGGGAATAAGGTAATTCGTTGGGGTATCAAGCAAATTGGACGATAATTCTACCCGCGTGAATCTCGCTTTCGGCCTCCATTTCAACGACCTGTACGAGCGCGACGGGCTGCAGCGCGTCGATGCGGCTTTCCTCGCATTCCTGCGCGAGGCCGATGGCGCGCTCCACGACAAGCTGCAGCTCGCCCGGAAGGATCCGCCTCCCGGCCGGGCGGAATCCGACCTTCTCGTCGCCCTCGCGCCGCATGTCGACGACTTCCTCGCGAAGCTCTTCGCCATCGAGGCCGAAGCCCAGGCGCTCGCCGAGCGGCACAACGAGCTTGCGCCGCTCTACTCCGTCAAGCGCCTCTTCGTGCAACGCCGCGCCCTGCACAAGGTCAAGCCTGAGGACGCGAAGCCGGATGGCTACCGCTTCACCACGGAGCTCGACTTCGCCCGCCAGGTGACTGAATGGCTCAAGGACGAAGCCGCCAACGCCGACAAGCTCGAGGCGGCGGCTCGTTACGCAGCGTGGGCGACGACCACCCCCGACGGGCGGGAGAAGCACCGTGCCGGCGTGCTCTTCAAGGCGCCCAAGAAGCTCGACTACATGCGGCTCGTCCCCGTCCACACCAGCAAGGACAAGGGCTTCGAGGAACACAGGCTGGATCATCTGCGGCACCGCGAAGGCTTCGGGCTGACCGATCCGGGAACGGACCTGGTCGGAGCGCTGGACGAGGCGAATTACTGCATCTGGTGCCACGAGCAAGGCAAGGACTCCTGCTCCAAGGGCCTCAAGGAAAAGGCGCCGGCCGAAGGATTCAAGAAGAGCGTCTTCGGCGTGCCGCTCGCCGGCTGCCCGCTCGAGGAAAAGATCTCCGAGTACCAGATGGTCAAGGCGCGCGGCGAGCCGCTCGCCGCGCTCGGCATCATCGTGGTCGACAACCCGATGTGCGCCGGCACCGGCCACCGCATCTGCAACGACTGCATGAAGTCGTGCATCTACCAGAAGCAGGACGCGGTCAACATCCCGCAGGCCGAGACGCGCACCCTCAAGGACGTGCTCGAGCTGCCATGGGGCTTCGAGATCTACTCGCTGTTCACGCGCTGGAATCCCTTCGACCTGCGGCGGCCCTATCCGAAGCCACCGACCGGAAAGAGGATCCTGGTGGTCGGCCTCGGGCCGGCGGGCTACACCCTCGCTCACCACCTGATGAACGACGGCCACGCGGTCGTCGGCATCGACGGATTGAAGATCGAGCCGCTTGATGCGGAACTCTCAGGAGTGGACGCCCTGGGAAGCAGGAAGACGTTTAAGCCGATAAAAGACATAGCAAGCATCAGGGAGCAGTTGGATGAAAGGGCGATGGCGGGCTTCGGCGGCGTCGCCGAATACGGCATCACGGTCCGCTGGGACAAGAACTTCCTGAAGATCATCCGCCTGCTGCTCGAGCGGCGCCGGCAGTTCGCCATGTTCGGCGGCGTGCGCTTCGGCGGCACGCTGACCATCGACGAGGCGTTCGCCAGCGGCTTCGACCACATCGCCCTGTGCGCCGGCGCGGGCCGACCGACCGTGCTCGACATCCCGAACGGCTTCGCGCGCGGCGTGCGCGCGGCTTCGGACTTCCTCATGGCGCTGCAGCTCACCGGCGCAGCGAAGCGGGAATCCATCGCCAACCTGCAGATTCGCCTCCCGGTGGTGGTGATCGGCGGCGGCCTCACCGCCATCGACACGGCGACCGAGTCCCTCGCCTACTACGCCGTGCAGGTCGAGAAGTTCCTGGCCCGCTACGAGGAAGTCGGCGGAGCCTCGAGCTGGAACGCCGAGGAGCGGGCAATCGCCGAGGAATTCCTTTCGCATGCGCGCCAGCTGCGCGCGGCGCGGCCCGAGGATCGCATCAAGCTGCTCCAGTCCTGGGGCGGCGCGACGATCGCCTACCGGCGGCGCCTGATCGACAGCCCGTCGTACACGCTCAATCACGAGGAGGTCGAGAAGGCACTCGAGGAAGGCGTGTCCTTTGCCGAGGGCCTGACGCCGGCGCGCATCGAGCTGGATCGGTATGGGCACGCGAGCGCCATTCGCTTCTCCACCAAGGAAGGAGAAGTGGAGCTGAAAGCGAAGAGCATCCTCGTCGCGGCCGGAACCCAGCCGAATACGGTCCTCGCCCGCGAGGAAGGCGTCAGCCTGCCGCTCGACGGCAAGTATTTCCAGGCGACCGACGCGAGCGGCGCGGCGGTGAAGCCCGAGCGCGCCACCTCGAAGCCCAAGCACCCCGAGGTGCTGCTGCGTCGCTATGCCGACGGCCGGTTCATGAGCTTCTTCGGCGACTTGCACCCGTCCTACTTCGGCAACGTCGTGAAGGCGATGGGCAGCGCCAAGCAAGGCTATCCCGTGGTCAGCCACGTGCTCTCTCATATCCAACCCTCCTCCAAAGAGTCGGATGAGGCGTTCTTGACTCGGCTGAACCGCGACTTGCGGGCCGTGGTGCACGAGGTGCGGCGCCTGACGCCGAAGATCGTGGAAGTGATCCTGCGCGCACCGGTCGCCGCGCGGCGCTTCATGCCGGGGCAGTTCTACCGCATGCAGAACTTCGAGGCGCTCGCGCTCAAGGTCCCCGGCACCACGCTCGCCATGGAGGGCCTTGCGCTCACCGGCGCGTGGGTCGACAAGGAAAAGGGCCTGATCTCCGTGATCGCGCTCGAGATGGGGGGCTCCGCCGACCTGCTCGCCTATTTACGGCCGGGCGAGCCGGTCATCCTCATGGGGCCCACCGGTACGCCGACCGAGATCCCGCACGGGGAGACGGTCGTGCTCGTGGGCGGCGGGCTGGGCAATGCCGTGCTCTTCTCGATAGGCCGCGCCTTGCGCGCCGCCGGCTCGAAGGTCGTCTACTTCGCCGGCTACAAGTCGCTCGAGGACCGCTACCGCACCGACGACATCGAGGCTTCCGCCGACGCCGTCGTCTGGTGCTGCGACGAGGCGCCGGGATTTCCCGCGCGCCGGCCGCAGGACCGCAGCTTCGTCGGCAACATCGTCCAGGGGATGGTCGCTTACGCTTCGGGCGCGCTGGGCCCCCAGCCCATCGCCTTCGCCAAGACCGATCGCATCATCGCCATCGGCTCCGACAAGATGATGGCGGCAGTCGGAGTGGCGCGGCACACTGTCCTGAAGAGCTTCCTGAAGGAACAGCACAAGGCGATTGGATCGATCAACTCGCCCATGCAGTGCATGATGAAGGAGATCTGCGCCCAGTGCCTGCAGCCGCACGTCGACCCGGCCACCGGCAAGACGAGCTACGTCTTCTCCTGCTTCAACCAGGACCAGCCGCTCGACGAGGTCGACTTCGCCGCGCTCGCGCAGCGCCTGGCGCAGAACGGCGTGCAGGAGAAGCTCACGGCGCTGTGGATCGACCGTTGCCTGAAGCTCCTGCCGCCCCCCGAGGAACGCAAGGCCGCTTGACAGGCTATATAAATCTTATATAAGATTTGTATATGCCCAAGGGCAAGGTCAAGGTCAGCACGTTCTCGGCGACGCCGCGCGACCTCGAGATGCTCGAGGTGGTCGCCCGGTACCATGGCCTGAACAAGAGCGCGACGCTGGTGAGCCTGGTGCGCAAGGAGTTCTGGCGCGCCTTCCCCGGCGGCACCGACAAGATCCGCCCCGACCGCGGCGCGAAAGTGGAGGACGGTAAATGAGATTTGCCTTTTTGCTCCTGCTCACCCTCTCTGCGAGCGCGTTCGGCCAGGACATCCGCATCGGCGAGCTGAACAGCTACAAGGTGTTTCCCGCCTTCCTCGAGCCGTACAAGAAAGGCTGGCAGCTCGCGCTCGAGGAGATCAACGCCGCCGGCGGCGTCAACGGCCGCAAGCTCGAGGTCGTCTCGCGCGACGACGGCGGCACGCCGGGAGACGCGGTCCGCGTCGCCGAGGAATTGCTGGCGAGGGACCACGCCGCCCTGTTGATGGGCACGTTCGCCTCCAACGTCGGCCTCGCGGTCTCGAACCTGGCGGCCCAACGGAAGGTGCTCTTCCTCGCCGCCGAGCCACTCACCGACAAGATCGTCTGGGAGGACGGCAACGCCTATACGTTCCGCCTGCGCCCTTCGACCTACATGCAGACCGCGATGCTGATCCCCGAGGCGGCGAAGCTGAAGAAGAAGCGCTGGGCGATCGTGTATCCGAACTACGAATACGGGCAATCGGCCACGGCGTCCTTCAAGAAGCTCCTCAAGCAGGCGCAGCCGGGCGTGGAGTTCGTCGCCGAGCAGGCGCCGCCGCTCGGCAAGATCGAAGCCGGCGCGGTGGTGCAGGCCCTTCTCGACGCCAAGCCGGACGCGATCTTCAGCTCCCTCTTCGCCGTGGACCTGCAGAAGTTCGTGCGCGAGGGCAACACGCGCGGCCTGTTCGCCAAGACTCCGGTCTTCAACCTCCTCGCCGGCGAGCCCGAGTACCTCGATCCGCTGCGCGACGAGACGCCGCAAGGCTGGTGGGTCACGGGCTATCCGTGGAGCGAGATCGATACGCCGGGGCACCGCAAGTTCCGCGAGGCGTACTTCAAGCGCTGGAACGACTATCCGCGGGCGGGCTCGGTGGTGGGCTACATGGCGATGTACAGCGTGGCGAACGCGCTGCGCAAGGCCGGCGCGGCGGACACCGGGAAGCTCATCGCCGCCTTGAAGGGCCTGCAGATGGATTCTCCCTTCGGCCCCGTCATGTACCGGGCCATCGATCACCAGTCGACGATGGGCGCCTACGTCGGCCAGCTCGCGAAGAAGGACGGCAAGGGCGCCATGGTGAACTGGCGCTACGTCGACGGTGCTTCGGTCCAGCCTTCGGACGCCGAAGTCCGGTCGTTGCGGAAAGAATAAGCCCCAACCGCTCGAGTGAGCGGCGCTGCGATCTTCCTGCAGTTCCTGAACGGGCTCGCTTCGGCGAGCTCGCTCTTCCTGGTCGCCGCCGGCCTGTCGCTCATCTTCGGCGTCACGCGCATCGTCAATTTCGCGCACGGCTCGCTCTACATGCTCGGCATGTACGTCGCCGTGTGGCTTTCGCCCCGCATCGGCTTCTGGCCCGCCCTCCCCGCAGCCGCGGCGGCGATCGGCGCGCTTGGCCTGCTGATCGAGACGGGCGTCCTTCGCCGTCTCTATAAGGCGCCCGCGCTCCTGCAGCTCCTCGCCACCTTCGCCGTGGTGCTGCTCGTCCGCGACGGGGCGCTATGGGCCTGGGGCCCGGAAGACACCCTCGGCCCCCGCGCCCCGGGGCTCGCCGCATCGGTCGAGCTCGCCGGAGCGCGGTTCCCGCAATACGACCTCTTCCTCATCGTGCTGGGCCCGCTCGTCTTCCTGGCGCTTCACCTCCTGTTGAAAAGAACGCGCTGGGGCATCCTGGTGCGTGCCGCCACCGAGGACCGGGAGATGGCTGGGGCGCTGGGCATCAACCAGCGGCGCCTCTTCACCGCAGTGTTCGTGCTGGGCGCGGCGCTCGCTGGCTTCGGCGGCGCGGCGGCCATCCCGCGGGACCCGGCGAGCCTTGGCGTGGACCTTGCCGTGATCGCCGACGCGTTTGTCGTCGTGGTCGTCGGCGGCCTCGGGTCGCTGCCGGGCGCCCTGCTCGCCGCGCTCATCATCGGCGAGGTCAAGGCGTTCTGCGTCGGCCTCGGGCTCGCCAAGCTCACGCTCGCCGCCGAATCGATCGTGATGGCGCTCGTGCTCGTGCTGCGACCGTGGGGCCTGCTCGGCAAGCCGCACGCGCCGGAGCGCGAAGCGGCGGCCCAGGCCGCGTTCGAGCCAGGAAGGCGCCTCGTCCTCGCGGGCGTCGCCGTGCTCGCCGTCCTTGCCCTCGCGCCGGCGCTCGCGGGCGAATATCCGCTGGTGCTCCTGACCGAGGTCTGCATTTTCGCGTTGTTCGCGGCAAGCCTGCAGCTCCTCATGGGGCCCGGCGGCATGACCTCCTTCGGCCATGCCGCGTATTTCGGCGTCGGCGCGTACGCCGCGGGCCTGCTCTCGCTCAAGCTCCGCCTGCCGATGGAGCTTGCGCTCGCCCTGGCGCCGCTTTTCGCGCTCGGCGCGGCGGCGCTCTTCGGCTGGTTCTCGGTGCGGCTCACCGGCGTCTACATGGCGATGCTCACGCTCGCGTTCGCGCAGATCGCCTGGTCGACCGCATGGCAGTGGGACGCGCTCACCGGCGGCTCGAACGGCCTCATCGGCCTCTGGCCCGCCGACTGGCTCTCCTCGCGTGCGGCGTACTACGGCCTCGTCCTCGCGCTTTGCGCGGCCGGCGTCGCTGCGCTCTGGCGGGCGGCCGGCTCGCCCTTCGGCTACGCGCTACGCGCTTCGCGCGACTCCGCCGCGCGCGCCGAGGCGATCGGCATCGATACGCGCCGGACGCAATGGCTCGCCTTCTGCCTCGCCGGAGCGCTCGCCGGGCTCTCGGGCGCCTTGTACGCGTTCTCGAAAGGCTCCATCTCGCCGGAATCCCTTTCGGTGCCGCGCTCGGTCGACGGCCTGGTCATGGTGCTTCTCGGCGGCGTGCAGACGCTCGCCGGAGCGCCGCTGGGCGCGGCGCTCTTCACCTGGCTGCAGGATGCCCTTGCCCGCGACTTCGCGTATTGGCGAGCGGCGATCGGCGCGGTCATCCTTGCGCTCATCCTCCTGCGGCCGCAAGGCATCCTCAAGGGCAAGGCCGCATGACCCTCGAAGTGCGCGCCCTGTCGAAGAGCTACGGCGGCGTACGTGCGCTTCGATCCGTGTCCTTCGCCGTCGCGGCTGGGGAGCGCGTCGCTCTCATCGGGCCAAACGGCGCCGGCAAGACGACTTGCTTCAACCTGCTGAACGGGCAGGCGCGCCCCGATTCCGGCGATGTCCTGCTGGACGGCAAGAGCCTCGCCGGACTGCCGCCGCGCGAAATCTGGCGCCGCGGCGTCGGCCGCACCTTCCAGGTCACGCAGACCTTCGGCTCGATGACGGTGCGCGAGAACGTGCAGGTGGCGCTGCTCTCCGCGGATGGAGGCCTGCGCAACTTCCTGGGGAGCTTCCGGGAGGGAAAATCAGGAGAAGCCGATGCATTGCTCGAGCGCATCGGCATGGCGGAGCACAAGGAGCGCCGCTGCGCGATCCTTTCCTACGGCGACCTGAAGCGCGTGGAGCTCGCGCTCGCGCTGGCGAGCCGCCCGCGCGTGCTCCTGATGGACGAGCCCACCGCCGGGATGGCGCCGGCCGAGCGCGCCGAGCTGATGCGGCTGGCGGTGGAAGTGGCGGAGCGCGAGCGGCTCGCCCTTCTCTTCACCGAGCACGACATGGACGTCGTCTTCGGCTTCGCCACGCGCGTCCTCGTGCTGAACGAGGGCGAGCTCATCGCCGCAGGCGCGCCGGAAGACGTGCGCGCCGATCGCAAGGTCCGCGAGGTGTACCTTGGCAGCGCTTGAGGTGCGGAACCTGTGCGCCGGCTACGGCCGCGCGCGCATTCTCTTCGGCCTGTCGCTCGAGGTGGCGGCCGGAGAAGTGCTCGCGCTGCTGGGCCGGAACGGCGCGGGCAAGTCCACGACGCTCAAGGCGGTCATGGGGCTCGTGGCACCGGACTCCGGGGAGGTCTCGTTGTCCGGCCGGCCGCTGGCCGGCCTCGACCCGTTCGAGATCGCCCGGCGCGGGATCGGCTATGTGCCCGAGGATCGCCGCGTCTTCGCCGGCCTCACGGTCGCGGAAAACCTCGAAGCCGGCCGCAAGGAGCCTGCGGGCGAAGCGCCGCGATGGGACGCAGGGCGGGTGTTCTCGCTCTTCCCGAGCCTCGAGCGGCGGAAGGACCACCCGGCGGGCCTTCTTTCGGGCGGCGAGCAGCAGATGCTTTCGGTCGGGCGAACCCTCATGGGCAATCCTTCCGTCCTGCTCCTCGACGAGCCTTCGGAGGGCCTCGCGCCCCTGGTCGTGCGCGCCATGGCCGATGCCGTGCTCGAGCTCAAGCGCGCGGGTCTCGCCGTCCTGCTGAGCGAGCAGGACTTCCGCTTCGCCGAGCGCGTGGGAGACCGCGCCTGCCTCCTCGCCCAGGGCCGCATCGTCGCTTCCGGCGGCGTGGGCGAGTTGCGCGAGAATGCGCTCCGATGATCCATCGCGGCCTCCTCCTGACGATGACCGAGCCTCCTCCCGCGATGGAGGAGGAATTCAACGCCTGGTACGACGAGGAGCACCTGCCGGAGCGCTTGTCGATCCCCGGCTTCCGCTCGGCGCGACGCTGGGTCGCCGACGTCGCGCCCGGGCAGGGCAAGTACCTGGCGACCTACGAGCTGGATTCCCTCGACGTGCTCGCCTCCGAGAATTATTTGTCTCATTTCAAGAACCAGACGCCCTGGTCGAAGCGTTGCCTTTCGAAGTGCGTCGTCTTCCGTCGCTGGGCGATGGAGCAGTCGCATCCCGGCGGCGCCGATCCGCACGCCGCGGCGAAGACGCTGCTGCTCGTCCTGGGTGAGACGCCGACGCAGGGGCTGGTCATCCCCGAGGCGCTGCAGGGCCGGCATTTCGTGGATGCGGAAGGCAAGCCGCCTTACGCGGCGCTCTATGAGCTGGCGGCGCCGGCGCTGCGCTCGACGCCCGGCTTCGGCTCCGGGCGCGTGGCGCGCTTCTACCACGCGTACCAAAACCGGCCGCAGCCCAACGCTGCAGCTGAAAAGCGCCGCTGATGGCGCTGGATGCCCCGCTCACCCGCTACGCCTGGCTCTCCATCGGCGCCGCGCTCGCCACGCTCGCCCTCAAGTGGGCAGCCTACTGGCTCACCGGCTCCGTCGGCTTGCTCTCCGACGCGCTGGAGTCGTTCGTCAACCTCGGCGCGGCGGTGCTCGCCCTCTGGATGCTGCGCCTCGCCGCCGCGCCGCCCGACGAGAAGCATCCGTACGGCCTCTCCAAGGCTGAATACTTCGCCGCCGGTATCGAAGGCACCCTGATCGTCGTCGCCGCCGCCGGCATCGTCGCCAGCGCGTTCCCGCGACTCGCGCACCCGAGGCCGATCGACCTGCTCGGAGCCGGCGTTCTACTCAGTGCCCTCGCCTCGGCGCTCAACCTGGCGGTCGCGCTTGTGCTGATCCGCGTAGGCCGCGCGAATGACAGCCTGACGCTCGAGTCCGACGGCAAGCACCTGATGACCGATGTCTGGACATCGGTCGGCGTGCTGGTAGGCGTCGGGCTGGTCTGGCTCACCGGCTGGTTCATCCTCGACCCGCTCATCGCCATCGGGGTCGGCATCCACATCGTGTTCGCCGGCGCGGGCCTCATGCGCCGCTCCGTGCTGGGGCTCCTCGACCGCGCGATTTCCGACGAGGACCAGAAGGAAATGACCAAGCTCTTCAGCGAGTACTCGAAGCGCTACGGCGTCTCCTTCCACGCGGTGCGCACGCGCCAGGCCGGCGCGCGCCGCTTCATCACCTTCCACCTCCTCGTGCCGGACGCCTGGACGGTCGCGCAGGCGCACCAGCTCTCGGAGGAAATGGAGGCGCGCATCCGCGAGCTGGTGCCGAACGCGAACGTGCTGACGCACATCGAGCCCATCTCCGACCCGGCGTCCTACGACGACCAGGCCCTCGACCGCTAATGGCCCGGGAAGATGATCTCGATGTGCTCGCGGCTGACGTTGATGAACGGCGCCGCCGCGACCTGCCGCCCGCCGGGCGTAAGCTCCCAGACCTCGGCGTTCGTCACGGCGATGAACTCCCGGGCCTCCGACATGAAGTCGGTGACGCGCGCGCCGGGCAGGAGATCGATGTACCCGCGCACCCGGTAGCTCGAGGTGAGGATGGTGACCTTGGTCTTGGTCGTGTCTTCGCTCTGCATGGGCCCGCCCGATGATTGACCTCGCAAGTGTAATTCGTCCGGGCGATGGAATCATCATCGGGCAGGCCTGCGCGGAGCCGCAGACGCTGGTCGAGGCGCTCGTGGCGCAGCGCGCGGCCCTTTCCGGCTGCGCCGTGTTTCTCGGCGTCAATTATTCCGGGATCCTCAAGCCGGAGCATGCCGACCACCTGCGCCTGGGCGCCTACTGCGGCATCGGCCAGAACCGCGCCCTCGCCGATGCTGGCGTGCTGGAAATCATTCCGGCGCCCTATTCGCAGCTGGCCGGCCTCATTCGCGGCGGGCAGATCCGCGCCGACATCGTGTTCCTCCAGGTCAGCCCGCCGAATGGCAAGGGCGAGTACAGCCTCGGCCTCGCGGCCGACTACCTCGTGCCGGCCCTGGCCAAGTGCCGCGCCGTCGTCGGGGAGGTCAACGACCAGGTTCCCTGGACGCATTCGGAAGTCGTCCTGCACAAGAAGGACTTCGCGCTGCTGGCCGAAACCTCGCGCCCCCCGGCGGCGCCGGCCGCGCGCAAGTCGAACGCGACCGATCTCGCGATCGCCCGGAACGCAGCGGAGCTCGTTCCCGAGGGGGCCACCATCGAGTTCGGCATCGGCGCCCTTCCGGATGCCGTGTGCTCCTTACTTTCCAATCACAAATCGGTGGTCGTGCATTCCGGCACCGTCGGAGACGGCATCGCCGACCTGCCCGGCCTGAAGCGCGCCGACTGCGCCATGCTGATCGGAACCCGCAGGCTTTTCGAGTTCGCCGCGAGCAACCCCAAGGTGCAGCTGCGCTCGAGCGAATACACGCATAACCCCGCCGCGCTCGCCAAGCTGGACCGTTTCGTCGCCGTCAACTCCGCCGTCGAGGTCGACCTCACCGGGCAGGTCAACGGCGAAGTCGCGGGCGGCAGCTACGTCGGCGCCGTCGGCGGCGCGCTCGACTTCGTCCGCGCCGCGAACCAGTCGCACGGCGGCGTCTCGCTGATGCTCATCCCCTCCTCCCGGATCGTCGACAAGCTCTCCGGGCCCGTCTCCACGCCCCGCAGCGAGGCCGGCGTGATCGTCACGGAGAAAGGCGTCGCGGACCTGCGTGGCTGCTCGCTCCGGGAACGCACCCGCCGGCTCGAGTCGATCCGCTAGACGCTCTTCCTGAGGTGCGCCGAATGGCGGACCACCAGGCGTGCAATCAGGGGGGAGAGCGCGATGGCGAGGAGAAGGCGCGCCGACTGGAGCGCGAGGACGAATTCGACATCCACCTGCGGGGTCGACGCGGCGATGACGGCAATCGAATCGAGGCCGCCGGGGCTGGTGGCAAGGTAGGCCGTTAGGCCGTCGACCGACGCGAAACGCGTCAGGCACCACGCCAGCAACACGCAGAATCCCATGAGCGAGAGCGCCAGGCCGGCGACGACCGGGAGGATGCGCCAGGCGTGCAGCAGCACGTCGCGGCGGAAGC
>JBLNDP010000218.1:0-6653 GCA_050261755.1 Clostridia bacterium
GCGCCGGTGGTGCTCCTGCTGGCCGGGCTGCTGGGCCTCGACCATCGCCGCGACCGCGAGGCGCTCGAGCGCGACGCGATCGGCGTGGCGCGCGCCATGTCGCATGCGGTCGACCGCGAGCTCGTCAGCCTGCGCTCCGCGGCGCAGGTGCTCGCCACCTCGCAGCACTCCCGGGCGGGCGACCTGTCCACCTTCTACGCGAAGGCGAAGGAAGTGGTCGACCTGAAGATCGCCGCCAACGTCGTGCTCTCCGACTCGACCGGCCAGCAGGTGCTCAACACCATCCGCCCCTTCGGCTCGCCGCTCCCCAAGCACGGCAACCTCGAGCAGCTGAAGCAGATCTTCGCGGAGGGCGGTCCGGTGATCTCCGACATCTACATCGGCGGCGTGATGAAGAAGCCGGTGATGAGCATCGACGTGCCGGTGCTGATCGACGGCAAGGTGGCCTACGACCTGAGCCTGGGCGAGCTGCCCGAGCGCTTCCTCGCGGTGCTGAACGAGCAGAAGCTCCCCGAAGGCTGGATCGGCGTGGTGATCGACAAGCACGGCACGGTCGTCGCGCGCACGCACGAGCACGAGCGCTTCGTCGGCGGCAAGGTGCCGCAGACGTTCCTCGACGCGCTCGCCCGCGAGCGCGAGGGCATGACGGAGCTCACCTCGCTGGAAGGCACGCCCATCTTCTCCGCGTACAGCCGCTCGCCGGAAACCGGCTGGACGGTGGCGCTCGGCATCCCGCGCGAGCAGGTGCAGGCGCGGCTGTGGGAACGCACGCGCACGGCGGTGGGCGCGGTGGTGGTCATCCTCGCCGTGGGCCTGCTCCTCGCTTGGAACATCGGCGGCAGCATCGCCGCCTCGGTGCGGGGGCTCCTCGTGCCGGCGGCGCGCATCGGCCGGCGCGAGCAGATCGACGTCCACGCGCTCGGCCTGCGCGAGGCCGACGAGGTGGGCGAGGCGCTCGCGCGCGCCTCGCGCATGCTGGCGAGCGCCGAGCACCGCGCGCAGCACGACGCGCTCACCGGCCTCGCCAACCGCGCCCTCTTCACCGCCATGGTGGGGCACCAGGTCGAGCGCGCGAAGCGCGCCCGCGGCCGCTTCTCCATCCTCTTCCTCGACCTCGACGGCTTCAAGGAGGTGAACGACCGCTTCGGCCACGACGCGGGCGACGCGCTCCTCATCGAGCTCGCCGGGCGCCTGCGCGGCGCGCTGCGCGGATCGGACGTCGCGGCGCGCCTCGGCGGCGACGAGTTCGTCGTCGTGGTCGAGGGCGCCGACCACGAGGCGGCTAGCGGGCTCGCCGACAAGCTGCACGCCGCGCTCGACGTGCCCTACGACGTGGGCGGCGAGAAGGTCCGCTGCCCGGCGAGCATCGGCATCGCCACCTATCCGGAGGCGGGCGCCACGAGCGAGGAGATGATCCGCTCGGCCGACGAGGCGATGTACCGCGAGAAGACCGGACGCGGCCGCGGCGGCCGGCGCATGCGCCACGCATGAGCGCCCTCGAGAAGGGCGCGGCCTGGCTGCTGGGCCTGCTGTGGCTCGCGCCGCTCCTCTACGCCTTCTGGGCGGCGTTCCACCCGGCGGCGCTGGCGACGCACTTCGACCCGCTCGCGCCGCTCACGCTCGGCAACTTCAGCAAGGCGTGGACGTACGCGCCCTTCGCGCGCCACTTCCTGAACACGGTGATCCTCGTCACCATGGTGCTCGGCGCGCAGCTCGTGCTGTGCACGCTCGCCGGGTTCGCCTTCGCGCGCTTCGACTTCCTCGGCCACAACGTCGCCTTCGCGCTCGTGCTGGTGCAGCTCATGGTGATGCCCGAGGTGCTCATCGTCGAGAACTACCGCACGATGGCGAAGCTGGGGCTCGTCGACACGATCCTGGGCATCGGCCTGCCCTACATGGCGAGCGCCTTCGGCATCTTCCTGCTGCGGCAGACCTTCAAGACCATTCCCCGCGAGCTCGAGGACGCGGCGCGCGTCGAGGGCTGCTCGATGCTCGGCGTGCTCTGGCGCGTCTACGTGCCGCTCGCGCGCCCGACCTACCTCGCCTACGCCCTCGTCTCGGTGAGCTACCACTGGAACAACTTCCTCTGGCCGCTCATCATCACCAACTCGATCAACACCCGGCCGCTCACCGTCGGCCTCGCCATCTTCGGCGCGCCCGAGTCGGGCGTGGACTGGGCCGTGATCAGCGCCGGGACGATCATGGCCGTCTCGCCGCTGCTGCTGGGCTTCCTGCTCTTTCAGAAGCAGTTCATGCAGTCCTTCATGCAGGCGGGCATCAAGTAGAAGCGCCGTTCCCGCCGCGCACTTTCTTCAAGGCATCGATCTCGCGCCGCAGCACCTCGGCCAGGGCCCGCGTCTCCTGCCGGGCGGCTTCCGCCATGCACCGCGCCTCCTCCGCAACGCGGCGCGCGTCCTCGGCCAGCTCGCGGGCGTTCTCCTCGTCCACGCGGCCGCGCTCGGCGGCGCGGCGGGACCATTCCTCGTTGCGACGGTCTTCCTCCGCCGCCTGCCGCTGCTCCTCCGCCTGCTTGCGCCCGGCTTCGGCGGCATGCGTTGCGGAATCGGTGGAACGGCGCTCCTCGGCCATTCCGGCGCCAAAGCAATTACCCGGCCCGGTCTAGCGGCCCGCCCCCGAGCCGCTCGAGCACCCTCCATGCGAGCGGATATCATTCCGGCGGGAACCAAAAAGAAGAGGAGAACCATGCGCCGCCTGCCGCCATTCGCCGTCCTGCTCGCCTTCCTTCTCGCCTCGGCCTGCGCCCCCGCGCACGCCGAGCTCACGCGGCTCGAGATCACTTCCAAGCGCTCCTTCGGCACCTTCATGCCGGGCGAGTTCGTGCTCTGGGAAGGCAAGGTGCACGGCGAGATCTCGCCGCAGGAGCCCATCCCGGGCCTCGACCGCGCGCCGAAGAACGCGCGCGGCAACGTCGAGTACGCCGCGCGCATCGTGCTCATCTTTCCCGCCACGCCCCGGCGCGGCAACGGCACGCTCCTCGTCGACGTGCCGAACCGCGGCAACGCCTACGCGCTCGCGCTCTACAACTCGCCGCGCGACGAGCCGTTCTCCTCGGGCACCTTCGAGCAGGGAACCGGCTTCCTGCAGGACCGCGGCTTCAGCGTCGCCGAGGTGTACTGGGAGAAGGGCAAGGGGGCGGAGCTGCCGACCTTCACCGACGCGGGCGTGACGCGCACCGTCGAGGGCGTGGGCTTCGCCATCATGCGCGACGCGGCGCGGTTCCTCTCGCGCGGCGTGCAGGACGAGGCCGGAACGCCCAACCCGCTGCGCGGCGCGATCCACCGCACGCTCGCGAGCGGCAAGTCGCAGAGCGGCCGCTTCCTGAAGACCTTCCTCCTGCACGGCTTCAACGTCGCGCGCGGCGAACCGGTCTTCGACGCGATGCATATCTTCGTCGCGAGCTCCGGCACGCTGCCGATCCTGCAGGCGAGCACCGGCACGGAGTCGGCCGCGAACGGCATCCCGACCTGGGAGAACCCGGAGATGCGCGGCGTGAACGAGGAGCCGCTGGCGATCGCGGACCTCGTCGCGCGCGTGAAGGCGCGCGGCGAGCCGCTGCCGCGCCTCATGTTCGTGAACTCCACCACCGACTTCCACGCCCTGCGCGCCTCGCTCGGGCGCACCGGCGCATCCGGCTCGGTCGAGCACCCGGTGCCCGACGGCGTGCGCGTCTACGACATCGCCGGCGCGCCGCACGTGACGCTGGCGAAGGCGCCCGCCGGCTGCGAGCTCACGCAGGGCCGGCTCGACTGGTCGCCGGTGTCGCGCGCGACGCTCCTTCGCCTCAACGACTGGGTCGAGTCGACCACCGAGCCGCCGGCGAGCCGGCTGATGCCGATCAAGCCGGCGGATGCGGCCGAGGCGCTCAAGGCGCCCGCCTACCTGCCGAACGCCACCATCGAGGTGCCGCGCGTCGACGACGACGGCAACGCGCTGGGCGGCGTGCGCCTGCCCGACGTCGCCGTGCCGCTCGGGACGCACGCGGCGCTCAACCGGCCCACTTCGCGCGCCTGCATGCTGATCGGCGCCTACAAGCCCTTCGCCAGGACCCGCGCCGAGCGCGAGGCGGCGAAGGATCCCCGCCCCTCGCTCGAGGAGCGCTACGCGAGCCGCGACGACTACGTGAACCGCGTGCGCGCCGCCGCGCTCTCGCTGGAGAAGGACGGCTTCCTCCTGCCCGAGGACGCGGCGGTCATCGTGCAGGAGGCGGCCTCCAGGCAGGACCTGAAGAAGCGCGCGGGCGCCGGCGCGACCTAGCGCTTCAGGACCACGACCTCGAGGTACTCGCCGGGCACGACGAGCGAGCTCGTGCCGGCGATGTTGAACTGCTCGAGCAGGCGCGTGATGTCCCGCTCGAGCGCCGCGCCCTTCTCGGCGTCGAGCGCCGCGAAGGCCTTGTGCGTGGGGCCATAGAAGTCGCGGAACACCTGGACCCAGTGCGCGGCCGAGCGGTAGCGGAAGTTGAAGAACTTGCGCACGCAGCGGATGTCGGCCGCCTGCGGCCCGAAGAGCGAGACGATGTGCGGCTCGGTGCCCCAGAGCGCGGGCGACTTGAGGCCCGCCGGCGGCGCGATGTAGGCGCCGATCACCTTGAAGAGCTGGCCGATGAAGCCCTCGGGCGTCCAGTTGGCGAGGCCGATGCGGCCGCCCCGGCGCAGCACGCGCAGCATCTCGCGCGCGGGGCGCGCGTGGTCGGGCGTGAACATGGCGCCGTAGGTGGAGAGCACGACGTCGAAGCTCTCGTCCTCGAACGGCAGCGCCTCGGCGTCGGCGACGCGGAAGGCGACGTCCAGCCCCTCCGCTTCGGCGCGCACGCGGCCCTTGTCGAGGAGCGCCTGCACGTAGTCGGTCGAGGTCACTTCGGCGAAGCGGCGCGCGGCCGCGAGGGTGGCATTGCCGTTGCCGGCGGCGACGTCGAGCACCTTCTCGCCGGCGCGCACGTCGGCCGCCTCGGCGAGCGTCTCGCCGACGATCTGCAAGGTGGTGCCGATGACGGCGAAGTCGCCGCTCGCCCAGGTGGCTTGCTGCTTGGCCTTGATGGCCTCGAGGTCGGGGGCGGCGGGACGGGCCGCGGCTGCGGTGGCGCTCATGGTGGTCTCCAAGGGAGGTGGTGGAGGAAGGACGCACTCTGCCGCCGCCGCATCGGGCGCGCGCCGCCGCGCGTCCTGCGGGCTTGATCGCGCGTCCGCCGTTGCCGGGGCGGCCCTTGCGGGGGCTGCCGGGAATCCGCGACACTTGCCCGCCCGTCCGCCATGAGCCACGACATCCTCTCCGACGTGCTGCGCAGCGTCCGCCTTCGCGGCGCGCTGTACTACCACGTGACCGGCAGCCGCGAGTGGGCCGCGGAGGCGCCGCCGGCGCGCGAGATCGCCGCCGCGGTGATGCCCGGTTCCGAGCACGTGATGGAGTACCACGTGCTCACCCACGGCGCCTGCTGGGGCGCGGTGCTCGGCGAACAGCCGGTGCGCGTGGAAACCGGCGACATCGTCCTCTTCCCGCACGGCGATCCGCACGTCATGTCGAGCGCGCCGGGGATGCGCGCGCCCGGCCTTTCCGCGCCGCGCGGGCGCAGCCAGCAGCTGCCGTTCAGCCTGCACCTGGGCGCGTCCGGCGCGGCGGCCGATCGCGGGGATGCCACGCTCGTGTGCGGCTTCCTCGGCTGCGACCTGCGCCCGTTCAACCCGCTCATCGCCACGCTGCCGCGCCTGCTGCACCTGCGCGCCGATCACGCCGGCGAAGGCTGGATCCCGCAGTTCATGCGCCAGGCGGTCGCCGAGTCGGAAGGCAAGCGCCCCGGCGGCGAGGCGATGCTCGAGCGCATGAGCGAGATGATGTTCATCGACGCGGTGCGCCGCTACGTCGAGTCGCTGCCGCCGGACAGCCGGGGCTGGCTCGCCGGGCTGCGCGACCGCTTCGTCGGCCGCGCGCTCTCGCTCATGCACGAAGAGCCGGGCGCGCCCTGGACGGTGGACGAGCTCGGCCGCCGCGTCGGCCTCTCGCGCTCGGCGCTGCACGAGCGCTTCGCCGAGATGATCGGCCAGCCGCCGATGCAGTATCTCGCCAGCTGGCGCATCCAGGCGGGTGCTGCGCTCCTGCGCGAGGGAAGTGCGACGGTCGCCTCGGTCGCGCAGGACGTCGGCTACGACTCGGGCGCGGCCTTCGCGCGCGCGTTCAAGCGCATGGTCGGCAAGTCGCCCGCGGAGTGGCGCAGGCAAGGCGCATGACCGCGATCGTCACCTGGAACATCCAGAACGGCAAAGGCTGCGACGGCCGCTTCGACCTCGCGCGCATCGCCCGCGTGGCGAAGGCGATGGGCGAGGCGGACGTCTACTGCTTCCAGGAAATCGCCCGCCACGATCCGCTCTTCGATTCCGGAAAAGACCAGGTCCAGGAGCTCGGCGCGCTGTTTTCCGGTTTCTCGTGCATCTTCGGTCCTGCCCTGACGAGAGGCGAGCGGCAGTACGGCAACCTCATCCTCTCCCGCCTCCCCGTGCTGCAAAGCTTCGTCCACCTCCTGCCGCATCCGGCCGAGGGCGGCATCAAGCACATGCAGCGCGTGGCGATCGAGGCCGTGGTGCAGGCGAAGAACGGCCCCCTACGGGTCGTGACGACGCACCTCGAGTACTACTCCGCCC
>JBLNDP010000219.1:0-4811 GCA_050261755.1 Clostridia bacterium
GCGAGCGGGATCGTCACCAGCGCGACGCCGAAGCCGGTGATGCCGAAGACGAAGGCGCCGGCGAAGCCGATCAGCGCGAGCAGGGCGATTTCCCAGGTCATGGCCGGACGATAAGGGCCTCGGCGGTGCACGGGTTCATGCCGCGCAGCCGGGAGACGTAGCGGGGAAAAGGCAGGCCGAGGCGCGACTGCAGCTTCTCTGCCCGGGCGCGCAGGACGTCCCAGCCGATCCGCGCCGGCATGCCTTTCAGGGCGATGACGGTGATGTTCGGGTCGTACAGCGCGCGCAGGGCGACCACCGAGCCGGCGAAGGATCCCTCGATGCGCCGCAGGTAGCGGTCGTAGAGCGGGTCGTCGTCCATGAAATTGACCACCATGGCGCCCGGCGCCTCCAGCGCGAGGAACGCGGCGTCGTAGAACTCGGCGCTGGCGAGCTCCTCCACATGCTGCTCGTCGTGGTACGCGTCGAGCACGAGGACATCGCAGCACTCCGGCGCCAGCGCCTGCGCGCCGTCGCCGACCTCCACGCGCAGCCGGGCGTCGTCGGCCGGCAAGGCGAACTGCGATCGCGAGATCGCGACGACGCGCGGGTCGAGCTCGACGATCCTGATCTTCGTATGGCGAAGATGCTTGTAGAAGAACTTCGGCAGCGAGCCTCCGCCGAGGCCGATCATCAGCGCGCGGCGGGGCTGCGGATGGAAGAGAAGGAAGGACATCATGCAGCGCGTGTAGTCGAGGGCGAGCGCGAACGGGTCGTCGATGCGCATGGAGCTCTGGATGGCCTCGCCGCCGACGTGCAGCGTGCGCACGCCGCGCGAGTCGCTAACCGCGATGGCGCTTTTTGCGCGCTTCATGCCGGTTCATGGCGGGAATGCAGCCCGCCGCGAGGAAAGCGAGCGCCGCGCTCGCGACGATCGGCATGCCGTAGCCGCCGTAGACATCGTACGCGGCGCCGGCGAGCCAGGGGCCGAGGAGCGTGCCGAGGCCCGCGCCCGTATAGAGGAAGCCGATGATGCCGGAGACGGCGCGCGCGCCATAGAGATCCATGACGATCGTCGGCAGCAGGGCGACCGCCCCGCCGTAGCAGACGCCGAAGAGCACGGCAAAGGCGGCGAGCGCCCAGTACGCCGTCGCGACCCACCACACGAGCAGCATGGCGCCGAGGCCCGCGTACATCAACGCAAGCGACGTGCGGCGGCCGAGCCGGTCCGCGAACGGCCCGACCGTGAAGCGGCCGGCAAGGCTTCCCAGGCCGACGAGGCTCACCAGGGCGACGCCCTGCGCCTCGCTGTAGCCGAGGTCTTGCGCGAAGGGGCCGAGGTGCACCATGGGAATGAAGACGCCGACGCAGCTCGCAAAGAGCGACACGTACAGCCACCAGAACTCGCCGCGGCCCAGCGCCTCGGCGAGCGGCACGCCGGCGAGCGGCGCGCCGCCCTTGGGCCGCGCCTTGGCCTCGATGGCGAGCACCGCCGCGCTCCCGAAGGCGAGGACGAACGCCATGAGCGCCACGTAGGCGCCGCGCCAGCCGTAGCGCTCGATCCACCACGCGGCGAGCAGCGGCACGGCGAAGTTGCCGGCGCCGATGCCGGCGACCGCCGTTCCCGAGGCCGCCGCGCGGTTGCGCTCGAACCAGGGCTGCACGGCACCGACCGACGGCACGTAGATGAGCCCGATGCCGATGCCGAGGCCGATGCTGTAGGTGGCGTAGAGCATGAGCACCGAGTCCGCGCGGCTGGCGAGCCAGAGGGCCCCTGCGATGCAGGCGATGCCGGCGGCGGTGACGCGCCGCGGCCCGAAGCGGTCGGCGAGCACGCCGCCCGGGGCGCCGGCGGCGAACCAGATGAACGCCGCCACGGAGAAGGCGAGCGCGACGTCCGCGCGCGGCGCGCCGAATTCCGCCTGGAACGCCTTGAAGAAGGCGGTGAAGGAGTAGGCGGCGCCGAAGCCGACGAACATGAACGTGAACGCGGCGAGGACCACGACCCAGCCGTACCAGGCGGGCTTCAGGCGAGCATCCCTCTCGCCGTCACGGGCCACAGCGCCTCCACGAGGCCCTTGCGCACGCAAACGTACCAATCGTAGAGATTCACGGTGGGATCGCAATGCCCCGGAACCAGCAGGAGCTTTTCGCCCAGCGCTACTTTTTCTCCCTCGGCTACGCGCACGACCCCGTGCTCGTCCGACGCTTTCTCGTATTCCAGTCCCGGACGCTGCCAGACGACCGGCATGCCGGAGTCGACGCTCGAGGCCTTGAGCCCCGCGTCGAGGATGGCGAGACCGGGCGAAGGCCGGCTCATGACGGTGGAAAGCACGAAGAGCGCGTTGCGGAAGCGGGGCATCGGCGCCGCCCACTCGTTGCGGCCGTAGTCCACGTCCATGAACACGTAGGAGCCGGGCTGGATCTCGTCCCAGGCGCCGGACTCCGCCTCGAACATGAACGTGCCGCTGCCCGCCCCCGTCACGGTTTGGCAGTCGAGCTTGCGTTTCTTGATCGCCTCTTTCGTTTCCCGGACCTTGCCGGCGACGGAAGCAACGATGGAACGGCGTTCCTCGAGAGAGCGCACGTGCTGCGCGCGCCCGTGGTAGGCCTGCAGGCCCGCGAAGCGAAGGTGCGGCACGCGGGCAACCTGGGCCGCGAGCTCCGCCGCAGGCTCGCCAGCGCCGATGCCGCAGCGCCCCATGCCGACGTCGATTTCGACGTACACGTCGAGCTGCGCGCCGAGGGACGCCAGGTCGGCGAGGTTCTCCGCGTTGTCGACGCACACGCCAATGCGGGCGCGCCGCGAAAGCTGCGCGAGGCGCGCCAGCTTCGGGGCGCCGACCACCTCGTTGCTTACGAGGATGTCGTCGATGCCCTGCGCGACGAGCGCCTCGGCTTCCGACACCTTTTGGCAGCACACGCCGACCGCGCCACGGGCGATCTGCAGCCTGGCGATATCGGCCGACTTGTGCGTCTTGGCGTGAGGCCGCACCCGGACTGCCCGGCCGCGCAAAGCATCGCGCAGCGTGTCGAGGTTCGTCTCCAGGGCATCCAGGTCGACGACGAGCGCAGGCGTGTCGACCTCCTCGAGCCGCTGCCCTGGCGTTGCCAGCGGCGCGGCCTTCACGCGGCGCCGGCCGCCTTGCGCAGGCGCGTCTGGTGAAGCGCGAACCACGCCACGGCCACCGCGACGATGCCGATGAGCGGCAGCGCGAACAGGTTCACGCGCTCCCAGCCCGCCGTGGTGACCGTCAGCCCCGAGCTGAAGGACGAGATCGCCATCATGATGAAGATGGCCTGGTCATTCGTTCCCTGCACCTTGGCGCGTTCCTCCGGTCGGTACGTCTCGGTCAGGAGGGTGGTGCCGCCGATGTAAAGGAAGTTCCAGCCCACCCCGAGGAGCACCATCGCCCACCAGAAGTGGGCGACGGAGATCCCCGAAAGCGCAATGCCGATGGTCACGAGGTTGAAGAGCGCGCCGAGGACGAGGACCGGCGCGACGCCGATCCGGCGGATGAGCGGCCCGGTGATGAAGGACGGCGCGAACATGCCGATGACGTGCGACGAGATGACGAACGCCGCGTCGCCGTAGGGGTAGCCGCACACCTGCATGGCGATCGGCGTGGAAGTCATGAGGAAGTTCATGACCCCGTAGCCGATGGCACCGCATAGCACGGCGACGAGGAACTTGGGCTGCGCCGCGATCTCGCGCAGCGGCCGTCCGCTTGCCGCCTGCTCGCTCGCCGGAGGCGTCGGGATCCGGACGAAGCGCAGGAGCAGCATGGTGAGCAGCGCGAAGCCGATGAGCGCCAGGTAGGCGCCCATGAAGCGCGGCGTGACCAGGTCCACCGTCACCCGGCTGGCCGTCGGACCCACGATGCCGCCCACCAGCCCGCCGGCGAGGACGAGCGAGATCGCGGTGGGCTTGAAGCTGTCGCTAGCGACGTCGGCAGCGGCGAAACGGTAATACTGTCCATACGCGTTGTAGACGCCCCACACGAGCGTGCCCAGGCACAGCAGCCAGAAGTTGCCGGCGTAGACCGCGCCCGCGCAAATGAGCGCGCCGACGATTCCCCAGAGCGTTCCCGACGTGAGGCCCTTCTGCCGCCCGACGCGGCGCATGTGCAGCGAGGCCGGCATGGTCGCGAGCGCGCCGCCCAGCACCCAGCAGGTGATCGGCAGCGTCGCCAGTCCCTTGAACGGGGCGAGGGACAACCCGACGAGGCCGTTGATGGCGATCAGCGTCGAATTGTTGGTGAAGAGCGACGCCTGGCAGGCCGCCAGGAGGGCAACGTTGCGGCGGCTACTGTTCATTTATACAGTATCGGGGTAGCATGGCTGACGCTCGCCAGTCTATAGAGCGCGCCGATGCCACGCGACAGCAAAGATGAAATGACCCGCCCCGCGCTCCACATGCGAGGCGCCCGCTCCTTCATGCAAGGGCGGTTCGAAAGCGAGGCGCGCGAGGCGTTCGACGATGGCTGGACGCCGGAGGAGAAGGAGGAGACCGAGCTCAAGACGCACGTGACGATCGAGCGCGCCCGCTCCATCGTCTCGCACAACGACTCGCCGGACGTCGGCTTCTCCCAGTCCATCAACCCGTACCGCGGCTGCGAGCACGGCTGCATCTACTGCTACGCGCGGCCGAGCCACAGCTACCTCGAGCTTTCGCCGGGGCTCGACTTCGAAAGCAAGCTCTTCGCGAAAACGAACGCGGCGGAGCTCCTGCGCGAGGCGCTCGCCAAGCCGGGCTACGCCGTCAGCCCGATCGCGCTCGGCGCCAACACCGACTGCTACCAGCCCATCGAGCGGAAGTACCGCATCACGCG
>JBLNDP010000220.1:0-5507 GCA_050261755.1 Clostridia bacterium
GTGGAAGAGCCGAAGCCAATCACCGCGGCGGCGACCACGGCCAACAGGATCCAGTTCACCGCCGGGACGTAGATCTGGCCGACCACCTTTGCCGAGGTGTGGTGGATGGTCATGCGCGGCAGGTAGCCGAGCTGGATCGCCTGCTGCGTCATCGAATAGGCGCCGGAGATGGTGGCCTGCGACGCAATCACGGTGGCCGCGGTCGCCAGCGCCACCATCGGATAGAGCGCCCATGAAGGGTACGAAAGGTAGAACGGGTTTTCGAGCGCCCTCGGGTTCCCCATCAACAGCGCTCCCTGCCCGAGGTAGTTGAGAACAAGCGCCGGCGCGACCAGGCCGAACCACGCGATGCGGATCGCCCGCGTGCCGAAGTGCCCCATGTCGGCGTAAAGAGCCTCGGCCCCCGTGATCGCCAGCAGGACCGAGCCGAGGACCACGAAGGAGGCGTAGCCATGCGCCGTCACGAAGTGAAGAGCGTGCGTTGGGTCCAGCGCGGCCAAGACCTCCGGATGCTTCGCGATATTCCACACGCCCACGGCCGCCAGCGAGGCGAACCACACCGCGCAGACCGGCCCGAAAAGAAGGCCGACGACGCCGGTGCCGTGTTTCTGGATAAGGAAGAGCGCCACCAGGATCGCCGTCGAAATGGGCACCAGGTACGGCTTGAAGGCCGCGGTTCCTACCTCCAGGCCCTCGACAGCGGAGAGCACGGAGATCGCCGGCGTCAGCACGGCATCGCCGTAGAAGAGCGATGCGCCGAATACGCCGATTGCGAGGATCGGCACGGTCCAGCGCGGACGATCGCCGATCGACTTCGTCGCCAGTGCCAGTAGCGCCATGATGCCGCCCTCGCCCCGATTGCTGGCGCGCAGGACAAGCGTGACGTACTTCAGGGACACGACCACCATCAGGGACCAGAAGATCGCCGAAGCGCCGCCAAGGATGTTTTCCGCGTTGAGCGGAATGCCGTGCTCCGGGTTGAACGTCTCCTTCACGGCATAGAGCGGACTCGTGCCGATGTCACCGTATACGACCCCGAGCGCAAGCAGCGCCAAGGCGGGAGTCGATTGCCGCGGACCCTCTTGAGAGGCCATTGCGGACACGCTACTCGGGCTGCCGCGGCGCGGCAAATCGGCCGCTGGCGAATCTTTATGCCGTTTTTATGCGAGATCGGGGCCGTCTTGTCATGGATCAACGCCGCGACGGACAAGCGCATTGAAATGAAGGACCTGCAATTCATACGCGGTCTTTATGCCCCGCGCCCTAGAGTTGCGCCCGGTACTGAATGGCTTTCTTGATCGTGAGTAAGGAGATGTCGATGGCGGATCTCGTATTCCTGGCCCTTTCGGTCGCCTTCTTCGCCGCGACCGCCGGCATGGCTGTCCTCTTCGAGCGGCTGCGGGAGCGGAAATGAACACCCTTTACGTCATCGGTGCCGTCGTGGCGCTTGGCCTGACCGTCTACCTTTTCTGGGCGCTGTTCCGACCCGAGGACTTCTCGTGATCTCGAACATCCTCATCCAGTGCGGGCTGTACGTCGTCGTGCTGCTCGCGCTCGCCAAGCCGCTCGGCGAGTACATGGCGCGCATCTTCCAGGGCGAGCGCACCTTCATGAGCCCCGTGCTCGGCTGGTTGGAGCGCCTGACCTACAAGGCTTCCGGCGTCGACGCGAGCGAAGAGATGGGTTGGCTGAAGTACACCATGGCCTGCCTTGCGTTCAATTTCTTCGGCCTGCTGGCCGTCTATGCCGTCCAGCGCTTCCAGCACCTGCTGCCGCTGAACCCGGCCGGCCTCGGCGCGGTGTCTGCCGATTCCTCCTGGAATACCGCGGTCAGCTTCGCCACCAACACCAACTGGCAGGGCTATGGCGGCGAGTCGACCATGAGCTACCTCACGCAAATGCTCGCGCTGGCGGTGCAGAACTTCGTCTCCGCAGCGACCGGCATCGCCGTGCTGATCGCGCTCATCCGCGGATTCGCGCGCAAGTCCGCGCAGACGATCGGCAACTTCTGGGTCGATCTCACCCGGTGCACCATCTACGTGCTGCTCCCCCTTTCGTTCATCCTCGCGCTCGCGCTGGTGAGCCAGGGCGTGGTGCAGACCTTCGGCCCGTACGTCACCGCGCAAACGATCGAGAAGATCGACTACGAGGAAGCCAAAAAGGATTCCACCGGCAACCCGGTCAACGACGCGCAGGGCAAGCCGGTAATGGAGAAGAAGAGCACGCAGGAGCAGACGCTCCCGCTCGGTCCGGCCGCCTCGCAGATCGCGATCAAGCAGCTGGGCACGAACGGCGGCGGCTTCTTCAACGTGAATTCCGCGCATCCGTACGAGAACCCGACGCCCTTCGCCAATTTCCTCGAGATGATCTCCATCTTGCTCATCTCGGCCGCGCTGTGCATCACCTTCGGCCGCATGGTGGGCGACGTGCGGCAGGGCTGGGCCATCCTCGTCTCGATGACCATCATCATGGTCGCCTTGATGGGAGCGGCGGTCTGGGCCGAGCAAAGCGGCAACCCGATCCTCGCCAAGGCCGGCGCCGATACCGTCGCGACCGAGCTGTCCTCCGGCGGCAACATGGAGGGCAAGGAAGTGCGGTTTGGCATCGTCAACTCGGCCATCTGGGCGGACGTGACCACCGATGCCTCCAACGGCTCGGTGAACGCCATGCACGACTCGGTCACGCCGATCGGCGGCCTCGTGCCGATGTGGAACATCCAGTTGGGAGAGGTGATCTTCGGCGGCGTCGGCTCGGGCCTCTACGGAATGGTGATGTTCGTCCTCATCGCCGTGTTCGTAGCGGGCCTGATGATCGGCCGCACTCCGGAGTACCTGGGCAAGAAACTCGAGTCCTTCGAGATGAAGATGGCCTCCGTCGCGATCCTGCTGCCGCCGCTCGTGGTGCTGCTCGGCACGATGGTTGGCGTGCTCGCCGACGCCGGCAAGGCGGGAGTCGCCAATCCCGGGGCGCACGCGTTCTCGGAAATCCTCTACGCGTTCTCCTCGGCCGGGAACAACAACGGCAGCGCCTTCGCCGGGCTCTCGGCCAACACGCCCTTCTACAACACCGCGCTCGGCTTCGCGATGCTCTTCGCCCGCTATCCGCTGATCGTTGCTGCGCTCGCGGTCGCCGGCTCGCTCGCCGCCAAGAAGACCGTGCCGGCCGGCCCGGGCACCCTGCCCACCCATACGCCGCTCTTCATCGTGCTGCTCATCGGCACGGTGCTGCTCGTCGGCGCGCTCACCTTCGTGCCGGCGCTCGCGCTGGGGCCTGTGGTCGAGCACATCCAGATGATTTCGGCGGCGAGGTAACCCATGGAAATCGCACTGAGAAAGCCTGAAGCAACGATGCGCGCGATGTTCGAGCCGCGGTTCGTCATGCCGGCGATCTGGGAGTCGTTCAAGCGGCTCGCGCCGCAGGCGCAATGGCGGAACCCGGTGATGTTCGTCTGCTACGTCGGCGCCATCCTCACGGCTGGCCTCTTCCTTCAATCATTTTTCGGAAAGGCGGAAGCGCCGCGCGGCTACATCTTCGCGGTATCGATTTGGCTGTGGTTCACGGTGCTCTTTGCCAATTTTGCCGAGGCGCTCGCCGAGGGCCGCAGCAAGGCCCAGGCGGCCAGCCTGCGTGCGGCGCGCAAGGAGGTCATGGCGAAGAAGCTCAAGTCGCCGAAGAAGAGCACCGAGTGGCAGATGGTCGCGGGGACCACGCTGCGCTCCGGCGAGTGGTACCTGGTCGAGGCCGGCGAGACGATTCCGGCCGACGGCGAGGTGGTCGACGGCGTGGCGGCGGTGGACGAGTCCGCCATCACCGGTGAATCCGCGCCGGTGATCCGCGAATCGGGCGGCGACTTCTCCTCCGTGACGGGCGGGACGCGCGTGCTCTCCGACTGGCTGGTGGTGCGCGTCACCGCCAACCCCGGCGAGTCCTTCCTCGACCGAATGATCTCCATGGTCGAGTCGGCGCGGCGCCAGCGCACGCCCAACGAGATCGCCCTCACCGTCCTCCTGGTGGTGATGACGCTCGTGTTCCTGCTCGCCTGCGCGACCCTGCTGCCCTATGCGGTGTACGCGGTGGAACTCACCAAGAAGGGCGAGCCGGTGTCGATCACGACGCTCGTCGCGCTCCTCGTCTGCCTCATCCCGACCACCATCGGGGGCCTGCTCTCCGCGATCGGCATCGCCGGCATGGGCCGCATGCTGGCGAAGAACGTGATCGCCATGTCGGGCCGCGCCGTGGAGGCGGCGGGCGACGTCGACGTGCTGCTGCTCGACAAAACCGGCACGATTACGCTCGGCGACCGCCAGGCCACCGCGTTCGTTGCGGCCCCCGGGGTGCAGGAGAAGGAACTGGCCGAGGCCGCGCAGCTCGCCTCGATCGCCGACCAGACGCCGGAAGGCCGCTCGATCATGGTGCTCGCCAAGACCAAGCACAACCTGCGCGAGCGCGACCTCGCGTCGCTCAAGGCGACCTTCGTGCCGTTCTCGGCCCATACGCGCATGAGCGGCGTCGACATGGACGGCCGGCAGCTGCGCAAGGGCGCTTCCGATTCCATTCGCGCCTACGTCGAGTCGCAGGGCGGCCGCTTTCCGGCGGAAACGCTGGCGAGCGTCGAGGCGATTGCCCGGCGCGGCGCCACCCCGCTCGTCGTCGCCGAAGGCGCTCGCGTGCTCGGCGCCATTGAGCTGAAGGACATCGTCAAGGGCGGCATCAAGGAGCGCTTCGCGGAACTGCGCCGCATGGGCATCAAGACGGTGATGATCACCGGCGACAACCGGCTCACCGCCGCCGCGATCGCCGCGGAAGCGGGCGTGGATGACTTCCTTGCGGAGGCGACGCCCGAAGCGAAGCTCAAGCTCATCCGGGATCACCAGGCGCAAGGCAAGCTCGTCGCGATGACCGGCGATGGCACGAACGACGCGCCCGCCCTCGCCCAGGCCGACGTCGCCGTGGCGATGAACACCGGCACGCAAGCGGCGAAGGAGGCCGGGAACATGGTCGACCTGGACTCCAACCCGACGAAGCTGATAGAGGTTGTCGAGACCGGAAAGCAGATGTTGATGACGCGCGGCGCGCTGACGACCTTCTCGATCGCCAACGACGTGGCCAAGTACTTCGCCATCATCCCGGCCGCATTTGCCCTGACGTATCCCGAGCTCGGCGTGCTCAATGTCATGGGCCTCGCCACGCCGCAGTCGGCGATCCTCTCGGCCGTCATCTTCAACGCGCTCGTCATCCCGGCGCTGATTCCGCTCGCCCTCAAGGGCGTGCGCTATCGCGCGGTCGGGGCCGCAGCGGTGCTCGAGCGCAACCTGTGGATCTACGGCCTCGGCGGCGTGGTCGTGCCGTTCATCGGCATCAAGGTGATTGACCTCCTCCTCGTAGGGCTTCGCCTCGCTTAGGAAGACATATGAAAATGACCCTGCAAAGCATCCGCATGCTGGTCGTCATGACCGTCATCACCGGCGTGGCCTACCCGCTGCTCGTCACTGGTATTGCGCAAGTGG
>JBLNDP010000221.1:0-10526 GCA_050261755.1 Clostridia bacterium
CCTCGTCCAGCCCGAGCATCGTCCAGCCGCAATGGCGGCTCGCCAGTACGCCCAGCTCGCGCCGCTCGTGCGCCTCCAGGACGTAGGACTCGAGCAGCGTGTCGTCCAGCACGCCCTCGAGTCGCACGCCATGGTTCGCAAGCGCGTGCATGTCGAGCTTCGCGTTCTGGCAGACCTTGTGCCGGGCCGGGTCCTCGAGCCACGGCTTGAGCCTGCGCAGCGCCGCGTCGACCCCGAGCTGTGCGGGGGCGCCGGGGTAGGCGTGGCCGAGCGGCAGGTAGACCGCTTCCCGCGCAAAGGCGAAGGCGAGGCCGACCAGCCGCGCCGTCATGGGCTCGGCCCCGTCGCGCATCGTTTCCACGCCCACCATGGGCGCGCGCTCGATCTTGCTGATCAATGACGCGAAGGCCTGCTCGTCCAGGACGGCGGACAAAGGCCGCTTTTCCGGCGCATCGTGCTTCTTCGCCGGTTCCGCAGGCGCATCGGCCGGCGCGGCGCCGGCGCTTTCCGCTTCCTTGAGCCAGGTCTTGAAGCCGAAGCGCTCGTAGACCGACCGCAGGCGCGCCGCGTCCGCCGCCTTGACGGCGAGGTCGTCGAACGAAACGTCGAGCGGAACGTCGCGCTTCACGGTGAGGAGCTCGCGCGCCTTGGGCAGCCAGTCGAGCACCTTGCGCAGGTTCTCGCCGGCCTGGCCGGAAATTTCCGCGGCGTGGCCGATGACGCCGTCCAGCGATCCGTATTGCTGGATCCACTTGCACGCGGTCTTGGGCCCGACCTTGTCGACGCCGGGAATGTTGTCGATCTGGTCGCCGATGAGCGCGAGGTAGTCGACGATCTTGCCGGGCGGCACGCCGAACTTCTGCGCGACGCCGGCTTCGTCGAGCTTCTCGTTCGACATCGTGTTGACCCAGAGCGTGCGCGCGTCGACGAGCTGCGTGAGGTCCTTGTCGCCCGTGGAGATGACGGTGCGCCAGCCGTCGCGCTGCGCGCGCTCGGCGAGCGTGGCGATGACGTCGTCGGCTTCGACGCCGTCCACCACCAGGACCGGCCAGCCGATGTCCTCCACCGCCTTGCACAGCGGCTCCACCTGCGCCGAGAGGTCCTCCGGCATCGCGCTGCGCGTCGCCTTGTAGTCCGGATAGACCTCGTCGCGGAACGTTTTGCCGCGGGCATCGAAGACGCAGGCGCGTGCCTGCGCCTTATAATCGGTCGCGAGCCTGCGCAGCATGTTGAGCACGCCGTAGATCGCCCCCGTCGGCTCGCCCTTCGCGTTCCTCAGCTCCGGCAGCGCGTGGAACGCCCGGTAGAGATACGAAGAGCCGTCCACCAGCAACAGCGTCTTTTCAGGATCCGTTCCCGACACGATGACAAACTTGAAGGTTGTGAAGCCCGCCGGAGTGGGGCACGAGATCTCCGCGCGCGAGGCGTGGAAGCTGTTCGGCATTATGGCAGAGTTCTTCGAGGCGACCGAGCGGCTGGTGGACATCCATCCCGCGGTCTCCGTCTTCGGCAGCGCGCGCGTGAAGCCCGCGACGCCGTACTACCTGCTCGCAGAAGAGACGGCGCGCCTGCTCTCCGACGCGGGCTTCGCCGTGATCTCCGGCGGCGGTCCGGGGCTCATGGAGGCGACGAACAAGGGCGCCTTCGAAGGCGCGGGCCTCGCCGTGGGCCTCAACATCGACCTGCCGCGCGAGCAGCCCTCGAGCCGCTTCCAGCACATCAGCCTGCGCTTCAAGCACTTCTTCGCGCGCAAGGTGATGTTCGTGCGCTTTGCCACCGCGTTCGTCGTGCTCCCCGGCGGCTACGGCACGCTCGACGAGCTCTTCGAGGCGCTCACGCTCGTGCAGACGGGAAAGACGCGGCAGATGCCGGTGATCCTGGTGCACGAGCCGTATTGGCGCGGCCTCGTCGACTGGATGCGCGATCGCCTGGCGGGCGAAGGCATGATCGACCCGGGCGACCTCGACCTGCTGCAGGTGTGCAATCGCCCGCAGGAAGTGGTCGACACGATCTTCGCTTTCTACGAGAAGCGCGGCTTCCAGCCCTCGCCGGCCGAGAGGGAAGTGCTGCTGAACCTCTAGTAGAATGGCGCTTCCATGCGCCGCCTAGCCCCTCTTGCCGTGCTGCTTGCCGCGGCGCTGGCTGCATCCGCGGCGCTCGCGCAAAGCCGGCCCCCCAAGCTCGAGCCGCTGCCGGAACCTCCGCCGCCTCCGCCGATTCCGGGCCCGGCCGACCCGGCCGTGCGCATCCCCGTGCAGGAAGGCGACAAGGTGGAGGAGGTGCGCGACAACGGCCGCGTCATCGCCATCCGCGTCACCCCGCCCGGAGGCAAGCCGTACTACCTGATCGACCCCAACGGGACGGGCGCCCTGGAGCGCCGCGACTCGCTCGACACCGGCGTGCGCGTGCCGATGTGGCCGATCAAAACCTTCGACTGACTTGTCCGTCTACACGCCAGTATCGGAGTCCGAGGCCGCGGACTGGCTGCGCAATTTCTCCATCGGCGCGCTCGAGCGGCTCGAGCCGATCCAGTCGGGCATCGAGAACACCAACTACTTCGTCACGACCACGCAGGGCCGCTACGTCCTGACGCTGTTCGAGCGGCTGCCCGCCGCCGAGCTGCCGTTCTACCTGGAGCTCATGGCGCACCTCGCGCGGCACGGCATCCCGTGCCCCGCGCCGATCGCCGACCACGCCGACCGCTACCTTCAGCAGCTGAACGGCAAGCCGGCCGCGCTGGTCACGCGCCTGCCCGGGAAGTCGGTCGAGCGGCCGAGCGCCGCCGACTGCGGCGAGCTCGGCACGCTGCTTGCCCGCATGCACCTCGCCGGGCGCTCGTACGCCGCCTATCTCGAGAACCCGCGCGGGCCGAAATGGTGGCGCATGGCCGCCTCGGACCTGGAAAGATTCCTCGATGCGGACAGGAAATCGCTCCTGCAGCGCGAATTGCGCTTCCAGGCGGAGCATCGCCAACCCGATCTGCCGCGCGGCCCGGTCCACGCCGACCTCTTCCGCGACAACGCGCTCTTCGAGGGCGGCCGGCTATCCGGCGTGATCGACTTCTACTTCGCCGGCGTCGACTGCCTGCTGTACGACGTCGCCGTCTGCGTCAACGACTGGTGCCTGGTCGACCCGGCGCGCGACCGGCGACTCGACGAGGCGCGCACCGCGGCGCTCCTCGCGGGCTACGCCTCCGTGCGGCCGTTCGAGACGGCCGAGCGCAACGCCTGGGGCGCGCTGCTTCGCGCCGCCGCGCTGCGCTTCTGGCTCTCGCGGCTGCACGACTTCCACCTGCCGCGGCCCGGGATGCTCGTGCATGCGCACGACCCGGAGCACTTCCGCATCGTGCTCGAGTCGCGCATCGCCGGGCCGGCGCCGTGGCTCGCCTGAGGTCCTGATGCAGGCGCGGCTCGTCCCGGCGGCAAACGGCGCCCGCTGGCTCGTGGACGGCTGGCGCATCTTTCGCGCCTCGCCGCTCGGCTGGCTCGCCATCGTGCTCGCCTACGTGATCCTCACCAACGCGCTGGCCGTCTTGCCCGTGGTCGGCGTGCCGGCCGCGCTCATCCTCGTGCCGCCGCTCTCCTTCGGCCTGATGGTGGCGGCGCGCGGCGCCGAGCATCGCAGCGCCCTCGACCTGCGGATGCTCTTTGCCGGCCTGCGCGGCAACGTGCGTCCCCAGCTGCTGCTCGGCGTGGCCTACATGGCCTGCTCGCTGGCGGTCTACGGCGCCATGGTGCTCGCCGATTCCGAGGGGGCGATGCGCTCGCTCTTGTCGGGCGAGGCGCAGCCCGACGAGCTCCAGCTTGCGGACCTCATCCTCCCCATCGCGGTCGCGGCCGCGGTCTACACGCCGGTGATGATGGCTTTCTGGTTCGCGCCGCCGCTTGCCGGCTGGCAAGCCATGGGAGCGGCCAAGGCGGCGTTCTTCAGCTTCGCCGCCTGCCTGATCAACTGGCGCGCATTCCTCGCATACGGGGCGGCGGCGGCCCTGGTGCTCGTCGTCGCGCCCTTCCTCCTGCTCACGCTGCTTCTCCTCGCCTCCGGAGGCGGCCTGCGCCTCACGGCCATGGGGCTCGTCTTCCCGCTCGTGCTGGTCATGCTGCCGACGCTCTTCGCGAGCTTCTATGCGAGCTACCGCGACATTTTCGCGGAGCCGCCCGGGCCATGAGCGAAGCCGCGCGCGTACGGGAGATCCCGTACAACTACACGTCCTTCTCGGACCGCGAGATCACGCTGCGGCTCCTCGGCGAGGAAGCCTGGGGGCTGCTCTCGGAGCTTCGCGCCGCGCGCGTCACGGGCCGCTCGGCGCGCATGCTGTACGAGGTGCTGGGCGAGATGTGGGCCGTGCAGCGCAACCCGTACCTGGAGGACGATCTCCTCGTGCGGCCCAAGGCGCGCCGCGACCTGCTCTCGGGCATGCGGCGCCGGCTCGAAGAGATCGAGGCGCGCCGGGCCGGTAGCGAGCAGGTGGCCCGCCTGCTCGCCATCGCGCGCGACGCGGTCCTGGCCTTCGAAAATCAATTCGAAGAAACCCGGACGTTGAGAGCCCGGGTTCGGCGACGTCTGCGGCGCATCACCCGGGCCGACAACGTCGCCTTCGACGGGTTCGCCCGCGTCTCGCACGTGACCGACGCCACCGATTGGCGCGTCGAGTACCCGTTCGTCGTGGTGAGCCCGGACACCGAAGAAGAAATCATCTTCCTGGTCAAAGAACTGACGAGTCTGGGCCTGACGATCATTCCGCGCGGCGGCGGCACCGGCTATACGGGCGGGGCGATTCCGCTCACGCGCCGATCGGCCGTCATCAACACCGAGAAGCTGGAGACCCTGAGCGCCGTAGAGCTGCGCGAGCTGCCCGGCGTAAGCCGGCCGGTGCCAACCGCGCGCACCGGCGCGGGCGTAGTCACGCGGCGCGTGATGGAGCTCGCCGAGGCCGCCGGCTTCGTCTTCGCGGTCGATCCGACCTCCGCGGATGCCTCCTGCATCGGCGGCAACGTCGCCATGAACGCCGGCGGCAAGAAGGCGGTGCTCTGGGGCACCGCCGTCGACAACCTCGCCGGCTGGACCATGGTGACGCCGCAAGCCGAATGGCTCGAGGTCGAGCGCCTCGAGCACAACCTCGGCAAGATCCACGACGCGCCCAGCGCGCGTTTTCGCCTTTCGTATTTCTCGGAAAAGAGAAAGCGGCTGCGGGAAGAGATCCTCGAGATCCCGGGTTCCCACTTCCGCAAGGAAGGCCTCGGCAAGGACGTCACCGACAAGTTCCTCGCCGGCCTGCCGGGCGTGCAGAAGGAGGGGACCGACGGCATCATCACCTCGGCGCGCTTCATCCTGCACCGCATGCCCGCGCACACGCGCACCGTGTGCCTCGAGTTCTTCGGCCTCGCGCGCGACGCCGTGCCGGCCATCGTCGAGATCAAGGAATTCCTCGGAAAAAGGGCGGGTGTGCAGCTGGCCGGGCTCGAGCACCTCGACGCGCGCTACGTGAAGGCGGTGGGCTACGCGACCAAGTCGCGCCGCAGCGAGCTCCCCGTCATGGTGCTGATCGGCGACATCGTCGGCGACGAGGTGGACGCGGTGGCCGCGGCGGCCTCGTCGGTCGTGCGCATCGCCAATGCGCGCGGCGGCGAGGGCTTCATCGCCGTCTCGCCCGAGGCGCGCAAGCGCTTCTGGCTCGATCGCGCCCGCACCGCGGCCATCGCCCGCCACACCAACGCCTTCAAGATCAACGAGGACGTGGTGATCCCGCTCGATCGCCTCGGCGACTACACCGACGCCGTGGAGCGCATCAACATCGAGCTCTCCACGGCCAACAAGCTGGAGCTCCTCGACGCCCTCGAGGCGTACTTCTCCGGCGACCTGCCGGTGGCCGCCAGCGAGGAGTCCGGCGCGCCGGCGGAGGTGCTCGCCGAGCGCCCGGCGCAGGCGCTCGAGCTCATCCGCGCCGTGCGCGCGCGCTGGGCCGGCGTCGCGGCGGACCTCGACGCCCATTTCGTCGCCCTGCAATCGCACGCCGAGCGACTCTCGTGGAAGGCCGAGGTGCGCAAGCCGCTGCAAGCCATCTTCACCGGCGACGCGTTCCGCAAAGTGATGGAAGGCGCCGACGCGGTGCACGCGCGCGTCTTGCGCGGGCGCGTGTTCGTGGCGCTGCACATGCACGCGGGAGACGGCAACGTCCATACCAACATCCCGGTGAACTCCGACGACTACGCCATGCTGCGGCGCGCGACCGATGCCGTGGCGCGCATCATGCGTCTCGCGCGCGCGCTTGGCGGCGTGATTTCGGGCGAGCACGGCATCGGCATCACCAAGCTCGAGTTCCTGGAGCCGCGCGAGATCGAGCAGTTCCGCGCCTACAAGCAGGCGGTCGATCCCGAGGGGCGCTTCAACGCGGGCAAGCTGCTTGCCGGCGCCGACCTGAGGAACGCGTACACGCCGAGCTTCTCGCTCATCGGCGCGGAGTCGCTCATCCTCGACCAGAGCGACCTGGGACGCGTCGCCGGCTCCATCAAGGACTGCCTGCGCTGCGGCAAGTGCAAGCCGCCGTGCATGACCCACGTGCCGCGCGCGAACCTGCTGTACTCGCCGCGCAACAAGATCCTGGCCACCTCGCTCCTCATCGAGGCGATCCTCTACGAGGAGCAGACGCGGCGCGGCGTCTCGCTCGCGCACTACGACGAGTTCGGCGACGTCGCCGACCACTGCACCGTGTGCCACAAGTGCGAGCCGGCCTGCCCGGTCGACATCGACTTCGGCGACGTGTCGATCGCCATGCGCAACCTGCTGCGCCGGGCCGGCAAGCGCCGCGCCAACCCCGGCACCCGCGCGGCGATGAGCTTCCTCAACCTCACCGACCCGCGCGCCATCAAGCTCGCGCGCACCGTGATGATCGAATGGGGCTACCGCGCGCAGCGCCTTGCCTATCGGCTTTTCCGGTTCATTTCGAAAAAGCAGACGCAAAGGCCACCCAGCACGACGGGGCAGAAGCCGCTGCGCGCCCAGGTGATCCACTTCGTGAACAAGCCGATGCCGGGACGCCTGCCGAAGCGAACGGCGCGCGCGCTCCTCGACATCGAGGATGCGAAGGTGGTGCCGATCATCCGCGACCCCGCGAAGGCCGGCGAGGACGCCGACGCCGTCTTCTATTTCCCGGGCTGCGGCTCCGAGCGCCTGTTCTCGCAGGTGGGCCTCGCCACGCAGGCCATGCTCTATCACGTGGGCACGCAATGCGTGCTGCCGCCCGGCTACCTGTGCTGCGGCTATCCGCAGACGGCCGCCGGCGACTCCGCCAAGGGCGAGAGCATCATCGTGCAGAACCGGGTGCTCTTCCACCGGCTCGCCACGACGCTCAACTACCTCGACATCAAGACGGTCATCGTCTCCTGCGGCACCTGCCTCGACCAGCTCGAGCAGTACGAGTTCGGCCGCATCTTCCCCGGCTCGCGCCTGCTGGACATCCACGAGTACCTGCTCGAGAAGGGCGTGAAGCTCGAGGGCGCGCAAGGCATGCGCTACGTCTACCACGACCCCTGCCACACGCCGATCAAGACCGCGAAGCCGCTCTCCGTGGCGAACGGCCTGCTCGGCGGCGGCGTCGTGCAGAGCGAGCGCTGTTGCGGCGAGTCGGGCACGCTCGCGATGACCCGGCCCGACGTCTCCACGCAGGTGCGCTTCAGCAAGGAGGAAAGCCTGAAGCGCAGCTTGCAGGCGGCGGGCGCCGAGGGCGCGCCGGCCAAGGTCCTCACCGCCTGCCCGTCGTGCCTGCAGGGCCTGGCGCGCTTCGAGGATGACACCGGCGCGCAGGCCGACTATATTGTGGTCGAAATGGCCCGCCGCCTCCTCGGCGAGAACTGGCTGCCGCAGTTCGTGCAGCGGGCCAACGCCGGCGGCATCGAACGAGTCCTCCTCTGATGAAGCTTCCTGAGCTCTCCCCCAGCGCGCAACCGGAATTCGTCGACGACGCCTCCGCGAAGGCCTGGCTCGAGAACGTGCCGCTGGCCAACGTCGCCAACGCGCAGCACGACATCCTGGCGCAGCTCGCCGAGCTGAACCGCTTTCCCACCGCCGCGGCGAACCGCCTGGCCATCCTCGAGGTGCTTCGCGAGGCGGCGCACTTCGTCCAGGTCGAGCAGGCGAAGCGCTTCATGAACCGCGCGCTGCCCATGGCGCAGGCCGAGTCGGCGGCGCTCGAGGTCACGGTCGACCTGTGGGAGCAGATGCGCCTCGGCTATGCGCGCTGCCTCGACGCGGCGACGAACGGCGAGCCGGCGATGAAGGCGCAGGCGGCGATGCTGGCGCAACGCGCGCTCGCCTATTCCGGGCTGAAGATGTTCCACTATGCGCGCGCCTACCGCGAGGTGCCGGCGCCGGACTGGCGCGCGCTGCACGAGACCTATGCGGCCGCCGAGGGCCTGGAGGTCGCCGAGGAGGCCGTGAAGGACTTCCTCAACCGTGACGTCCAGGACAGCTCGCCGCGCATCGCCTATGCCCGGGCGCTGCTCATGGCGCTCGCCAATCCGAACGAGCTCAGCCAGCGGCAGCTCACGTTCGTCGCCTTCCTGCACGAGCGCTGGGCGAACAAGCTCGACGTGCTGCGCGAGCCGCCGCCGGAAGAGGAGGTCGGCGCCGCGCCGCTGCTCGTGGACCTGGCCGGCGACAAGCCGCCGATGCGCATCGCCTCGCCGGCGAGCGCGGGACTTCGCGAGCCGCGCTACCTCGGCACCGCCAAGCTGGCCAAGAGCCTGCGCAACCGCGTCGCCCTCCTGCGCAAGGGCGAATCGCCGGCGAAGCTCGCGCTCGGCGAGGACTGCGTGCAGCCTTCCTGCGAGCAGCTGCTCATCTTCCTTTTCCGCCAGTGGTGCCAGGGACGCGGCGAGCGCGGCGCCGGCCGGCGCAGGTCGGGCGCGCCCGCGGAGGCGACGGCCGATCTCGCCGCCGCCCACTTCTTCCTCTCCGGGCGCGCCTTCAGCCAGCCCGGAGAGCAGAAGGAGCTCTCGAAGAAGGAACGCGAGGAAATCGCCACCTTCGGGCGTGTTTCCACCCGGCACGAGGACGACGCCGCGAAAGGCTTCCGCCTGGAGCACTGGCGCACGGAGGACGAGAGCGCACAGGGCCTGCACCTCGCGCGGACCGCCGGCGAAGCGGGCCGGCGCTACGCCCACAACCAGCTCCTGCTGGTACGGCTGGGCGATGCGCGCAGCTTCGTGCTGGGGCAAGTGCGCTGGCTCATGGTGGCGGGAAACGGCGACCTGCACGCCGGCATCAAGCTCCTTCCCGGCCTGCCGGCGGCCACGGCCGTGCGCCCCACGGGCCTGAACGTGCAGAACGAGAAATACGTGCCCGCCGTCTCCCTTACGGCAGTGGCAGCCCTGAACGCACCGCCGTCCCTCGTGCTGCCGGTGGGATGGTTCAAGCCCGGCCGCGTGATCGAGGTGTACGTCGATTCGCCGGTGCGCGTGCGCCTCACCGCGCTCGCCGACCGGGGAAGCGACTTCGAGCGCGCGACGTACGAGCTCCTGTCCTAGCGCATGGCCGACGAGCGCGTTCCGACCGAGATCAAGCTCCACCAGCGCTCGCGCGTCATGGAGGTGGCCTTCTCCGACGGCCGCAGCTTCCGGCTGCCTTACGAGCTGCTGCGGGTCTTTTCGCCTTCCGCGGAAGTGAGGGGACACGGGCCGGGGCAGGAGGTGCTGCAAACCGGCAAGCGCGAGGTCGAGATCCGCTCTCTCGAGCCCGTCGGCTCCTACGCGGTGCAGCCCAATTTTTCCGACGGGCATGCGACCGGCATCTACTCGTGGGACTACCTCTACCACCTGGGAGAGAACCAGGAGCGCCTGTGGAAGGAGTACGAAGAGAGGCTCAAGGCGGCCGGGGCGAGCCGCGATCGATGACGGACGAGACGGATTTCGGTTTTGAAAAGGTAGCGGCCAAGGAAAAGGCCGCGAGGGTCGGCGCCGTGTTCGACAGCGTCGCGGAGCGCTACGACGTCATGAACGACCTGATGTCGCTCGGCCTGCACCGGATCTGGAAGGCCTTCGCGGTCGAGGTGGCGCGCCCGCGTCCCGGCGAGCGCGTCCTCGACGTCGCCGCCGGCAGCGCAGACCTCGCTCGCGCGCTCGCGCGTCGCGTGCAGCCGGGCGGCGAGGTGTGGCTCGCCGACCTGAACCGCCGCATGCTCGAGCGCGGGCGCGACCGCATGCTCGACGCGGGAATCCAGTCGCCCGCGGTGCAATGCGACGCGGAGCGTCTGCCCTTCGAATCCGGCCGCTTCGACTGCGTGACGGTCGCCTTCGGCCTGCGCAACATGACGCGCAAGGACGCGGCGCTCGCGGAGATGGCGCGCGTCCTCAAGCCGGGCGGCCGCCTCGTGGTGCTGGAATTCTCCAAGGTCTGGAAGCCGCTCGAGCGCGCGTACGACGTCTACTCGTTCAAGGTGCTGCCGTGGCTGGGCGAGCGGGTCGCGGGCGACGCCGCCGCCTACCGCTACCTGGCCGAATCGATCCGCATGCATCCCGACCAGGCGACGC
>JBLNDP010000222.1:0-6223 GCA_050261755.1 Clostridia bacterium
CCGCAGGAGTGCGTGGAGGACATCCGGAAGACGTACGAAAAGCGGCGCAACGTGATGGTGAAGGCGCTGCACGACATCGGCTGGATGGTCGAGAAGCCGCGCGCCTCGATGTACATCTGGGCGAAGATCCCCGACGCCTACGCGAAGCTGGGCTCCATCGAGTTCACCAAGCGCCTGCTCGCCGACGCGAAGATCGCCGTCGCGCCGGGCATCGGCTTCGGCGACTACGGCGACGACCACGTGCGCATCGCGCTGATCGAGAACGAGCACCGCCTGCGCCAGGCGGCGCGCGGCATCCGCGACATGTTCCGCAAGGACGGGGTGTCGGCGGGCGAGCCGCGCGCGGTGCTTCCGCTGCGCGGCGCGGCGTGATCCAGATCCGCCCGCAGCCCCTCGAGCGCCACGGCGTCCGGCTCGAGCCATTGTCGACGGAGCACGAGGCGGGGCTGCGCGCTGCCGCCGCAGACGGCCGCTTGTGGGAGCTCTTCTTCACCTCCGTCCCGGAGCCGGAAAACACGGCGAAGTACATCCAGGATGCCTTGAAGGGGCAGGAGAAGGGAGAAATGCTGCCTTGGGCCGTGCGCGACCTGAAGAGCGGCGACATCGTCGGCTGCACGCGTTACCACGACGTCGTCCCGGCCGCCGACCGGGTGGAGATCGGCTACACGTGGTATGCGCAGCGCTGCCAGCGCTCGCACGTCAACACTGCCTGCAAGCTCCTGCTGTTCGAGTACGCCTTCGAGGACATCGGCTGCCAGGTCGTCGGCCTGCGCACCGACAACTTCAACTTCCGCTCGCAGCGCGCGATCGAGGCGCTCGGCGCGAAGAAGGACGGCGTCATCCGCCACCACGCGCCGCGGCGCGACGGCAGCGTCCGCGATACGGTGATGTACAGCGTGCTCGAGGACGAGTGGCCCTCGGTGAAGACCCACCTGGAGCTCAGGCTGCGAAGAAATGAAGCCCATTAACGTCGGCCTCCTCGGCATCGGCACCGTCGGAGGCGGCACGTGGGACGTGCTCGGCCGCAATGCCGACGAGATCCGGCGCCGCGCCGGGCGCGCGATCCAGATCTCCATGGTGGCGGACAAGGACGTCAAGCGGGCCGCGGCCATCGTCAAGCGCAAGGCGCGCGTGGTGAGCAGCGGCTCGGAGCTCGTCCGGGACAAGTCCATCGACATCGTCGTCGAGCTCATCGGCGGCTACACGATCGCCAAGGACCTCGTCCTCGAGGCGATCCGCAACGGCAAGCACGTCGTGACCGCGAACAAGGCCCTGCTCGCGACGCACGGCAACGAGATCTTCGCCGCCGCGCAGAAGAAAGGCGTGATGGTGGCCTTCGAAGCCTCCGTCGCCGGCGGCATCCCCATCATCAAGGCGCTGCGCGAGGGACTGGCGGCGAACCGCATCGAGTGGATCGCCGGCATCATCAACGGCACGTCGAACTTCATCCTGTCCGAGATGCGCGACAAGGGGCTCGCCTTCGAGACGGCGCTGCAGGACGCGCAGAAGCGCGGCTACGCCGAGGCCGATCCCACCTTCGACATCGAGGGCGTGGACGCGGCGCACAAGCTCACGATCCTCTCGGCGCTCGCGTTCGGCGTGCCGATGCAGTTCAAGAAGGCGTACACCGAGGGCATCTCGAAGCTGACGCAGCAGGACATCCGCTATGCCGAGGAGCTGGGCTATCGCATCAAGCTGCTGGGCATCACGAAGAAGACGCCCAAGGGCATCGAGCTCCGGGTGCACCCGACCCTCGTGCCGGCCCGCCGGCTGATTGCCAACGTCGAGGGCGTCATGAACGGCATCCTCGTGAAGGGCGATGCCGTGGGGCCGACGCTTTACTACGGCGCCGGCGCCGGCGCGCAGCCGACGGCGAGCGCCGTCGTCGCCGACCTCGTGGACATCACGCGCCTGATCACGGCGGACCCGGAGCACCGGGTGCCGCACCTCGCCTTCCAGCCGGACCAGCTCTCCAGCACGCCGATCCTCGACATGGAGCAGGTGGAAACGTCCTACTACCTGCGCATGCGGGTGAAGGACCGCCCGGGCGTTCTTGCCGACATCACGCGCATCCTCGCCGACTCCAGGATCTCCATCGACGCCATGGTGCAGAAGGAGCCGGGCGAAGGCGAGAAGCGCGTCGACATCGTCATGCTCACCCACCGGGCGCTCGAGAAGAACGTGAACGCCGCGATGCGGCGCATCGCCAGGCTTCCCACCGTCCTGGGCAGCGTCACCCGCATCCGGCTCGAAGAGCTGCTCTAGCGTGAACTACGTTTCCACGCGTGGCGTGGCGCCGGCCCGCCGCTTCGGCGACATCCTGCTCGAGGGGCTCGCCTCCGACGGCGGCCTGTACGTGCCGGAGTCCTTTCCGCAGGCCGACCTCGCGCGCTGGCGCTCCCTCTCGTACCCGGAGCTCGCCTTCGAAGTGCTGCGGCTGTTCGCGGATGACCTGGCAGAGCTGCGCGGCCTCGTGCAAAAGACCTATCAAGCAAAGGTCTTCGGCAGCGCCGAGATCACGCCCCTGAAGACGCTCGAGCCCGGCCTGCACCTGCTCGGCCTGTCGAACGGCCCGACGCTCGCGTTCAAGGACATCGCCATGCAATTGCTGGGCAACCTCTTCGAGGCGGAGCTCGCAAGGAAAGGCGAAAGCCTCAACATCCTCGGCGCGACCTCCGGCGACACGGGATCGGCGGCGGAATACGCCATGCGCGGCAAGAAGAACCTGCAGGTCTTCATGCTCTCGCCGCACAAGCGCATGAGCGAGTTCCAGCGCGCGCAGATGTACTCGCTGCAGGACGCGAACATCCACAACCTGGCGGTCAAGGGCGTCTTCGACGACTGCCAGGACCTCGTGAAGAAGGTGAACAGCGACGCCGCCTTCAAGGCGAAGCACCGCATTGGCGCGGTGAACTCGATCAACTGGGCGCGTGTCGCAGCCCAGGTGGTCTACTACTTCAAGGGGTACTTTGCCGCGACGAAGGACGATTCCCAGAAGGTGAGCTTCGCGGTCCCCTCGGGGAATTTCGGCAACATCTACGCCGGCTATGTGGCCTCCCGGATGGGCTTGCCGGTCAAGAGGCTCGTCCTCGCCTCCAACGAGAACGACGTGCTGGACCGGTTCTTCCGCAGCGGAAAGTACAGCACGCGCAAGGCGGCGCGGGAGACCACCAGCCCCTCGATGGACATCTCCAAGGCCTCGAACTTCGAGCGCTACGTGTTCGAGCTGGTGGGGCGCGACGGTGCGCGGGTTCGCGAGCTCTGGCGGCGCGTCGAGCAGGACGGCGAGTTCGATCTGTCCGGCTCTGCTTTTTACAAGAATGTTTCCACTTTTGTTTCAGGCAAGAGCACCCATGCCGACCGTCTCGCCACGATCCGGTCGGTGTTCGAGAAGTACAAGACCGTCATCGACCCGCATACCGCCGACGGCGTGAAGGTCGGGCTCGAGCTTCGCGAGCCGGGCGTGCCGCTCCTCTGCCTGGAGACGGCGCTGCCGGTGAAGTTCGGCGCGACGATCCGCGAGGCGCTCGGGCGCGACCCGCAGCGCCCGGCGGAATTCGTCGGCATCGAGCATAAGCCGCAGAAGGTGGAGGTCATGGAGCCCGACGCCGGCTTCCTCAAGCGCTACATCGAGCGGCACGCGGCGTGAAGGGCGTGATGGCGGAGAAGAACGTGCTGGGCGGCGAGCTGCGCGCGTGCAGCTATGCGCCGCTCACCGGCTACTTCCGCGACGGCTGCTGCGCGACGCACGACCAGGACGGCGTCGCGCACCTCGTGTGCGTGCAGGTGACGCAGGAGTTCCTGGAATTCAGCGTCGCCAAGGGCAACGACCTCGTCATGCCGCGGCCCGACCTGCGCTTCCGCGGCCTCAAGCACGGCGACCGCTGGTGCCTGCACGTGCTGCGGTGGGTCGAGGCCTGGGAAGCCGGCAAGGCGCCGCGCGTGGTGCTCGAGGCGACGCACGAGAACGTCCTCAAGTACGTGCCGCTCTCCGCGCTCAAGCGCCACTCGCTCGACCTGAACTAGCGCCCGCTCCCCGGCTAGAGCTCCTCCGGGACCATGTCGATGGCGCCGCAGGGGCATTCCGCCGCGCACAGGCCGCAGCCCTTGCAGTAGTCGTAGTTGAACTCGAAGCGCTTGCCCGGCCCCAGCTTGATCACCGCGTTGTCCGGGCAGACGCCGTAGCAGTTGTCGCACTCGAAGCAGTTGCCGCACGACAGGCAGCGGCGCGCCTCGAAGAGCGCGTTCGTCTCGTCCAGGCCGGCCACCACCTCGTCGAAGGTGGACTGGCGGCGCACGATGTCGAGCGTCGGCCGCACGGTCTTCGGCGCGTCGGAGTAGTACCACGCGTTCAGGCGATCGAAGGCGGCGAGGGCGTGTTTCTCCGGCCTTGCGGCCTTTCTTCCGGAAAGGAAATCGTCGATGTTGCGGGCCGCCTTCTTTCCATGCCCGACGGCGACGGTGACCGTGCGCTCCGCCGGCACCATGTCGCCGCCCGCGAAGACGCCGCGGCGGCCGGTCATCATGTTGGCATCCACCTTCACGACGCCGTCGCTCACCTCCACGTTCGGCAGCTCCTGCAGCAGCGAAAGGTCGACGTCCTGGCCGAGCGCAAGGACGACCGAGTCGGCGGCGAGGGTCTCGAACTCGCCGGTCGGCTGCGGGCTGCCCTTGTCGTCGAGCTTCATCTTCTCGACGGTGATCGACGATCCGCCCGCCTGCTTGATGGTCGAGAGCCACTTGATGAGGATGCCTTCCTGCAGCGCTTCCTCGACCTCGAAGTCGTGCGCGGGCATCTTCTCGCGGGTGCGGCGGTAGACGATGATCGACTCCTCCGCGCCCAGGCGCTTGGCCGTGCGCGCGACGTCGATGGCCGTGTTGCCGCCGCCGTACACGACGACGCGTCGCCCGAGCAAGGGCTTCTCCTCGCCTTCCATGGAGCGCAGGACGGAAACGGCGTCGACGATCCTCGCCGCCGCGCCCGCCGGAATATAGGCGCGCTTCGCGATATGCGCGCCCACCGCCAGGAACGCCGCATCGAAACGTCCCTGCCGGATCGTCTTTTCGAGGTTTTCCACCTTGGCGTTCAAGCGAAGAACGACCCCTAAATCGAGGATGCGGCGCACTTCGGCATCGAGGACCTCGCGCGGCAGGCGGTACTTGGGGATGCCGAAGCGCATCATGCCGCCGGCATACGGGCCGGCCTCGTGGATCTCCACCGCGTGGCCGAGCCGCGCCAGGTGATACGCCGCCGAGAGGCCCGAGGGCCCGGCGCCGACCACCAGGACGCGCTTGCCGGTCTTCTCCTTGGCAACGGGGAATTTCCAGCCGTTCTTCAGGGCGAGGTCACCCAGGAAACGCTCGACGGAGTTCACGCCGACGGCCGCATCGAGCTTCGCCCGGTTGCAGGCGGATTCGCACGGGTGATAGCACACGCGTCCCATGACCGCCGGCAGCGGGTTTTCCTCGGTGAGCAGGCGCCAGGCCTTCTCGTAGTCGCCGGATTCGGCGTGGTAGAGCCAGCCCTGGATGTTCTCGCCGGCCGGGCAGGCATGGTTGCAAGGCGGCAGGCGGTCGACGTACACCGGGCGGAGCGTGCGCCACGTTCCCGTGTGGTTGGCGAGGCTCGAGCCGGGGTCGAGGGTGATGGCGAAGGGCTTGCGCATGCTCAGCTTCCGGTCAGGCCGTACTTGCGGATGTTGCGGTCGGCGAGGGCCTGCAGGCGCGAGATCACCTCGACCTGCTTCTTCGGATGGAACAGGTGGGCGAAGCGCTTTTGCGGCTCGAGGTACTCCTCGACCGGCAACTGCCGGCGGATCCTCGAGACCGAGACGACCTCGCCGTGCTCGGCCTCGAACACCGGGAAGAGGCCGGTTTCCTTCGCCATGCGCGAGATGAAGATCGTCTCGTCGGAGGCATGGCCCCAGCCGAGCGGGCACGGGACGAGGATGTGCAGGTAGCGCGCGCCACGGAATTGCATGGCGCGGCGGACCTTGGCCTCCAGGTCGCGCAGCTCGCAGACGGTGGCGGTGGCGACGTAGGGAATGTCGTGCGCGAGCGCGATGGCCGGTATGTTTTTCCCGATGCCGAAGTCATTCCCCGCCACCGTCGTCGCCGTCCTCGCTGCCGGCGGCGTCGCCGACGAGCGCTGCACGCCCGTGTTCATGTAGGCCTCGTTGTCGTAGCAGACGTAGAGGACGTCGTCGTTGCGCTCGAACATGCC
>JBLNDP010000223.1:0-16343 GCA_050261755.1 Clostridia bacterium
CGAGGCCGACGCGGTGCGCGGACTCGTCGCGCGCGTCGCCGCGCGCTTTGCCGAGGCGGTGCGCCTCATCGGCGCGCGCCGCGGCCGCGTCGTGGGGAGCGGCATGGGCAAGTCCGGCCACATCGCGCGCAAGATCGCCGCCACGCTCTCGAGCACGGGAACGCCGGCCTACTTCGTCCATCCGGCCGAGGCGAGCCACGGCGACCTCGGCATGGTGGACGCCAACGACGTCTTCATCGCCATTTCCTACTCGGGCACCAACGCCGAGCTGCTCGAGATCCTCCCGCTGCTCAAGCGCCTCGGCGTGAAGCTCGTCGCCATCACCGGCAATGCCGCTTCGCCGCTCGCGCGCGAGGCAGACGTGGCGCTCGACGCGGCGGTGGAGAAGGAAGCCTGCCCGCACAACCTTGCGCCCACGGCGAGCACGACCGCTGCGCTCGCCCTCGGCGACGCGCTGGCGCTCGCCCTCCTTGACGCGCGCGGATTCTCCGCGGCCGACTTCGCCCGCTACCATCCTCGCGGCCAGCTGCAGCACAACGCCCTCGCGCGCCAGGCGCTCCTGCACGTGCGCGACGTCATGCGCAGCGGCGACCAGGTGCCGCGCGTCGCCGCGGCGGCGGCCTTCCGCGACGCGGTGGCCGAGATGTCGCGCGGCACGATGGGCATGACGGCGGTGCTGGACGCCGGCGGAGCGCTGCGCGGCATCTTCACCGACGGCGACCTGCGCCGCGCCATCGAGCGCGGCGGCGCGCTGGACAGCCTGCGCGTGGCGGACGTCATGACGCGCTCGCCCAAGACCGTCGACCCGGACATGCTGGCGGCGCACGCGGTGCATCTCATGGAGCAGCACAAGGTGAGCGCGCTGCTCGTCGTCGACGCGCACGGCGCGCTCGTCGGGGCGCTCAACCTGCACGACCTCTTCCGCGCAAAGGTCATCTAGCCGCATGCAATTCGCATCCCCCGACGCGCTCGAGCGGGCGCGGCGCGTCAAGCTGATGCTCTTCGACGTGGACGGCGTCCTCACCGACGGCAACCTCTGGTACACGCCGGCCGGAGAAGAGATCAAGTCGTTCCATTCGTTCGACGGCCTCGGGCTGCAGCTCCTCGCCCAGAGCGGGGTGCGCACCGCGCTGCTGACGGGGCGCAGCTCGCCCGCAGTCGCGATCCGCGCCGCTCAGCTCGGCGTCGAGCACGTCCTGCAGGGCGTCGCCGACAAGCGCGAGCGTTACCTCGCCTTCATCGAAAGCCTCGGCATCGCCGCCCGCGACACGGGCTTCATGGGCGACGACCTGGTCGACATCCCCGTGCTCACCCGATGCGGTTTCGCCTGCACCGTGCACGAGGCGCCGGAGGAAGTGCGCAGGCGCGTGAACTACGTCGCCGCCACGCCGGCGGGTGCCGGCGCGGCGCGCGAGGTGTGCGAGTACATCATGCGGGCGCAGGGCACCTTCGCGAGCGTGCTCGAGCCGTACCTGAAATGAGGCTTTCGACCACCCGGCTCTTCCCGCTCCTGCTGATGGGGGCGCTCGCCCTCACGACCTTCTATCTCGAGCGGACGGTGCACGACGAGCAGGCGCCTTCGCCGCTGCGCCGGCACGACCCGGACTACCTGGTGACCAACTTCACCGCCACGACGTACAACAACACCGGGCAGGCCGAATCGGTCCTCGCCGCGGCGCGCATGATCCATTACCCGGACGACGACTCCACGGAGCTCATCGAGCCGCGGCTCGTGCAGACCAAGCCGAACGAGTCGCGCATGAGCGTGCGCGCGGAGCGCGGCGCGCTCTCGCGCGATGGCCAGGAGATCTTCCTCTACGACCATGTGCTGCTCACGCGCGCCGCGCTCGGCGAGCGTCCCGAGGCGCGGCTGAAGACCGCCTTCCTCCACGTCGTGCGCGACCGCTCGCTCGCGCTCACCGACCGCGAGGTGCACATCGAGGAAGACTCCCGGTCCATTGCCGGCCGGGGCATGGAGTACAACTACGACTCGGGCCAGCTCCTGCTGCGCGAGCATGTGCGCGGCCACTTCGAGCCAAAGAAGGCGCCGTGAGGGGCGCGCTCTTTCTAGTGGTGACACTCGCCAGCGTGCCGGCGCTGGCGGAAAAAGCGGACAAGGACAAACCGACGGAGATCGAGGCGAACACCATGCAGTCGGACGAGACGCGCCGGCTCAACATCTTCGAGGGAAACGTCGTCGTGACGAAGGGAACCCTGACGGTGCGCGCCGACCGCCTCGTCGTGCGGCAGGATGCCGAGGGCAACCAGTTCACCACGGCGACCGGCAAGCCGGTGCGCTTCCGCCAGCGGCAGGACCCGAAGGACGGCAAGGAGGGGGCGTGGATGGACGGCGAGGCGCTGCGCCTGGAGATCGACGACAGCAAGAGCACGATCGAGCTTTTCGACCAGGCGCGCGTGACGCGCGACGGCGACGAGGTCACCGGCAACTACATCCTGGTCGACCAGCGCTCGGACTACTTTTCGGTCGGCCCGGGCAAGAGCACGTCCGGCCGGGTCAAGGCGATCCTGCAGCCCAAGGCGGAAGGCGAGGCGGCGAAGTGAGGCATCCGTGAATCGCCCCACGGAGGGCGCCCTCCCGGCCGATCGCGCATCCGCGGAAAGCTTGTCGCCGGAGGCTCCGCACAGCCGCCTGCGCGCGCAGAGCCTGCGCAAGCGCTACAAGTCGCGCACCGTCGTGCAGGACGTTTCGCTCGAGGTGACGAGCGGTGAGGTGGTCGGCCTGCTCGGCCCGAACGGCGCCGGCAAGACGACCTGCTTCTACATGATCGTCGGCCTCATCCCGGTCGACTCCGGGACGATCCACCTCGACAACCTCGAGCTCACGCACCTGCCGATCCATCGCCGCGCGCGCCTGGGCATCTCCTACCTGCCGCAGGAGAACTCGGTCTTCCGCCGCCTGACCGTCGAGGAAAACGTGCAGGCGGTCCTCGAGCTGCAGGGACTGGACCGCGACGAGGTCGAGCCGCGCCTTGCCGAGCTGCTGAAGGACCTCAACATCGCGCACCTTCGCAAGCATGCGGCCATCTCGCTCTCCGGCGGCGAGCGGCGGCGCCTCGAGATTGCGCGCGCCCTGGGCACGCGGCCGGCCTTCATCCTGCTGGACGAGCCCTTCGCCGGCGTGGACCCGATCGCCGTGCTGGACATCCAGCGCATCATCCGGTTCCTCAAGGAGCGCCGCATCGGCGTGCTCATCACGGACCACAACGTGCGCGAGACGCTCGGTATCTGCGATCGCGCCTACATCATCAACGAAGGCGCGGTGCTCGCGTCCGGCCATCCCGAGGAGATTGTCTATAATGACAGTGTCCGTCGCGTGTACCTGGGCGAGAACTTCCGCATGTAACCTGCGGTTCTTATCCTCGAGGGCGGCTGGCTCCCAACGATGAAGCCGTCCCTGCAATTCCGCCTCTCGCAGCACCTCACGCTCACGCCGCAGCTGCAGCAGTCGATCCGGCTGCTGCAGCTGTCCACGGTCGAGCTCAACCAGGAGATCGAGCGCGTCCTCATGGACAACCCGGTGCTCGAGCGCGAGGAGGCCCACGAGGAGCCCGCCGCCCCGGCGCCGGCGCCCGCCGAGGCGCCTCAGGGCGGCGCGGCGCAGGAGGCGCCCGCCCCGCAGGACCACGACTGGTCGCTCGACGCGGGCGCGGGCTGGCGCGGCGGCTCGGACGAGGACGACGACGGCGATCGCACCTCGGGGACGGCGGATACGCCCACGCTGCGCGAGCACCTGCGCGGCCAGCTCTCGCTCACGAACCTCGGCGCGCGCGATCGCGCCTTCGTGCAGGTGCTGATCGACGCGCTGGACGACGACGGCTATCTCACGCAGCCGCTCGAAGAGATCGTCGCCCTCCTGCCCGCCGAAGCCGAGGCGGATCCCGAGGAGCTGGCGATTGCGCTGCGCCACCTGCAGAACATGGAGCCCGCGGGCGTGGGCGCGCGCTCGCCGGCGGAGTGCCTTGCCCTGCAGATCCGCGTCCTGCCCCGGACCGCGACGAGCGAGCTTGCCCTCGGCATCGTGGAAAAGCACCTCGAGCTCCTCGCGAGCCGCGACTACACGCGCCTGAAGTCCGTCACCGGCGCGAGCGAGGAAGCGCTGCGCGAGGCGCAGCGCCTCATCCAGGCGCTCAATCCCCGGCCCGGCGCGTCGTTCGCACGCGTCGAGGCGCGCTATGTCGTGCCCGACGTGATCGTGCGCAAGGTGCGCAACGCCTGGCGCGCGAGCCTCAACCCGGAGGCCATGCCGCGCCTGCGCATCAACCGCCTGTACGCGGAGCTCGCGGCGGCGAGCCGCGCCGGCGGGCACGCGCTTTCCACCCAGCTGCAGGAGGCGCGCTGGCTGATCAAGAACGTGCAGCAGCGCTTCGACACCATCCTGCGCGTCTCGCAGGCGATCGTCGACCGCCAGCGGCATTTCTTCGAGCACGGCGAAGTCGCCATGCGGCCGCTTGTCCTGCGCGAGATCGCCGAGACGCTCGGCCTGCACGAGAGCACGATCTCGCGCGTCACGACGCAGAAGTACATGGCCACGCCGCGCGGCACCTACGAGCTGAAGTACTTCTTCGGCAGCCACGTCGCCACCGAAGCCGGCGGCTCCGCCTCGTCCACCGCCATCCGCGCCCTCATCAAGCAGCTCGTCGCGGCCGAGGACACCCGCTCGCCGCTCTCGGACTCGCGCATCTCGCAGATCCTTGCCGAGCAGGGCATCGTCGTCGCGCGGCGCACCATCGCCAAGTACCGGGAGTCCTTGCAGATACCCCCGGTGAACCAGAGGAAGTCGCTGTAGTCCCACCTAACGAGGCTCGATTCCAACCGAGGAGAGAGATCGCATGAACCTGAACGTCAGCGGACACCACGTCGAAGTGACCCCCGCGATCCGGACCTACGTGCGCTCCAAGCTCGAGCGCGTCACCCGACACTTCGAGCACGTGATCGATGCGCACGTGATCCTTTCCGTGGAGAAGCTGCGGCAGAAGGCGGAGGTCACGCTGCACGTGCCGGGCAAGGACCTCTTTTGCGAGTGCGAGGAGCAGGACCTGTACGCGGCGATCGACCTCCTCGCCGACAAGCTCGACCGCCAGGTGCTGCGCTACAAGGACAAGCTGCAGGACAAGCCGGCGGACGCCCTCAAGCGGCAGGGCGGGCTATAATCCGCCGCCCCGTCGAGGCGCGATCCCGATGAGCCTCATCGCCAAGCTGCTGCCCGCCGCCAACGTCGTGACCGACCTGCAGGTCTCGAGCAAGAAGCGCCTGTTCGAGCAGGCGGGACTGCTCTTCGAGAACCAGCACGGCCTCGCGCGCAGCGTCGTGTTCGACAGCCTGTTCGCCCGCGAGAAGCTCGGCTCGACCGGGCTCGGCCAGGGCGTGGCCATCCCGCATGGCCGCATCAAGGGCCTGAAGGAGGCGCTGTGCGCGTTCTTCCGCCTCGCCCAGCCGGTGCCCTTCGACGCTCCCGACGCGAACCCGGTCGATCTCGTCTTCGTCCTGCTCGTCCCGGAGCAGGCGACGGAGAAGCACCTGCAGATTCTGTCGGAGCTGGCGCAGATCTTCAGCGACAAGGCGCAGCGCGAGGCGATGGCGCGCGCGCACGACGCTGCCAGCCTGCACCAACTCATCACCTCATGGCAGCCGGATGCTGCTGGTCGAAGTCGCGCGGCTGCATGACGACAACCGCGAGGCGCTCGCGCTCGCGTGGCTTGCGGGGCGGGGCGGCTCCGCGAGCGTGCGGCGGGAGGCGGCCGCATCCGCTTCGCTGATCGGCCACCTCAACCTCACCCACCCGAACAGCATCCAGGTCATCGGCGCCTACGAGGCGGGCACGGTCGCCGACTTCGTCGAGCGGCTGCTGGCCGCCGGCCCGGCGGCGGTGGTGTTCGCCGACGGCGTCGCGCCGCCGCAGAAACTCCTCGAAGCCGCCGAGCGGGCGCGCGTCGCGGTGTTCGGCTCGCCCTACCCCGCCGCGCGGGTGATCGAGAAGCTTGCACGTTACCTCGCCAAGGCCCTTGCCGAGACCGGCGAGCGCCACGGCGTGTTCATGGACGTGCTTGGCCTCGGCGTGCTCATCACCGGCGAGTCGGGCGTCGGCAAGAGCGAGCTGGGCCTCGAGCTCATCAGTCGCGGCCACGGGCTGGTCGCCGACGACGTGGTGGAAATCTCGCGCATCGCCGCGAACACGCTCGAAGGGCGCTGCCCGCCCATGCTGCGCGACTTCCTCGAGGTGCGCGGCCTGGGCCTGCTCAACATCCGCACTATCTTCGGCGAGACGGCCGTGCGGCCGAAGATGAAGCTGAAGCTGATCGCCCACCTGGAGCGCCCGCTCCCCGGCGGGCGCGACGCGGGCGAGCGGCTGCCGCTCGCCGACATGTCGGAGGACATCCTCGGCGTCACGGTGCGCAAGGTCGTGATTCCCGTCGCCGCCGGGCGCAACCTCGCGGTGCTGATCGAGGCCGCGGTGCGCAATCACATCCTGAAGCTGCGCGGCGTCGACTCCATGGCGGAGTTCATGGCGCGCCAGCGCGAGGCGCTCGAATCGGATTCGGACGAGGAGTAATGCAGCCCGTCCTGCCTTTATGCAGCTAGTCCTTGTCAGCGGATTGTCCGGCTCCGGAAAAAGCATTGCCCTGCGCGTGCTGGAGGACGGCGGCTATTACTGCGTCGACAACCTGCCGGCGACGCTCTTGCTGGAGACCATCGATTTCCTCGCCGGCTCGGGCCACGAGCGCATCGGCGTCAGCATCGACGCGCGCAGCTCCGCGGTGGCGGCGCTGCCCGAGCAGCTCGAGAAGCTGCGTGCGCGCGGCATCGACTGCCGCGTGCTGTACCTGGAGGCGAGCACGCCGGCGCTGCTGCGCCGTTTTTCCGAGACGCGCCGGCGCCACCCGCTCGCCGGCGAGGGCCTCACGCTGTCCGAGGCGGTCGAGCGCGAGCGTGCGCTGCTCGCCGGGGTCGCCTCCACCGGCAACCGCATCGACACGAGCGACCTGCAGCCGCGCGTGCTGCAGAACTGGATCCGCGACCTGCTCGGCGTCGGCCAGGAATCGCTCACGCTGCTCTTCGAATCGTTTTCCTGCCGCGACGGCGCTCCGCTGGACGCGGACTGGGTCTTCGACGCGCGCATGCTGCCCAATCCGCACTACGACCCGCAGCTACGGCCCTTCACCGGGCGCGATCGCCCGATCATCGACTACCTCGGCCGCGACGCGGCCGTGCAGCGCTGGCTGGCCGACGTGCGCGGCCTGCTCGAGCGCTGGCTGCCCGAAGTCGTGCGCGAGAACCGCAGCCACGTGACCGTGGCGATCGGCTGCACGGGCGGGCGCCATCGCTCGGTCTACCTGGTCGAGCAGCTCGCCGAGGCGTTCCGCGGCCATTGGCGCGTGCTCGTGCGCCACCGCGGCCTGGCGAAAGAAGACGCGCCATAGAAGCGCGGCCGGCGCCGGCGAAGCTGCCGCTCTTCCCGCTGCAGACGGTGCTCTTTCCCGGCGGCCGCCTGCCGCTGCGCATCTTCGAGAAGCGCTACATGGACATGGCGCGTGCCTGCCTGCGGGACGGCTCGCCTTTCGGCGTGTGCCTCATTCGCGAGGGATCGGAGGTCGGCGAGCCCGCGCTACCCGTCGAGGTCGGCACGCTCGCCCGTATCGCGGCCTGGGACATGGAGCAGCTCGGCGTGCTGCAGGTGGTCGCGCTCGGCGAGCGGCGTTTCCGCATCCTCGAGCGGCACCTCGAGCCCGATGGGCTCGCGCGCGCGCAGGTCGAGCTTCTCGCCGAGGAGGCCGATGCGCCGGTGCCGGCTTCGTGCACGGCAAGCGTGCGGCTGCTCGAGCAAGTGCTCAGCGGGCACGCGGCGCTGTTCGAGCCGCCGTACCGCCTCGATTCGAGCGCCTGGGTCGGCGCGCGCCTCGCGGAGATCCTGCCGCTGCCCCTCGCGGAGAAGCAGGCGCTCCTCGAGATGGGCGACGCCGCGCAGCGCCTGTCGCGGTTGAATGCGCTTGTAGCAGGCGCCTGACCGGCGTCGGCACGGCGGCTCGCAATGCCGTCGCCACCGACATCCAGGCGAGGCCCGCCTTCGCAGGGAGGGGCGATGCGGGCACACGGCAGAGAAGCGGCGAGGCCTTAAGGCGAAAATGCGTGAAGCCGTGCTCGAGGACCGGTAGCGCTTCGGCCGTTCCCGCGGAATAGCCGAATTCATCGCGGCAAAAGCGGGCAGCGTCCGTCCCTCGCAACTCGGGGAACGTCCATAGCCCGCCCCATAGCCCATCGCCCGGACGCCGCTCGAGGAGGAATCGACGCCCATCCGTGATCAGTAGCCACGTCGCGCGGCGAAGCGGGAGCTTCTTCGCCGGCCGTGGCGCCGGGATGTCGCCTGTGCGTCCGTTTTGGCGCGCGACGCAACCAGCGGCAACGGGACACGCACCGCAGCGAGGCTTCGAGCGCACGCATACCGTCGCTCCGAGGTCCATGAGCGCCTGCGTGTAGGGCTCGATGTCCCGCTTGGGAAGGAGCGCCGTCGCGACCGCCCAGAGGCGTTGCTGCACGGCCGGGGCGCCAGGATAGCCTTCGATGCCGCGCCACCTCGCCAGAACGCGCTTCACGTTGCCGTCTAGGATGGCCGCGCGTTCGCCGTACGCGAACGCCGCAATGGCGGCCGCGGTCGAACGGCCGACGCCGGGCAGCCGCTCGAGCGCCTGCGCCGTGCGGGGGAAATTGCCGCCGCGGGTCGAGACGATCTCCCGCGCCGCGCGGTGCAGGTTGCGTCCCCTCGCGTAGTAGCCCAGCCCGCTCCACAGGCGCAGGACGTCCTCTTCGCTCGCCGCAGCCAGCGCTTCGACGCTCGGGTAGGACTCGAGGAACCGCTCGTAGTACGGCAGCACGGCGCTCACCTGCGTCTGCTGCAGCATGATTTCCGAGAGCCAGATGCGGTACGGGTCGCGCGTGCCCTGCCATGGCAGGCCGTGCCGCCCGTGGCGCTTCTGCCAAGCGACCAGCGTGGTTGCGAAGGGGGACACACTCGGATTCTAATGGCGCCATGCTGGCGTTCATCCTGCGGCGCCTCGCCCAGGCCGTCCTGGTCATGCTGGTCGTCGGCCTGATCGCCTTCGCGCTGTTCCGCTTCGTCGGCGACCCGGTCCTCTACATGCTGGGCCAGGACGCGACCGACGAGCAACGCGTGCAGATGACGCATGCGCTCGGGCTCGATCGCCCGTTCTATGTGCAGTACGCCCACTTTCTCGCCAACGCCGCGCGCGGCGAGTTCGGCCTGAGCCTGCGCCAGGTCCAGCCCGTGTCGCAGCTCATCCTCGACCGGCTCCCCGCGACGCTGGAGCTCTCCCTCGCGGCGGCGCTGCTCGCGGTCGTCGCGGGCATCTCAATGGGCGTGTACACCGCCTTGCGGCCGCGCTCCTGGATCTCGCACCTGCTGCTTGCCGTGTCGCTCGCCGGCGTGTCGCTGCCGACTTTCCTCATCGGCATCCTGCTCATCCTGCTCTTTTCCGTGCAGCTCGGCTGGTTGCCGGCGTTCGGCCGCGGCGACACGGTCGCGCTCGGCTGGTGGACGACCGGATTCCTCACCGCTTCGGGGCTGCGCTCCATCATCCTGCCGGCGGTCACGCTCGGCCTCTTCCAGATGACGCTCATCCAGCGACTCGTGCGCGCCGAGATGCTCGAGGTGCTGCGCACCGACTACATCCGCTTCGCGCGGGCGCGCGGGCTGCCGGACCGCGCGGTGCACTTGCGCCATGCGCTCAAGAACAGCCTCGTGCCGGTGATCACGATCACCGGGCTGCAGCTGGGCTCGATCATCGCCTTTTCCATCATCACCGAGACCGTGTTCCAGTGGCCCGGCATGGGGCTGCTCTTCATCCAGGCCGTCGGCTTCGCCGACGTGCCGGTCATGGCGGCCTATCTCTGCCTGATCGCGGCCTTCTTCGTCCTTATCAACCTGGCGGTCGACCTGCTTTACTATGCGGTGGATCCGCGCCTTCGCCTGGGGAACCTATGAACAAGCCCGTCGAGCCCGTTGCCAGCCCGGTCGATGCCATCCGCCGCTACCACGCGGAGCTGCGCGAGATCCGCCGCGACCTGCACGCGCATCCGGAGCTCGCCTTCCAGGAAAGCCGCACGGCCACGATCGTCGCGGAGAAGCTCGCCTCGTGGGGCATCGAGGTCCACCGCGGCCTGGCGAAGACCGGCGTCGTCGGCGTCGTGCGCGGACGCGGCGGCTCGGCGCGCGGCATCGGCCTGCGCGCCGACATGGATTGCCTGCCCATGCACGAGACGGGCAGCGTGCCGTATCGCTCGCGCCACGACGGCCGCATGCACGCCTGCGGCCACGACGGCCACACCACGATGCTTCTCGGCGCGGCGCGCCACCTCGCCGAGACGCGCAACTTCGACGGCACGGCCGTCCTCATCTTCCAGCCGGCGGAGGAAGGCGGCGGCGGCGGCGCCGTCATGGTGAAGGAAGGCCTCTTCGACCGCTTCCCCGTCGACGCGGTGTACGCCCTGCACAACTGGCCGATGCTTCCGCCCGGCAAGATCGCCGTGCGGGCCGGCCCGATGATGGCGGCGACCGACGAGGTGCAGATCACGGTGCGCGGCGTGGGCGGCCACGCCGCGGTGCCGCAGCTCACGGTCGACCCGGTGGTCGCCAGCGCCCACCTCATCACGGCCCTGCAGACGATCGCCAGCCGGAACGTCGACCCGATCGACGCGGTGGTCGTGAGCATCTGCTCGCTCGCGACGAGCCAGATCGGCGCCTTCAACGTCATCCCGGACCACGTCAAGCTGATTGGCACGGTGCGCTCCTTCAGGCCGCAGACCCGCGATCTCGCGGAGCGGCGCGTGCGGGAAATCGCCGCAAAGGTCGCGGAGGCATTCGGCGCCAGCGCCGAAGTCACCTACACGCGCGGCTATCCGGCCACGATCAACAGCGCCGACGAGGCGGCGTTCGCCGCGCGCGTCGGTCAGCGCGTGTTCGGGCCGGCCAACGTGGACACCGATCCGAACCCCACGATGGGCGGCGAAGACTTCTCTTATATGCTGCAGGCGCGGCCGGGCGCTTACGTGTGGCTCGGCCAGGGCGGCGGCCCCGGCGGCTGCTTCCTGCACAACCCGAACTTCGATTTCAACGACGAGGTCATCCCGCTCGGCGCCGGCTATCTCGCCGCCCTGGTGGAAGAATCGATGCCGCTCAAATAGCGAAAGGGGAGGAGTACCCATGAAGCGAGCCCTGCTCGGCCTGCTGTTGCTGATCGCCCTGCCCGCCGCCGCCGCGAACCTGCGGTGGGCCGCGCAAAACGACGTCCTCACGCTGGACCCGCATTCGCAGAACCACACCACCACGCACTCCATCCTGCAATACGCCTACGAGGGTCTGACTCGATACAGCAAGGACTACCAGATCGAGCCGGGCCTCGCGGTCTCCTGGAAGCAGCTCTCGCCCACCGAGTGGCGGTTCAACCTGCGCAAGGGCGTGAAGTTCCACGATGGCTCCCCGTTCACCGCCGACGACGTCGTCTTCTCCTACGGCCGCATCAAGCAGCCGCAGGGCACCAACCAGGTCTACGTGACCGGCATCAAGGAGGTGAAGAAGCTCGACGACTACACGGTGGAATTCATCACCGAGGGCCCGCAACCGATCCTGCTGCGCAACATCGTCGACTTCCGCATCATGAGCAAGTCCTGGTGCGAGAAGAACCGCTCGCAGAACGTGCAGGACTACGCGAAGAAGGAAGAGACCTACGCGTCGCGCAACACGAATGGCACGGGACCCTTCGTGATCAAGAGCTGGGAGCCGGACAAGCGCATCGTCATGACGGCCAACAAGGACTGGTGGGGCAAGCTGGACGGCAACGTCACGGACGTGATCTATACGCCGATCAAGTCCGACCAGACGCGCGTCTCCGCGCTGCTCGCCGGGGACGTGGACCTCGTCACGGACCTGCCGACGCAGGACGTCGAGCGCCTGCGCAAGCAACCCACTCTCAAGGTCCTCGACGGGGTGGAGACGCGCACCATCTTCCTCGGCCTGGACCAGCACAGCGACGAGCTGCGCTACGCGGGCGTCAAGGGGAAGAACCCGTTCAAGGACGTGCGCGTGCGCAAGGCGCTCAACATGGCCATCGACCGCGAGGCGATCCGCAAGGTCACCATGGGCGGGCTCTCCCTGCCGGCGGGAATCATGGTCCCGCCGGGCGTGCACGGCTACTCGAAGGAGCTGGACGCCGTGACGAAGTACGACATCGCCGGCGCGAAGAAGCTCCTCGCCGAGGCCGGCTATCCGGACGGGCTCGACTTCACGCTCGACTGCCCGAACAACCGCTACGTCAACGACGAGAAGGTCTGCCAGGCGATCGTCTCCATGTGGGCCAAGGCCGGGATCCGGGCGAAGCTCAACTCGATGCCGTTCGCGAACTACATCCCCAAGATCCTGAAGTTCGACACGAGCGCGTACATGCTCGGCTGGGGCGTCGCCACCTTCGACGCGCTCTTTACGCTGCAGTCCCTGGTGCGCACGAAAACAGGCGGCGCCGACGGCAACTTCAACCTCGGGCGCGTGAGCGATCCGAAGCTCGACAACACCATCGACGCCATCAAGATCGCCACGGACCCGAAGGCGCGCGACGCGCTGCTCAAGGAGGCACTGGAGCGCACGCGGGACGAGTACTACTACGTGCCGCTGCATCACCAGGTGCGTCCCTGGGCGATGAAGAAGGGCGTGACGATCCCGTATAGCCCCGACGACCGGCCGCAGGCGCGCTTCGCGCGCGTGAATTGACCGGGCGCGGCATGCTCGAGCGGCTCTGGGACCACGACCTGGCCTGGAGCTTCCGGCGCTCACCGCTCACCATCGCCGCTGCGCTTCTGACGCTGGGTTGCGTCGCTGCGGCGCTCCTCGCGCCTTGGGTGGCGCCGCAGAACCCGTTCGATGTCGCCGTCCTCGACCTGAACGACGCTTTTGCTCCGCCGGCCTGGGAAGCCGGCGGGCACTGGCACTACCTCCTCGGTACCGACAACCAGGGCCGGGATGTCCTCTCGACCATCCTCTACGGCACGCGCATCTCCCTGGGCGTAGGCGCCGCCGCCGTGCTCCTGGCGCTCCTTCTCGGCGTATCGCTCGGCCTGGTGACGGGGTATTTCGGCGGCGCGCTCGATGCCTTCGTGATGCGCCTGGCCGACGTGCAGCTTTCCTTCCCGGCGATCCTGATCGCGCTGCTCATCGACGGCGTGGCGCGCGTCGCGCTGCCGGCCGAGCGCCATGACCAGATCGCCATCCCGGTGCTCGTCCTCGCCATCGGCTTCGCCGGCTGGGTGCAATACGCCCGCGCAGTGCGCGCCTCGACCATGGTGGAGCGCCAGAAGGAGTATGTGCAGGCGGCACGCGTCATCGGCCGGCGGCCGGTCGCCATCATGCTTGCGCACGTGCTGCCCAACGTCATGGGCCCGGTGCTGGTCATTGCCACGATCCACATCGCCACGGCCATCATCACCGAGGCGACGCTTTCCTTCCTCGGCGTCGGGGTGCCGCCGACGCAACCGTCCCTCGGCACCCTCATCCGCGTGGGGAACGACTTCCTCTTCTCCGGCCAATGGTGGATCACGGTCTTCCCCGGCGCGGCGCTCGTCGTGCTCGTCCTTTCCGTGAACCTGCTCGGCGACTGGCTGCGCGACGCCCTCAATCCCAGGCTGCGGTGAGCGCGGTCCCGCTCCTCGAAGTCGACCGGCTGCGCGTCGAGTTCCCCACGCGCCGCGGCACGCTCGTCGCGCTCGACGGGGTCAGCTTCTCGGTGGCGCCGGGCGAGGTGCTCGGCGTGGTCGGGGAATCCGGGGCCGGCAAGTCCATCACGGGGCTCGCCATCGTCGGCCTGCTGGAGCCGCCGGGCCGCATCGCCGCCGGCGAAGTGCGGCTGCAGGGGCGGCGCATCGACCGGCTGCCCCCGGAGGAGATGCGCCGCCTGCGCGGACGGCGCATCGGCATGATCTTCCAGGACCCGCTCACCTCCCTCAATCCCCTCTACACCATCGGCCGCCAGCTGGAGGAGACGATCCTTGCGCACCTCGACGTGGGCGCGGCCGAAGCCCGTGCGCGGGCGCTGTCGCTCCTCGCGGAGGTCGGGATCCCGGCAGCCGAGTCGCGCTTCGACCACTACCCGCACCAGTTCTCGGGCGGCATGCGGCAGCGCGTCGTCATCGCGCTTGCGCTCGCCGCCGAACCGGCGCTCGTCATCGCCGACGAGCCGACCACGGCGCTCGATGTTTCCCTCCAGGCGCAGATCATCGCGCTCCTGAAGCGGCTCGCCCGCGCGCGAGGCACCGCCATCATGCTGATCACGCACGACCTCGGCGTCATCGCCGAGACCGCGGACCGGCTGGCGGTGATGTACGCGGGACGCATCGCCGAGCTCGGGCCGGTGCGCGCCGTGCTACGCGCTCCGCACCACCCGTATACCGCGGGATTGATGGCCTCGATCCCCAAGAGCGCGGTGGGCGGCGTGCGCCAGCGGCTCGCGCAGATCGAAGGCGCCATGCCGCGTCTGAACGCCATTCCGTCGGGCTGCGCCTTTCACCCGCGCTGCCCGCACCGCTTTGCGCGCTGCACGGCCGAGCGACCCGACCTGCTGGCGGCCGGCGCGGGCTCGGCCGCGTGCTGGTTGCTCGCGGCCGAGGCCTAGGATGCCGCTGCTCGAGCTTGCGGGCGTCAGTTGTGACTTCGACGTCTCGCGGCCCTGGTTGAACCGCGCGCTCGAAGGCGAACCGCGCCGCCGGCTGCGCGCCGTCGACCACGTGAGCTTCGACATCGAGCGAGGCGAGACGATGGCGCTGGTGGGCGAATCCGGCAGCGGCAAATCCACGGTCGCGCGGCTGATCGCCAGGCTGTATCGGCCCACGGAAGGAAGCATCCGCTTCCACGGCACGAGGCTGCAGATGATCTTCCAGGACCCCTACGCGAGCCTCAATCCCCGCTGGCGCGTGCGCGACATCGTGGCCGAGCCGCTCCTTGCCCGGGGAAGCGTTGCCCGCCGCGAAGCCTTGCCGCAGGTCGTGCGCTTGCTCGAGCAGGTGGGCCTTTCGGGCGACGACGGCGAGAAGTACCCGCACGAGTTCTCTGGGGGCCAGCGCCAGCGCATCTCGATTGCTCGGGCGCTCGCGGGCGAGCCCGACCTGCTCATTTGCGACGAGCCGACTTCCGCGCTCGACGTCTCCGTGCAGGCGCAGATCCTCAACCTCATGTCGGGCCTGCAGCAGCGCCTCGGGCTCACTTATCTTTTCATCTCGCACAACCTTGCCGTCGTATCCCAGGTCGCGGACCGGGTCGGCGTCCTGTATCTCGGCCGGCTGGTGGAGCTCGCCCCCGCCGTGAATATTTTCACGCGCCCGCGCCACCCGTATACCCGTATGCTGCTCGATGCGGTGCCCGATCTCGAGATGAGCGGGCGCGCCCGCGTCCCCGTCGCTGGAGAGGTCCCCAACCCGCTCGCGCCGCCCGCGGGCTGCGCATTCCATCCCCGCTGCCCGCATGCCGCGGAGCGCTGCCGCAGCGAGCGGCCGGCCCTCGTGGACAATGTCGCTTGTCACGCAGTGGAGGAAGGCCGGCTGAAGTAGCGGCTGAAGTAAAATTGCCGCGCATGGACAGGCAGCAAGTCCCAGTCGAGAAACTGCAGTTCGGCATGTACGTGGCGGAGCTCGATCGTCCGTGGACCGAGACGCCGTTCATGTACCAGGGCTTCCAGCTGCGCACCGACGTGCAGCTGAACGCGCTGAGGAAGTTCTGCAAGCACGTCTTCATCGATCCGGAGCGCACCCAGTCGGCCGAGGAAGTGCGGCGGGCGACCGCGCCGGCGTTCAAGGTGCGCGGCAGCGCCGCGTACCCCGAGACCGCCGAGGTCGAGGTCGAGTTCAAGCAGGCGCAGCCGATCTACGAGCAGACCGTCAAGGTGCTGCCCGATCTCCTGAAGCCGGCGTCGCGCCCCGGCGGCGTGCTCGATGCGAAGGAGATCAAGGAATCGGTCACGCGGCTCACCGACAGCGTGGTGCGAAACCCCGACGCAATGCTCCTCGTCTCGCGCCTGCGCGAGAAGAGCGCGGCCGCGCATGCGCGCGCGCTCGAGGTCTCCCTCTACATGATCGTCTTCGCCCGCTTCCTGCAGCTGCAGCGCGAGGAGCTCGAGCTCCTCGGGTTGCTGGGCCTCCTGCAAGACATCGGCAAGACGCGGCTGCCGCCGGCAATCCTCGAGAAGAAGGGACCGCTCACGCCGGCGGAGGCCGACATCGCCAAGATGCACGTGCAGTTCTCGGCGGAGGTGCTGAAGGCGACGCCCGGGATCCAC
>JBLNDP010000224.1:0-10640 GCA_050261755.1 Clostridia bacterium
AGTGCGGAGGAACGTCGCCTACAACGAGATCACCCTCCGCGAAGGCAAGATCGTCTTCGGGGAGCGCTTCGAGCTGGTGTCCTTCCAGGAGTCCTGAAGCCGTCCGCTGAAGTCGTCCCTGAAGTGGTCCCCCATCGCGAACTTGAAACCTGGTCTTGCCAGGCTTGTCCAAGGCCTGGGTACGTAAAACGGGAGCTGAAGATGAAAAAACTCGCGCTGGTCCTGGCGGCGGTGGTCCTTTCGGGCTGCGAGACGCCGCGCGTCACGCAAGACGAGATGGCCTCGGTGAACTACGGACCGAAGCCGGAGCACTGGCAGGACGAGGTGAAGAACTACCTCGAGCTACGCCTCACCGATCCGAAGACCGCGATCGTCGAGTTCCGCACGGAGCCGAAGAAGCTGTACCAGCGCGGCGTGGCACTCGATGCCGCGCAGTTCGGGTGGGCGGTGTGCGTATGGGTCAACGACAAGAACCGCAAGGGCGCCTACGACGGCTACAAGCCGATGACGTTCTTCATACGCAACGAGCGGGTCGTCGCGGCGAACAACGACCCCGACAACTCGGGGCCGCTATACGCCGAGTACGCGCGACGCCAGTGCGCCGAGCTCGGCGCACCCTTCAAAGACTAGGCGGGTTGCAGGCCCGCCGCCTGGCGGGGCGGCTTTTCGTCCATCAGCCATTGCAGCGTGAAGGCGGCAAGGCCGATCACGATGAGCGCGCCCCAGGCCGCATCGTAGTTCTTGAAGCGGTCGAACACCAGGCCGCCCATCCAGGCGCCGAAGAACGAGCCGACCTGGTGGGAAAGGAATACCACGCCGAAGAGCGCATTGAAGTGCGTGAGGCCGAACACGCGCGCCAGGATGCCGTTCACGAGCGGCGTGACGCCGAGCCAGAGGAATCCCATCGCCGCGGCGAAGATCAGCGTCGTGGCGGCGCTGACCGGCGCGAGGAGGAAGATGACGATGAAGGTCGTGCGCAGCAGGTAGATGAGCGCGAGCAGGTGCTTCTGGCTGTAGCGCGCGCCGAGCTGGCCGAAGATGAAGGTGCCGATCGCGTTGAAGAGGCCGATGAGCCCGAGCGCAGTGGCCCCGACGCCCGGCGCCACGCCGCACAGCGCGAGGTAGGACGGAAGGTGCGTGGTCAGGAACACGAGCTGGAACCCGCAGGCGAAAAACGCGAGCGTCATGAAGAGATAGCCGCGGTGCCCCAGCGCCTCGCGCAGCGCCTCGCGGAGCTTGGTTTTCTGGGAGGCAATGCCCTGCGGAGATTCGTTCACGGGCAAGGCAAGGACCGCCATGAGCGCGGCCAGCCCGGCGAATACGTACAGGCCTGCCTGCCACCCCGGCCCGTCGATCAGCCAGCCGCCGAACGGCGCGATGACCATGGTGCCGAGGGAGCCGCACGCGGCGACCAGGCCCACGGTCTGGCTGCGCTTCTTCGGGTCGGCGCGCCGGTTGATGGCGCCGTAGAGCGTGCTGAAGCCCGTGGTGCCGACGCCGAGCAGGAATCCCGCGAGCGCCAGCGCCCCGGGAAAGGCGTTCGCGTTCATGAGCAGCAGCAGGCCGCCGGAGAAGAGGAGCGCCGTCACGACGATCACGGGGCGCGGGCCGTGCCGGTCCGCCACCGCGCCGGCAAAGGGCTGCGCGAGGCCCCAGACGATGTTCTGCAGCGCGATGGAGAAGCCGAAGGCCGCCGCCGTGATGCCGAGGTCGGCGCCCAGCGGCCGCATGTAGAGGCCGAGGCTCTGCCGCAGCCCCATGCACAGGGAGATGATCATGCCGCTCAGGACGATGAGCGGAACAAGGGAACGGTTCGCCATGGGGCCTCGGCTCAGGTCGGGTAAACAGGTCGGTTTACCTATCATGCTGCACGGCGTATAGTCCTGTCAACGTGAAAGTAGACCGACCTGTTTCGCCTGCCGAACGCATCCTCGCGGCCGCCGACAAGCTCTTCTACGAGCAGGGCATCCGCGCCGTGGGCGTGGATACCGTCGCCGCCGAAGCGGGCGTGAGCAAGCGGACGCTCTACAGCTACTACCCGTCGAAGGACGAGCTCATCGCCGCCTATCTCACGCGGCGTTTCAAGATGGCGCCCGCCTCCGACGCGCCGGCGCGGGAGCAGATCCTCGGCTACTTCGAGCGCATGGAGCGGCTCTTCGCGGATGGGACGTTCCGCGGTTGCCCGTTCGTGAACGCGGTGACCGAGATCGGCGACCCGAAGCATCCCGCCGCCAACATCGCCGCGCGCTTCAAGGAAGAGCGCCGCGCCTGGTATCGGGGCCTGCTCGAGCGCATGGGCGTCGCCGATCCGGAAGGCCTCGCCGTGCAGCTGCAGATGCTCGCCGACGGCGCGATCGCCGCCGTGCTCGTGCGGCACGACCCGGCGGTGGCCCGCTCCGCGCGCGCCGCCGCCGAGGTGTTGCTCGATGCCGCCGCTACTCGACCTTCGCGCCGGAAGCCTTCACGACGGGAGCCCACTTCTCCGTCTCGGCGTGGATGACCTTGCCGAAGTCCTCCGGCGTGCCCTTGAGCGGCGTGCCGCCCAGCTGCCCCAGGCGCTCCAGCATCTTCGGATCCTCGAGCGCGGCGTTCACGGCGGCGTTGATCTTGTCGATCGCCTCGCGCGGCGAGCCTTTCGGCATGCCGATGCCGAACCACGCGGTGGCCTCGTAGCCCTTTACCGTCTCGCCGATCGTCGGCACGTCGGGGAACGACTTGTCGCGCTGCGCCGAGGTGACGCCGAGCGCGCGCAGCTTGCCGCTCTTGATGAAGCCCGCGGAGGACGGCAGGTTGTCGAAGATGACGTCGGCCTGCCCGGCGATGACGTCGGCGAGCGCGGGCCCCGCGCCCTTGTACGGCACGTGGAGCATGTTGCAGCCGGTCATGGCCTTGAAGAGCTCGCCCGACAGGTGCACGGAAGTGCCGCTACCCGAAGACGCCATGTTCAGCTTGCCCGGGTTCTTCTTGCAGTAGTCGATGAACTCGGCCACGTTCTTCGCCGGGAAGTTCGCCCGCACCACCATCACGTTCGGCGAGCGCGCGATGCCGGCCACCGGCGCGATGTCGGTGAGGAAGTTGAACGGAAGGTTCTTGTAGAGCGTGGTGTTGATGCCGTTCGCCGGGTTCACGAGGAGCAGCGTGTAGCCGTCCGGCGCGGACTTGGCGACGTAGTCGACGCCGATGTTGTTGCCGCCGCCGGGCTTGTTCTCGATCACGAAGGGCTGGCCGAGCTTCTCCTGCAGCCAGGCACCCATGAAGCGCGCGAGCAGGTCGGTCGTGCCGCCCGGCGGGTACGGCACCACCCACTTGACCGGGTGCGCGGGATAGTCGGCGATCGCCGGCAGCATCATCACCGATGCCGCGATCGCAAAAACACAACGAGCAAGGCGCTTCATTCCAATCCTCCTGTTGTTTTCCATCCGAGCCGCGGATTCTAATGTTTCTGTATAGTGGCCGCATATGTCGCGCGTGCTCATCATCGAGGACAACGAGGACACGCGCGGCCTCCTCGCCATGGCGTTGCGGCAGGAAGGCTTCGACGTGGCGACCGCGCACAACGGCGCCCACGCGCTCGAGGAGCTCGCGAAGGCTCCCGCCGACGTGATCGTCACCGACCTCTTCATGCCCGACAAGGACGGGATCGAGACGATCGAGGAAATCCGCCGCCAGCATCCCGGCGCGAAGATCGTCGCCATGTCCGGCTGGCAATCGCCGCAGGGGCCCGACTACCTCGACGTGGCGCGCGAGATCGGCGCCGTCGGCACGCTGCGCAAGCCGTTCGAGCCCGCCGAGCTCATCAGCATCGTGCGCAAAGTCATCTAGCTTGATCGCGAGAGCCTTTTTGCTGGTCGCTGCGGCTCTCGCCTGTCTTCCGGCGCTTGCCGCCGATCCTGTGCCCGCGATTCGCCTCTATACGCTCGATTGCGGGCGCGCGAGCTTCCAGGACATGGGCTTCCTCTCGGACACCGGCGACTACGACGGGAAGCCGGGCAAGGTCGCCGATCCCTGCTTCGTGATCCGCCACCCGAAGGGCATCCTGCTGTGGGACACCGGCCTGCCGGACAAGATGGCCGAGTCGAAGGGCGGCATCGACGATGGCGGCACGCACATGGAGGTCACCGCAACCCTCGCCGGGCAGCTGAAGGCCCTCGGCCTAACGCCGGCCGACATCACCTACGTCGCCTTCTCCCATTTCCACTTCGACCACACCGGCAACGCCAACCTGTTCGGAAGCTCGACCTGGATCATCAATCGAGCCGAGCTCGCCTGGGCCGAGAGCAAGCCCGGGCCGTTCGTGCAGCCGGACTCGTACAGCGCGTACAAGAGCGCCAAGACGCAGATGATCGATGGCGACTACGACGTCTTCGGCGACCGGAGCGTGCGCATCCTCAAGGCGCCGGGCCATACGCCCGGCCACCAGGTGCTGATGCTGAGGCTGGAGAAATCCGGCACCGTCGTCCTCTCCGGCGACCTTTACCACCTGCGCGAGAACCGCACGCATCGCCGCGTGCCGCCCTTCAACACGGAGCGCGCAGACACGCTCGCATCGATGGACCGCATCGAGAGGATCGTCAAGAACACGAAGGCGCGCTTCGTGGTGCAGCACGACTCGCGCGATTTCGCCGCCCTGCCGAAGTTTCCGGCGTACCTGGAGTAGCGCCTAGCCCGCGAGGACCTGCGGGTTCACGACGTTGATCGGCTTTCCCGCCTGCCAGGCGAGGATCTGGTCGAAGATCACGCTGAAGTGCGCTTCATACTCCTCGCGCGTCACGTAGCCGAGGTGCGGCGTGCACACCACGTTGTCGAGCTTGAGGAGCGGGTGGTTGCCGCCGACGACCGGCTCCTCTTCGTAGACGTCCACCGCCGCCAGGCCGGGCCGCCCTGCCCTCAATGCCTTCTCGAGCGCGCCGGCTTCGACGAGCGGCGCGCGGCTGGTGTTCACGAGGATGGCCGTGGGCTTCATGCGCGCGAGGTCGGCCGCGGTGACGATGCCGCGGGTGGCATCCACGAGGCGCATGTGCAGCGTGATGACGTCCGAGGTCTCGAAGAACGCTTCCTTGCTCGCCGGGATGATGTGCCCGTCCTCCGCCGCCTTGGCGTGCGCCGTCTGCCGGCCCCACACCTGCACCTTCATGCCGAAGGCCTTGCCGTAGCCCGCGACGACCTGCCCGATGCGTCCGTAGCCATAGACGCCGAGCGTCTTGCCGCGCAGCGTCGTGCCGACGCCGATCTGCCACGTGCCGGCCTTGAGCGCGGCCATCTGCTGCGGGATCTTGCGCGCCGCCGCCAGCACGAGCGCCCAAGTCAGCTCGGCGGTCGCGTAGGAAGGCGGTGCAGTAAGGATGGACGAGACGACGACGCCGTGCCGCGTGCAGGCTTCGGTGTCGATGTGCGGGTAGACGCTGCGCTGGCTGATGAGCTTCAGCTTCGGCAGGCGTTCGAGCAGCGGGGCGCGGATCTTGGTGCGCTCGCGGATGAGCACGAGCGCCTCGACGTCGGCGAGGCGCTGGGCGAGCGTCGCCGTGTCCTCGACGTGGTCGTTCCAGACCTTGACGTCGTGCCCCGCCAGCTTGGCGAAGCACGGCAGCGTCGGCACCGTGTTGAAGAAATCGTCGAGGACCGCGATTTTCACGCGGCGGATGCTATCAGGCCGCGCGGGCGGGTGCGGGCTGGCCGGCCTTGCCGCGCAGCTTCGCGGTGAGCCCGCCCATGATGCGGTCGAAGAGCGGCTGCTCCGGCGGGCCGTCGAGGAGCACCGCCTCGCGCGTGCGCAGGCGCCGCACGATCTCGGCGCGGCTGAACTCGACCATGTCCTTGCCGTCGCGGTCCGAGAAGATGTAGCGCGTCTTCTTCGGCGTCACGAAGAGCACCTTCGCCGCGCGCTTGCCGGGCGGCTGCTCGAGCTTGAATTCCAGCCATGCGCCGACGACGAGCTTCTGCGACGGATCGAGCACGGCGGCCCGGCCCACCGGCGCGTCGTCCACGCCCGCGACCTGCACCTCGCCGGCCCCGTAAGGATTGCGCACGGTGACCGGCGCCGTGAAGTCGAGCGCCTCCGCGGGCTTCGCGTCCTCCACCGCCTTCGCCGAGAGGATCGCGGTGTGGGACTGCATGAGCGAGTTGAAGAAGGCGCTGCGCACGTCCTCGGCGCAGCCGAGCGCCTGCATGCCGGCCGCGATGTTCTTCACCAGGCCGGGCACGGTGGCGGCGAGCTTGCGGCGCTCCTCCGGCGTCTTCTTCGGCTCCACGCTCCAGACGAGCTGGTCCATGATCTGCAGCGCGTCCTTCCATTTCTGGCTCTCGGCGCCGTGGCGGGCATGCACGAGGAGCAGCAGCTTGCGCCAGTGCTCGACGAGGAACTCGAGCACCGGCCCCGGCAGCGCGTGGCCTTGCACGCGCGAGCGCACCTCGTCCTCGGCGGCGCCCTTCGCCACCGCAAGGCTCTCGCTCTGGGAGACGCGCTCGGCGACGGCGCGCGTCTTCTCCACGACCCGCTGGTCGTCCTCGGAGATGATGCCGCGCAGCTCCTCCTGCACGCCCTCGAAGATCGTGACGTCGTCCTGGAAGCCGTCGAGCAGCCGCTGGACGATGGCATCGAGGCGCGGAAACAGCGCGCTCGACGCGTTGAAGTCGCCGGGCAGGCGCAGCGCGATCTCGCCGAAGGCATCGAGCGCCGTGCGCGCCGGATGGCTCTTCTTCGCGAAGAACGACTTGTCGGCGATCGCGACCTTGAGCATCGGGATCTGCAGCCGCCCGATGAGTCCCTTCAGGCCCACCGGGATCTTCGGATCGTCGAAAAGCTCGTCGAAGAGCATGGCGACGATGTCGAGCGTCATGGCGTCCACCTGCGCCATGCCGGCGCCCACGCTCGCCTTCAGGCCGTGCAGCACGTTGCCCTTGGCGTCCGGCGCCGCGCCGCCCGGAAGGGCCGCGACGTCGCCTTGCTGGATGCGGGTGAGCGAGCCGAGCAGCTCGGCGCCCTGGATCGGCACCTGGCCCGGCGCAAGCGCCGGGGCCGCGATGCCCGAAGTCGCGAGCAGCCCCTGCAGCATGGCGAAGACGTTCGCCTCGCTGCCGGCGGGAGCGGCGGCCGCGGCGGCGGCAGCGACCTCGGGCGGCAATGCCGGCGCCCCGGCGGCCGGCTTCGGCGACTCGGCCTTCTTCGTCACGCCGTAGCGGATCTTGGGCAGGATGCCGTGCTCCACGAGGAGCTCGTTCACCTCCTTGTAGATCGGCCGCACGCCGTCCACGACGTGGTCGTCGAAAAGCTTGCGCAGGACGCCACGCACCTTGACCGTGGTGTCGAGCTCGTGGCACGCCTGCTGGTAGGCGTCGCAGATCGTCTGCGGGCTGAGCGGGTTGCCCTCGTCCGAGAGGTTGGCGTCGCCCAGGAGCACGCCGACGCGCTGGTCGAGCGCCGCGAGCTCTTCCTCGCAGAAGCGGCGCAGGCGCGCTGCGAGCTCCTTGAACTTCAGCGTCTCGTCGAGCGCCTCTTCACCGACGAGGCTCAGCGTCGAGGTCATCAAGGCGGAGAACGTCTGGCCGGGATCGCGCGCGAGGAGCACCCGGTTGTCGAATTCCTGCACGTAGATCTTGGCGAAGTTCTGCTCGAGCTTGCTGCGTCCGCCGGCGAGGACCTTGCGCGTGTCCTGGTAGAGCCCCTGCAGGTCGCGGCTCTGCGTGCCCGAGATGAGCTTGGTCAGCGCCTCGTCCGACTTGTCGAGCATCGCGCCGGTCGCGAGCGCCAGCTTGCCGCAAACGAGGTCGCGGCACTCGTCGAGCAGCCGTTCGAACGAACCCGCTTCCGTGCCGCCAGCCATCGAAGTCTCCCCGCTCCCTGAAGGACCTGCGGCACGAATCTAAAGCTTTTTGACAAAGCCGCCGAGGGAGAAATCGTCGCCCGGCCCCCGGTTTCGTGACGCAATTGGCATCTTACCGCCCCCTCAGGCCGGGTAGAGCTCGAGAAGCCGCCGCTTGATGAGCTTGCCGCTCGTGCTGACGGGCAGCTCGGGAACCGCCTTCACCATGGCCGGACGCTTGTAAGGCGCGAGGTTTTCCTCCAGGTGCGCCCGCAGGGCGGCCTGGTCGAGCGAGGCGCCGTGGCGCAGCTCCACGAACGCGAGCACCTGCTCGTTGCCGTCCGGCTCCTTGCGGCCGACGACCGCGGCGCGCTCGATGCCCGGAAACGCGTGGAGCACCGCCTCGACCTCGGCCGGGTACACGTTGAAGCCCGAGCGGATGATCATCTCCTTCAGGCGCCCGACGACGAAGAGCGCGCCGTCCGGCGCGAGCTCGCCCAGGTCGCCGCTCGCATACCAGCCGCCTTCGCGCATCACCTCGCGCGTCGCCGTCTCGTCGCGGAAGTAGCCGGGCATGAGGCCCCGCCCGCGCAGCCAGATCTCGCCGCGCTCGCCCGCCGGCAGGTCGCGCCCGGTGTGCGGATCGACGATGCGCAGCTCCGCGCCCTCGAAGCGATAGCCGGCCGAAGTGTCGTCGCGCCGCTCGTTCAGGCGGCTCACGTGCACCGAGCCCGCGTACTCCGAAAGGCCGTAGCCATGGTGCAGCGGCAGCCCGAAGGCCGCCTCCACGCGCCGCTTGAGCGCGAGGTCGAGCGGCCCGGCGCCCGTGTACACGTAGCGAAGCTTCGGCGCCACGGGACGGGAGATTCGCTTTTCCTCCATGTGCGCGAGGAGGCGCGCGAAGAACTGCGGCGGACCTTGCAGCTGCGAGACGCCATGGTGCTCGAGCGCATCCAGCGCATCCGCCGCCTCGAAGCGCCTGCGCATGACGAGTCCCGAGCCGGCGTAGAGCGATGACATGAGCACCGTGCCGAGGCCGAAGATGTGCGTCATGGGCAGGTACGCGTACGAGCGATCGTCCGGCCCGAGCTCGCGCGACTCGGCCGAGACGCGGCCGAAGTGCATCACGCCGTCGTGGGTCATCATCACGCCCTTCGGCGTGCCGCTCGTCCCGGATGTGAAGATGATGGCCGCGACCTTGTCCGCCAATTCGCCCGTTTCCGGCCGGGTCTCCTTTTCACTTCTTACGACCTTCAAACCCGCGAGGGATGAAGGCGCCGCATGCCACCGCCCGGCCTGCGCCTCGTCAGTGAAGTACATGACCTTCGGGTCGGCCTTCGCCGCGTAGGCGACGATCTCGCCGGGCGACATGCGCGCATTCACGCCGCACGACCAGGCCCCGAGCCGGCTGCAGGCGAGGATGAGCGCGACGTGCTCGGGGCAGTTCTCGACGACCGCCATGACGCGATCGCCAACGCCTACGCCGTTTTCCTTGAGCTCCGCTTCCGCTTGATTCGTCAGGCGCCCCAGTCGCTCGAAGGTGATGGGCGCGTCATCCTTCAAATGGATGAAAGCTCGTTGCGGGTCCTTCTTGAGCCACTCGTCGAAAAGGACATGGATCCGCCTCACTCGACCTGCATTCCTTTCGTGACGGTGGCCCACATGGCGCGCTCCTTCGCGGCGCGCTCGGAAACTGCGTGCGGCGCGCCGGTCCAGGGCTCATAGCCCATGTCCGTGAGCTTGGCCTTCACGTCGGGAAGCGCGAGCGTGTGGTTCATCGCGTCGTTGATCTTCTGCACGAGCGCAGGCGGCGTGTTCGGCGGCCCGTAGACCGCGAACCAGCCGCCGACGTCGAAGCCCGCGAGGCCGGCTTCCGACATCGTCGGCACGTCGGGCAGCGAGGGGTTGCGTTGCGGCGATGTGACGGCGATGGCGCGCACGCGACCCGCCTGGATGTGCGCGCGCGAGCCGCCGACGATGTCGAACATCATCGTCAGCTGCCCACCCATCACGTCGGCGAGCGCCGGCGCGTTCCCTTTGTACGGAACGTGCGTGAGCTGCGTGCCGGTGCGCGCGGCAAACAGCTCTCCGCTCAAATGATTGGAGCCGCCGACGCCGGCGGAGCCGTAGGACACTTTGCCGGGATTGGCGCGCGCATAGTCGGTCAGGTCCTTGAGCGTGCGGAACGGCAGGTCCTTGTTGATGACCAGCACGTTGTAGTACGCGAGCACCGGAGCGATGGCGGTCAGGTCCTTCGCGGGATCGAAGGTCATGCTCTTCATGACGTTGGGGCTGATCGTCACGGTGGGGCTCGCCGCGAACCAGAGCTGCGTGCCGTCGGGCGCAGCCTTGGCGACCGCCGCGCCGGCGAGCGTGGCGTTGGCGCCGGGCTTGTTCTCGACGATCACCGTCGCGCCCACCTCCTTCGCGAAGCCGGGCGCCACGAGGCGCGCCGCCGTGTCGACCGGGCCGCCGGCCGAGTAGCCGACGTACAGGTGCACCGGCGCACCTTGCGCGAGGGCGAGCGCCGGGAAGACGGCGGCGGCGAAGCAGCTGATGGTTTTTCGCATCGAAATTCCCCCTCCTGTGGAAACGCCCGAAAGGATACCCTTCGTCCCCATGAAGATCACCGCCATCGAGACCTGTGTTTTGACCGTGCCCTGCTCGAAGCAGATGGCGCTGGAGTTCCCGCACCACAAGCTCGTCGTCGCGGAGATCGCCACCGACGAAGGCATCAAGGGCCTCGGCTACAGCCTGGTCTTCGCCGGCACCGGCGCGGAAAGCGTGCTCGTCTACCTCGACACGCGGCTCAAGGCGCAGCTCCTCGGCGAAGACCCGCTC
>JBLNDP010000225.1:0-7431 GCA_050261755.1 Clostridia bacterium
AAGCTGAAGCTGAAGGGCTGGAGCAACGGCACCGACGCGACCAATGGCGACTACACCGACTACAAGCTCGGCGTCACCAAGGACCTGAGCGGCTGGGTGCTCGGCGCATCCCTCATCGGCACCACGGCGAAGGGCAGCTGTAGCGTCGCTAACCCCGGCTTCTACTGCTTCGGCAACATGGCTTCCGGCGCCACCTCCACCAAGGACGCCGGCAAGAGCACCCTCATCCTGTCTGTCAGCAAGACGTTCTGAGCCAACTAGAAGGGCGCGGGCCCGAGGCTCGCGCCCTTCCACGGAGACCCGAATGAAACTCGTAACCGCAGTCATCAAGCCGTTCAAGCTCGACGAGGTGCGCGAAGCGCTCTCGGGCATCGGCGTGCAGGGCATCACGGTAACGGAGGTCAAGGGGTTCGGCCGCCAGAAGGGGCACACTGAGCTCTACCGCGGCGCCGAGTACGTCGTCGACTTCCTCCCGAAGGTGAAGATCGAGGCCGCGGTGAAGACCGACATGCTCGATCGCGTGATCGAGGCCATCGAGAAGTCGGCCAACACCGGCAAGATCGGCGACGGAAAGATCTTCGTCTACGACCTGGAAAAAGTCATCCGCATCCGCACCGGCGAAACCGATGCGGCGGCGCTCTAAGGAGAATGCAATGAGAAAGTTTCTGAGTTGGCTCGCCGTGGCAGCGTGCCTGGGCTTCGCCGGCGGCGCACTCGCGCAGGACAAGGCTGGCGCCGAGAAGAAGGACGAGGCGAAGCCGGCGGCGACCGCGCCCGCGGCCGACGCCAAGAAGGATGCCGCGCCGGCGCCCGCAGCCGCCGCCACGGCAGCGGCACCGGCCGCCGCAGCGCCGGCGCCCACGCCCAACAAGGGGGACGTGGCGTGGATGCTCACCTCGACCGCGCTGGTGCTGATGATGAGCGTGCCGGCCCTGGCGCTCTTCTACGGCGGCATGGTGCGCTCGAAGAACGCGCTCTCCATGCTCATGCAGGTGTTCGTCGTCTTCTCGCTCGTGACGGTGCTTTGGTGCATATACGGCTACAGCCTCGCGTTCACCGAAGGCAACGCCTATTTCGGCGGCTTCGACCGGCTGTTCCTGAAGGGCACCTTCGACTCGGTGAAGGGCGAGTTCTCGATGGCGGCGACCTTCAGCAAGAACACGCCGCTCTACGAGCTCGTCTATGTCGCCTTCCAGGCCACGTTCGCGGCGATCACCTGCTGCCTGATCCTCGGTGCTTTCGCCGAGCGCGCCAAGTTCTCGGCGGTGCTGGTCTTCATGGTGCTCTGGTTCACGTTCAGCTACGCGCCGATCGCGCACATGGTCTGGTTCTGGATGGGACCGGACGCCTACACGAGCGCCAAGGTCGTGGATGAGATGAACGCGAAGGCCGGACTGCTCTGGCAATGGGGCGCGCTGGACTTCGCGGGCGGCACCGTGGTGCACATCAACTCCGGCATTGCCGGCCTCGTCGGCGCGTACATGATCGGCAAGCGCATCGGCTTCGGCAAGGAAGCCATGCCGCCGCACAACCTCACGCTGACGATGATCGGCGCCGCGCTCCTCTGGACCGGCTGGTTCGGCTTCAATGCCGGCTCGGCGCTGGAGGCGAACGGCTCCGCGGGCCTCGCCTTCATGAACACGTACCTGGCGACGGCCTGCGCGGTGCTCTCCTGGATCCTGGGCGAGGCGATCTTCAAGGGCAAGCCTTCGATGCTGGGCGCCGCCTCCGGCGCAGTCGCGGGCCTGGTCGCGATCACGCCAGCCGCCGGCAACGTCGGCATCCCGGGCGCGTTCGTGATCGGCCTCGCCGCAGGCCTCGTTTGCCTCTGGGGCGTAAGCGGCCTGAAGAAGCTCCTCGGCGCCGATGATTCGCTCGACGTCTTCGGCGTGCACTGCATCGGCGGCATCTTCGGGGCGCTCATGACGGGCGTGTTCAATGCGCCGGACCTCGGCGGGCCGGGCTTCTACAACAACTGGTTCGAGATGAAGCCGGGCTTCGAAAGCATCGCCGCGCAGGTCTGGATCCAGGCCAAGGCGGTGGGCGTGACGCTCCTTTGGTCCGGCATCGTCGCGGCGATCTCCTACAAGCTGGTCGACCTCACCATCGGCCTGCGCGTCAGCGAGGAAGAGGAGCGCGAAGGCCTCGACACGACGTCGCACGGGGAGGCGGCGTACCGGATGTAACGGCTGCGCAGCGAAGGCAGGACGGAAAGGGCGCCTCGGCGCCCTTTCTTATTTCAGCGCGCGAGCTTCTCGAGGAGCACCAGCAGCTGCGCCCGCTCGGCCGGCGTCAGTCCGGCGGCAATGCGGCGCTCGTGCTCGGCGATGCGCCGCCTTGCGCGCGCGAGCAGCGCGCGACCCGGCCGCGTCAGCCACAGCCGGTTGGTGCGCCGGTCCTCGCCGCGCCGGCGCTCGAGCAGGCCGCGGGCTTCCAGGGCGTTGACCAAACCCACCATGGTGGATCGGTCCACGCCCATCGCCTCGGCGAGCCTGCCCTGCGTGACCCCGGGATTGGACTGCACCAGCATGAGCATGCCGATGCGGCCGGGTGACACGCCGGGAACGCCGCGGGCGAAGTCGCGAAACACGCTTTGCTGCGCGAGGCGAAGCCGATAGCCGATGAGGCCAGGCAGCGCGCCGGGATCGAGCGGCGCGCGCGGGGGGGAAGCTTTTTGTTTGGAGGCCAAACTGTTCCGGACTTTACGCTACCATGCTGCCACCCGCCCAGCGCTCCATGCAAATCACCCTCGACGGCCATGATGATCCAGTCGCGGCGCATGCCGGCGACACGCTGCTTTCGGCGCTGCTGCGCGCCGGCGTCGTCTTCCCGTTTTCCTGCCGGTTTGGCACGTGCGGCACCTGCAAGTGCCTGCTCCTCGCCGGTCGCGCCCGCGAACTGCCCCAATCCGAAGCGCTCCTGAGCGAGGACGAGCGCTCTCGCGGCGTCGTGCTCGCCTGCCGCACGGTGCTCCTGAGCGACGCCCTCGTCCGGCGGATCGATTGAACGCCATCGAAGAGCTGCTCGGCCCGCACGCGCTGGCCAGCCGCGGCAGCCACCCCGCGCTCATCTGCGGCGACGAATCGATCGACCTGGCGGAGCTCGCCCGGCGAGTGCGCCTTGCCTCCGGGGCATTCGCCGCGCTCGGCGTGCGTCCCGGTGACCGCGTACTGCTTCTCATGCGCGACACGCCGGAGTGCGCAGCCGCCTGGCTGGGCGCCGTGCGCCTGGGCGCCGTGGCCGTCGCGCTCAACACCAAGCTGCCGGAATCCGAGTACCGGCACATCCTCGACGACAGCGGCGCGCGTCTCGCTCTGATCGAGGACCTGTTTGCGGTGGCTCGCCCCGACCTGACCGCGGAGCTCGCGACCGAGCGGCGCATCGTCGTGGCCGGCGCCGTGCCGGGCTTGCCGGAGTGGCGCGCGCAGCTTCGAGACGCCGCCGAAGCGGCCCCCTTCGCCGCGACCGCCGAATCGCCGGCCTTCATGCTCTATTCGTCGGGAACCACCGGCCGCCCGAAGGGCATCGTGCATGCGCACCGCGCGATCGCCGCGGCGGGCGGCGCGTTGCGGCGCTTCGGCCTCTCTGCGCAGGACCGCATCCTCGCCACTTCCAGGTTGTTCTTCGCCTACGGCCTCGAGCACGCGCTCCTCGGCACCCTGCGGATCGGCGCGACCTCCATCCTGAGCGCGGACTGGCCGACGCCGGAAGGCGTGCTGGAGCTCGCGGCCAAGCACCGCCCGACAGCGCTGTTCAGCGTCCCGACGATGTATCGCCGGCTCCTCGCCGAATCTCCCTCTCGCCTAAGCGCCCTTCGGGGAATCCGTCGCTTCGTCTCCGCCGGCGAAGCGCCCTCCGCGCAGCTCGCCGAGCAATGGCGAGCCGCAAGCGGCGGCGAGATGCTCAACCTCTACGGCATGTCGGAGACCTTCTGCGCGTGCATCGTCACGCCCCCGGGCACGGCGGACGGCGTGCGGACCGGGCTGCCCCTTGATGGCGTGGAGCTGAGGCTCGAGAGCGACACCGCGACCGGCGCGCCGGGTGTGCTCTGGGTCCGGCATCCTGCGCAAGCGCAGCGCTATGAGAACCGCCCGGACGAGACGGCGGCGCAATTTCGCGATGGCTGGTTCTGCACGCGCGACCTCTTCACGCGCGATGCCGAGGGCTACTACGTGCATCACGGGCGCTCGGACGAGCTGGTCAAGATCGCCGGGCAGTGGGTCCGGCCAGCGGAGCTCGAGGACGCCGTGGCAGCGCTCGGCGAAATTGCGGAAGCGGCCTGCGTCGCCATCGCCGACGAGGATGGCCTGCAGCGCCTGGCGCTCTTCGTGGCGGCGCGCCCTGGCGTGCCCGACGCGCTCGCCGCGGCGGCGGCCGCCTGCGAGCGAGCGCTGCCGCGGCACAAGCGACCGAAGTGGCTGCGCGCGGTGGAGCACCTGCCGCGCACGGCCACCGGCAAGGTGCAGCGTTTCAAGCTGCGCGAGCTGCTGCAGGCCGAGCTCGCCACCAAGCGCTAAAATTTCGCCTTCGTTCCTTCCCGATACGAGATCCGATGGCCTACGCAATCTCCCTGTGGACGCCGCCTGCCTTGGCGATCGCCGGTTCCCAGGACAGCTTTCCGGTGCGGCGCATCTTCTGCGTCGGCCGCAACTACGTCGAGCATCAGAAGGAAATGGGCGGCGACGGCCGCGAGCAGCCGTTCTTCTTCCTAAAGAGCGAGTTCTCGCTCGTGCCCGTGACCGGCGCCAAGGGCGGCGAGGTCCACTATCCCGCCAAGACCGCCAACTTCCATTACGAGACGGAAATGGTCGTCGCCCTCGGCAAGGGCGGCCGCCGCATCGACGCCAAGAAGGCGAACGAGCACGTGTTCGGCTACGCGGTCGGCTTCGACATGACGCGCCGCGACCTGCAGCAGATCGGCAAGGACCACGGCCGTCCCTGGGATTTCGGCAAGAACTTCGACGAGGCGGCGCCGTGCAGCGAGCTCGTCCCGGCGGCGAAAGCCGGCCATCCGTCCCGCGGCGCCATCTGGCTGAACGTCAATGGCAAGCAGCGCCAGCGCGCCGACCTTTCCGAGATGATCTGGTCGGTGCCCGAGCAGATCGCCTATCTGTCGGAGTACTACACGCTCGAGCCCGGCGACGTGATCTTCTCCGGCACGCCCGCCGGCGTCGGGCCCGTGAAGCCGGGCGACGAGATGCACGGCGGCATCGACAACGTCGGTGAGCTGAAGGTCCGTATCGTCCCGGCCTTGTGAAGCTCGACACCTACTTCAGGAGCTCGGCGAGCTTCCGCGTTCGCATCGCGCTGAACCTGAAGGGAATCGCCTACGAGCCCCGCTTCATCCACCTCGCCAAAGGCGAGCACCGGCAGCCCGGCTATGCCAGCGCCCACCCGCAGGGGCTGCTTCCCACGCTGTCGGTGGACGGGGCCGAGCTCACGCAATCGCTGGCGATCATCGAGTACCTGAACGAGACGCATCCGCAACCGCCGCTCCTCCCCGCCGACCCGCTGGGTCGCGCGCGCGTGCGGTCGCTCGCCCTTCTCGTCGCCTGCGAAATCCATCCGCTCAACAACCTGCGCACGCTGCAATATCTGCGCAGTGGCCTGAAGCAGGACGAAGAGGGCGTGAAGACCTGGTACCGACACTGGATAGCCGATGGGCTGGCGAAGCTCGAGGCAGACCTTGCCCGCGGCCCGCGCGGCACTTATTGCCATGGAGACTCGCCCACGCTCGCCGATTGTTGCCTGGTGCCGCAGATCTTCAACGCCCGGCGCTACGACAGCGAACTCGGCGCGTACCCGACGGTGATGCGAGTGTTCGACGCCTGCATGAAGCTGGACGCCTTCGACCGGGCGCAGCCGTCGAAGCAGCCCGACGCCGAATAGAGGAGGGAAACCTTATGAAAAAGCTCGTCGGCTATCGCCGCCCGCACCCCGGCACGCAGCCGGACTACGACTATCCGCCATATCGTTCCACCGCCAAGCGCCATCCCACCCAGCCGCTGGTCATTGCCCCGCAGACGCTTTCGGAGATCACCGGGCCGATCTTCGGCTGGGACGAGGTCAAGCCGACCGACAACGATCTCACGATCCAGCACAGAAACGCGCCGGTTGGCGAGCGCATCCTCGTGAGCGGCCGGGTGCTCGACGAAAACGGCAAGGCAGTACCGAACACCCTGGTGGAGATCTGGCAGGCGAATGCCGCCGGGCGCTACCCCCACAAGAGCGACACGCACAACGCGCCGCTCGATCCGAATTTCTCGGGCGCCGGGCGAACGCTGACGGACTCGGAAGGCCGCTACCGCTTCGTCACCATCCGCCCCGGAGAATATCCGTGGCGCAACCACTACAACGCCTGGCGCCCGGCGCACATCCATTTTTCGCTGTTCGGCCAGGCGTTCATGACGCGCATGATCACGCAGATGTACTTCCCGGGCGACCCGCTCATTACCTACGACCCGATGTACACGTGCATCGCCGACGAAAATGCGCGCAAGCGCCTCGTCTCGACCTTCGATTGGGAGACGACGGTCCCGGAGCACGCGCTCGGCTATCGCTTCGACATCGTGCTCCGCGGCCGGGATGCGACACCGATGGAAGTTCCAGAGGGGGAATGAAGCCATGAGCCTCTATGCGACCGGCAATCAAACCGTCGGGCCCTACCTCCATATCGGCCTGACATGGCTCAACACCTCGAACATCGCGGGCAAGGGCGTCGCCGGCGAGCGTTTCAGCGTGCAGGGGCGCCTGCTCGACGGAGATGGCAAGCCGGTCAGCGACGGCCTGATCGAAGTGTGGCAGGCGAATTCACAGGGACGGTACGCGCATCCCGAGGACACGCAGAAGAAACCGCTCGACAAGGGGTTTCGCGGCTTCGGGCGCATTCCGACCGACGCCAAGGGTGGCTTTCGCTTTACCACCATCAAGCCCGGCCGCGTCCCGGGGCCCGGCGGAAAACTCCAGGCGCCCCACCTCGTCGTGTCGGTATTCATGCGCGGGCTGCTCAAGCATCTCGCCACACGCATGTACTTCCCCGACGATGCCGCAAATCGCGAGGACGCCCTCCTGAAGCTCGTGCCGGGCGAACGGCGCGCCACGCTCATCGCGCGGCGGAAAGGCCGTGGCGTCCTCGAGTGGAACATCCTGCTGCAAGGCAAGGGCGAAACGGTCTTCTTCGACTTCTGAACGCCCCAGCGGCGGCCCTTGGCCGCTGGGCCGCTACGCGCGGAATTTGGCTTTGAGCGCCTCGGGGATGGGCTCGCCTTTCATCGGCGTCCCGGGGCCTGCCGTAAAGCGGCCCCAGACGCGCGTCTCGGATCCGCGCGCGAGGGAGGTTCCGTCCGCCCGCACAATCTCGTGAGCGACGACGAAAGACTTGCCGCCGAAGCGGCGGATGCGCGAGCGCACCTCGCAGCGGTCGCCCTGCAG
>JBLNDP010000226.1:0-5448 GCA_050261755.1 Clostridia bacterium
GCAGTCCTGGAGGAACACCTCGCTCATCGGCGAGGTGCGCAGGCCCAGCTTGCCGATCGGCTTGCCGACCGTGAGGCCCGGCGTGCCCTTGTCGACGAGAAAGGCCGTGATGCCCATGAAGCCGGCCGACTTGTCGGTCGCCGCGAAGACGAGGAAGACGTCGGCCACCGGCGCATTCGTGATGAAGGTCTTGCTGCCGTTGAGGACGTAGCGATCGCCGTCGCGGGTCGCGGTCGTCGAGAGGCCGAAGGCGTCCGATCCGGAGCCGGGCTCGCTCAGGCAGAAGGCCCCGATCTTCTCGCCCGCGCACAGGGGCTGGAGGTAGCGGGCCTTCTGCTCTTCGCTGCCGAACTGCGCGAGCGGCATCTGGACGCTGACCATCTGCGCGGCGATCGCGAAGAGCAGGCCGTGATCCGCGCAGGCATAGCCGAGCGCCTGCATGACGACGGCCAGCGTGACGAGGTCGGCGCCGCTGCCGCCATGCTCCCTCGGGAAAGGCAGGCCCTGGATGCCCATCCTCGCGCACCGGCGCCAGCCCTCGCGGCTGAACTCGTTTCCCGCGTCGCGGGCGATCACGTCGTCCGCCAGCTCGCGGCGGGCGAAGCGGATGACCTCGCTTCGCATGCTGATCTGGTCTTCGGTCAGCGAGAAGTCCATCGCAGCGGCCCTTGCGGAAGGATCGCGGGCCGCGTCAGCCCAGCTTCGACTGCACGAAGCGGCTCAGCGACTCGATGTCCCGGAAGTTCTCGGGAACGATGTCCTCGTCGGAAATCCGGATCGGGAAGCGCTCCTCGAGGAAGAGCATGAGCTTCACGATGGCGAGAGAGTCCACGACGCCCTGCGCCAGGAGGTTGTCGCGCGGCCGGACCTCCGCGATGCGCCGCACGCGGGCAAGCTCCTGAACGATCTGGGTGATTTCTCCTACGATGGCATTCACAAAGCGGTCCTCGGCAATGGGGCCATGCTAGGCCTCGCCCGATGAACCCTCTGTTAAGGGCCGTAGCCCTCTCAGCCCCTCACACCTCTGCGCTCAGAAAGGCTTCCGATGCTGCTCCGATCGGCGGTGCTCCTGATGGACGTCCGGCGCATGCGGGCCGGCTTCAGGTCAGGCGGTCCGCGCCGGGAAACGCGCTGCGAAGGACTCGGGCGGCAGCTTGAGCGCGTTGGCAAGGTAGCTGATCATCCGGTACTGGCCGGCGAGCATCACGAGCTCGAGGAGCGCGCCGTCGGAATGCTCCTTCTTCAAATCGCCCCAGAGCGGGTCGGCGACCGTGCAGGTCGCGTGCAGCTCGTCGCACAAACGGATCAGGAGCCGGTCGGCGGCGCTCCAGCACGCGTCTTCGGCGCCGCCATGGACAAGGGAATGGAGCTGCGCCTCGCTGAGCTCGACGCGCTTCGCGAAGAAGGCGACGTGGACGCCCCACTCGTACTCCGCGCCGCAGAGCGCGGTGGTGCGGTCGATGACGATCTCGCGCTGGCGGAGCGTGAGGTTGCCGCGGTCGACGAGCCCGCCGGCGAAGAGCTTCGTGAACAGCCGCTCGTCCCGCGCGAGGGTGGTGAAGAGCGCGAGCGGCGGCACGCCGGGCGGCATCGTGCGCTCGAGGGCGGCCTGGATGGAGGCGCCGAAGGGCGGGACGGCGGGAGCGAGGCGTGCGGTCATGGCGGCTTTCAGCTATCATTTTCATAGCACCGCTATGAAAAGTAAAGCACGCGGGTCGCGCACCGGCCGGCCGATCATGGTGGCGCTGGACCTCCTCGGCCGGCGCGGCACCCTGCGCATCCTGTGGGAGCTCAGGCACGGGGAGCCGATGACCTTCCGCTCGCTCCAGGCCGCGGCGGAGACGAACCCGGCGCTCCTCAACACGAGGCTCGGCGAGCTGCGCTCGGCAAGCCTGGTCGGCCACGAGGGCGAGGGCTACCTGCTGACGACGGCGGGAAGAGAGCTGCTGGAAGCGCTGCAACCGTTCTCCGCGTGGGCGAAGAAGTGGGGCGAGCGTCGGAGCTAGGGCCGATGCGCCGGCCGGCTCACGGCCGAAGCGGCTATTGCGCGGAATAAGCGCGCGCGGAAGATGGGCGGCGTGACGCGGGGGTAGCTTAACGCAAGAGCGCGATCTTCCCCGATCGAGGTATGAGTCCGACTCTCATTCCCCGCTCCACCTTCCCCTCGGGTAAATCCCGATCGAAGCAAAGCTGCCGCAAGAGGCACGTAGGGCTGGCGACAGCCGCGGCCCCTACAGTGGCCGCATGGAAACCGACCAGCAGCCGAAGGACAAGCAACCCAAGGACGATCTCGACAAGCCGCGCGGCACGCCGTACGCGCAGATGTCGTCCAGCAAGAAAGTCCTCTTCATCGCGAAGCTCGCGCTTTGCATCATCACGTTCGGCATGGCATTCCCGAACGTGATGAGCGACTAGGCCGCCTTCTCCACGGGCACAGCCTTCGCGGCATCGGCGAGGTGCACGGCCTCGCCGTGCGGGCGCTCGAGGATCAGCGTGACCGCGCCGAGGAAGACCGAATAGGGAATGAGCCCGCGCCCGGCGAGCCAGCGCATCAGGCTCGATGCGGGCACTCGCAGCCGCGCCGCGAGCGCTTCGGCGTTTCCAGCGATGTAGAAGGCGCGGTGCAGCGCCCGTCTCCTCAACTCGAACTCCATTCGCTAGCCTTTTGTTTTTATGAGGTAACGGGATACTGCGCCGTTTGCCTGCCGGGGCCAGTCGGCGAAATCCGCAAACCTCTGTAGCGATTTCAACTACTTGGGCGGGAAAGCCTCGCCGCAGAGGCGCTGCGAGAGGAGCTCGGCGGCCATCTTGTGACCGGCCTCGTTCCAGTGCCCGGTGCCGAGGGCAACGTTCCTGAAGCCGTGCAGGTACACGCCGTCGCTGTCGGCCCGCTTCTGCATCTCGTAGGCGAGCGGGATGACGGTGAAGCCCTGCTGCTGGCCGAGGGCCGCCATGCGCCGCTCTATATAGAAGAGGTCCGAGACGCCGAGCGCGTCCTGGAGGTTGCGCCGCAGGTCGCGGTCGGGGTTGACCTGCGCCGCGTACGGGATCGTGGTGAGCGCGAAGCCCGCCCCGTGCTTCTTCGAGAACGCGTTCATGCGCGTGATGAGGGCCTCGGTGACCGCCCAGGCCTCCTGCCAGGTCGCGTCGCGCGGCGGCGCCAGGACCGAGGCGTCCGTGCCCGGCTCCACGCCCGGAAGCGTCCTCGGCGCCTTCTCGGTCGCCTGCGCCGTGCCCGCCTTCGCCTTCAGCGCCGCCAGCGTCTTCTTCGCCTGGTGCGCCATCTGCACGATGCGGAAGCGGTCGGCGGCGATGCGCGAGTACTCCAGCCACGGCTCGGAGCGCGCGTGGAAGTCCGCGGACTGCGCGAAGGAATCGTCGAGCCTCAGGTTGTTCTGCGCGTCCAGCGTGTAGAACGGCCGGTCCTTCTCCGTCTCGAGCTTGCGGGAGTTGTTGAGGAGGTCGTTGCCGTTCGTGAAGGCGAGGAGCACGAGGTCGGGCTCGTAGCGGATCGCCGTGCGCTCGAGCTGGATCGCCTCCTGCGCGGTGCCGTAGCCCGAGACTCCGAAGTTCATCACCTCGACCTGCACGTCCTTCGGCGCGCAGGCCTGCAGCTTCTCCTGCAGCTGCCACCAGAACGTGGACTTGAAGTCCACCTGCATCGCCTCGGCGTAGGAATCGCCGAGCACCGCGACGCGGTAGGTGTTCTTCGGCTTGCGCAGGTCGTGCGTGCGGTCGCGGAAGCCCGCCGGGCTGACCTGCACGAAGCCGCGGCCCTCGAACGTGAACCAGCCCTTGGCGCCCGGCCGCAGGCTCCAGCCGAGCTGCGCGTCCGGCCGGTACCAGACCGGCGCGCTGAAGCCCATTGCGCGCAGCGCAACTTCGCCCACGCCGAGGCAGATCACCACCGTGAGGGCGGCGCCGACGACGAATCCGAGGATGCGCTTCATGATGCCTCCTGTTCAGTCGAGCTCGAACGCGTGCTCGTAGTTCTTCTTCAGCGCCGGGTTCTGCTTTTCCTTCTTCAGCAGGCAGTTGCCGACGGCGAGGACCTCGATCTCCGTGCCCATGAAGCAGCGGAACGCGTCCTCGGGCGAGCCGACGATCGGCTCGCCGCGCACGTTGAAGCTGGTGTTCACGATGACCGGGCAACCCGTCAGGTTCTTGAATCTGGAAATCAATTCCCAGTACCTCGAATTGGTCTCCTTGTGGACCGTCTGGATGCGCGCGGAGTAGTCCACGTGCGTGACGGCAGGAATCGACGAGCGCGGCACGTTCAGCTTCTCGATGCCGAAGAGCTTCTTCTCCTCCTCGGTCATCGCGATGCGGTGCTCGGGCTTCACGTCCGCGACGAGCAGCATGTACGGGCTCTCGTCCTGCTGGTCGAACCACTTCGCCGCGTCTTCGGCGAGCACGGACGGCGCGAACGGCCGGAAGGACTCGCGGTACTTGACCTTGAGGTTGAGCGTCTTCTGCATGGTGGGCGAGCGCGCGTCGCCCAGGATCGAGCGGCCGCCGAGCGCGCGCGGGCCGAACTCCATGCGGCCCTGGAACCAGCCGACCGCCTTGCCCTGCGCGAGCGCGTCCGCGCACGCGGCAACCAGGCCGTCGTCGTCCAGCGTCTCGTAGACCGCGCCCGCCTTGGTGAGCTGGCGCTGGATCTCCTCGAGCGTGAACTCCGGCCCGAGGTAGCCGCCGCGCATGGCGTCCAGGCCCTTGCCGGTTTTCCGTTCCTTCTTGTTGAACAGGTGATAAGCCACCAGCGCGGCGCCCAGCGCGCCGCCTGCGTCTCCCGCCGCCGGCTGCATCCACAGCCTGTCGAAGTAGCGCGCGCGCAGGAGCTTGCCGTTGGCGACGCAGTTCAGCGCCACCCCGCCGGCCAGGCAGAGATTCTTCTCGCCGGTCTCGACCGCGATGCCGCGCGCAAGCTTGAGGACGATCTCTTCCGTCACCGCCTGCACCGACGCGGCGAGATCCATCTCGCGCTGCGTCAGGCGATCCTCGGCCTTCCTCGGCGGCCCGCCGAAGAGACGGTCGAACTTCTCGTTCGTCATCGTCAGGCCGGTGCAGTAGTCGAAGTAATCGAGGTTCAGGCGGAAGCTGCCGTCTTCCTTGACGTCGACGAGGTTGTCCTTGATCAAGTCCACATAACGGGGAGAGCCATAAGGGGCCAGCCCCATCACCTTGTATTCGCCCGAGTTCACCTTGAAGCCGGTGTAGTAGGTGAAGGCGGAGTACAGGAGGCCGAGCGAATGCGGGAAGTGGATCTCCTTGGTGACCTTGAGCTCGCGGCCGTCGCCGATCGCGAGCGAGGTCGTGGTCCACTCCCCCACGCCGTCCATCGTCAGCACGGCCGCTCGCTGGAACGGCGAGGGATAGAACGCGCTCGCCGCGTGGCTGAGGTGGTGCTCGCTGAAAAGGATCTTGTCCTTCCAGGCGACGCTGCCA
>JBLNDP010000227.1:0-10432 GCA_050261755.1 Clostridia bacterium
TACGGCGCGAAGAGCAGGTCCACCTTGTCCACGTCGAGGAGCTTGGTGTAGATCCCCGGGGTGTTGGCGGGGTTCGTCTGGTCGTCGTACACGACCAGCTCCACCTTGCGGCCGAGCAGGCCGCCCTTGGCGTTCACGTCCTCCGCCCACATGCGCAGGGCGACGAGGGCCGCCTGGCCGCCGGCGCCGAGCGAGCCGGTCTGCGGCATGCTCATGCCGATCTTGATCGGGCCTTGCTGCGCAAGGGCCGCGCCGGCGAAGAGCGAAAGGAACAACGCGAGTACCGCGTAGAAGCGCTTCATCAGGTCCTCCTCCTTGAGGTGGCTTTATTGTAGTCAATCTTCAGGAGCTTCGCGGCGTTCGCGCCCTCGATCAGGCGGCGCTCGTTCGCAGTCAGCCGGGGGGTCTTCGCGATGAACGCCACGGGGTTTTCCACCCCCATGTCGAACGGGTAGTCGGTGCCGAGCAGCGTGTGGCCGGCGCCGAAGCGGTCGATTTGCTGCCGCAGCATGGCGTGGTCGAAGGTGATGGTGTCGAAGTAGAACTTCTCCAGGTAGCTCGAGGGACGCTTGCCGATCTTCAGGCGGCAATCCGGGCGCGCCTTCCAGGCGTGGTCCATGCGCGCCCAGTAGTGCGCCAGGTAGCCGCCGCCGTGCGGCAGCACCACCTTGAGCTTCGGATGCCGGTCCATGACGCCGTCGAAGATCAGGTAGCTCGCCGCCACCGTCGTCTCGAGCGGATTGCCGATGACGTTGTTGAAGTAGTGCTCCGTCAGCCGCTCGGCCTGGGTGAATCCCCCGGGGTGGATGAAGACGACGATGCCGAGCTCCTCCGCCTTGGCGAAGAATTTCTCCAGCCCGAGGGCCGGATCGGTCAGGTTGCGGCCGTTGACGTTGCCGCCGATCTCGACGCCGCGGAAGTCGAGCTTCTTCACCACGTACTCGAGCTCCTGCACCGCAAGGCCGGCGTCCTGCAGCGGCACGGAGCCCAGGGCGACGAAGCGGTCCGGGTGCGCGGCGACGATCTCGGCGAGCCGCGTGTTCACCATCCGCGCGAGCTCCTGCCCGAGTCCCGGCTCGGCCCAGTGATACATCTGCGGCGGCGCGGGCGAGACGGCCTGGATGTCGATGCCGGCCTTGTCCATCTCCTTGAGGCGCAGCGCGATGTCGGAGAGCCGGGCCCCCCGCTCCTTCATCTGCTTCTGGTTCGTCTCGCGCGTGAACGCGTTGGCGAACTTGATCTGCATCTCGTGCTGCGCCGGGTTGTGCGGCGCCGCTTTCGCCGCGGCCTCGGGGTTCGAGTAGTGGCAGTGGATGTCCACCCGCAGGTTGCGGCCCTTCTTCTTGACGACGGCGCCCGAGCCGCTGCCGGCCGGCGCGCAGGAATACATCATGTTCGGAAGGCTCCTGTTCGGTTACGTGTCATGGCATGGCCTGCGCGATGCGCTCGGGCGTGAGCGGCAAGTGCCGCGCGCGCACTCCGAGCGCGTGGAAGAGCGCGTTCGCGATCGCGGCGCTCGTCGGGCCGGCCGCGCATTCGCCGGCCCCGAGCGGCTTGTCCCGGCTCTCGACGACGATGACCTCGACCTGCGGCACCTCGCCGAACTTCAGGATCGGGTAATCCTCCCACGAGCGGCTCGACACGCCGTCCGGGCCCCACCTGACCGCTTCCTTGAGCGTCCAGCTCACCGCCTGCACGATGCCGCCTTCCACCTGGTTGCGCAGCCCGTCCGGGTTCACCGGAAGGCCGGCGTCCACCGCCGCGACGACGCGCCGCACGTAGATCTTCTCCGCCGCCTCGATCTCGGCCACGATGGCGCAGTACGCGCTGGAGTTCTTGTACTTGGCGAAGCCGATTCCCTGCCCCGCCTTGCGCCATCCGGCGGCACGCGCCGCTACTTCGATGACCCTCCGGGCGCGTACGTCCTCGAGGTGGCGCAGCCGGAACTCGACCGGGTCCGCGCCTGCGGCATGGGCGAGCTCGTCCAGGAACGACTCGATCGCGAAAACGTTGCCGTGGGCGCCGAGCGAGCGAAGGGACGACACGCGCAATACCGGCTGGCTGACCTGACGGTACACGACCTCGCAGGACCGGAATGCGTAGAGCGGAACGGCGTTGCGGGCGCCGCCGCCGGGCGGAAACGGCGGGTCGCGCGGCGTCGGCCCCGCCTTTGGTTGCGCGAGGTGCCAGGCCGCCATCAGGTTGACGCCCGGCCCCCTGCCCGGCCGCGCGGTGTGCGGATGGCTCCACGTTTCCGAGCGCCAGTCGACGACGTTGCCTTGGACGTCGAGCCCTGCCGAGACCTCCATCGCCATCGCGGAGCCGAAGGGTGCCCACGCGAGCTCGTCCTCGCGGCTCCATTGCACGCGCACCGGCCGGCCGCAGGCCCGCGCGAGCAGCGCGGCATCGAGCGCAGCGTCGTCGGCGCCGTTGTGGCCATAGCATCCCGCGCCGTCCCGGTGCACCACCGTCACGTCGTCCTTTGTCATGCCGAGGACGAGCGCGATCTCGTCGCGCAGATGGTGCGGGCCTTGGGCGTGCGACCAGACGGTCAGCTTCCCTGCCGCGAACGATGCCAGCGCGCACGCCGGGCCGATCGACGCATGGGCGATATAGGGCCGCGAGTACGTCGCCTGCAGCCTCTTCTCGGCTGGGACCGGCTTTTTTTCGTCCCGGATCGTGATCGACATGTTCTGGAGCTTCGGCAGGAACACCGCCGGCTCCGCCTCGGCCGGCAGCGGCTCGCCCGGGCTCCATTGCGCCGCCTGCCGCGCCACCTCGAGCGCGGCGAGCGCCTGCTCCTCGCGCTCCGCGCAGACCCCGACGAAGCTGCCGTCTATTACGACGGTTGCCACGCCCGGCAGCTTTTCTATCTTTTGTTTTTCAAGAAACAAGAGCTTTGAACCATAGGTCGGCGGCCGAAGAACCCGCGCGTGCAGCATTCCCGGCAGCTCCAGGTCCTGGATGAACGCCGCGCCCGAGAGCTTCGCCGGCAGGTCGAGCCGAGGCAGGCTCTTGCCGACGACGGCGTATTTGCCGGCGTCCTTGGGCGCCGCCGCGCCCGTCGCGTCCCGCGTCAGGCTCACTTCGGGCGCGAGCGACCAGTAATCCGTGCGCAGGTCGGTGCCGGGCACGTGGATGACGCCGTCGGCCACCTCCAGCTCGGCCTCGCTGACCTCCAGCCGCTTCGCCGCCGCGGCGACAAAAAGCGAGCGGACCTCTGCGCACACGGCCCGCATCGCCGCCCCGCCCGATTCCATCGACTGGCTGCCGGACGTGTAGCCCTCGTCCGGAGAGCGCGACGTGTCGCCGTAGACCATGGCGATCCGCGCCGGCGCGACGTCCAGCTCCTCGGCGGCGATCTGCAGGATCGCGGTGGCGATTCCCTGCCCGAGCTCCACCTTGCCGGACAGGATCGTCACCGCGCCGGGCCGCTCGAAGCGCACCCACCGGTCGAGCCGAGGGTTGTCCCTGAGATCAGCCGGCAGCATTGCGGATGGCCTTGAGGATGCGCACGTGCGAGCCGCAGCGGCAAAGGTTGCGGTCCAGCGCTTCCTGGATTTGTTCTTCCGAAGGGGACGGATTCTTGGAGAGGAGAGCAAAGGCGGCGATCATGATCCCGTCGATGCAGTAGCCGCACTGCGCCGCTTGCTCGGCGAGAAAGCTCTGCCGGAGCTTGTCGAGCCGCTCCGACTCCACGGTGACGATGTCCTTGCCGGCCGCCGCCCAGAGCGGCGTGTCGCAGGAGGGCACGGCGGCGCCGTCCACGACCACCATGCAGGCGCCGCACTGGCCGGTGCCGCAGCCAAAACGCGCGCCCTTCAGCTTCAGGTCGTTGCGCAGGACATAGAGAAGCGGCGTCTTCGGCTCGGCGGCGACATCGTGCTCGCGGCCGTTGACGCGAAGCTTGAATCGCTCGGGCATCAGGCTATGATCGCATCGAGGAGGGGTCCATGGACTTCAAGCGTCGCCTGCTTTTCGCAGCGTGCGCCATCGCGGCGCTGGCGGCCATCCCGGCGGCGGCGCAGGAGACGTACCCCGCGCGGCCCGTGCGCATCATCGTGCCCTACGGCCCCGGCGGAGCCACGGACATCATCGCCCGCATCGTCGGGCAGCGGCTGACCGAGTCGCTGGGCCAGAGCTTCATCGTGGAGAACCGGCCCGGCGCCAACGGCAACCTGGCGCTCGAGGCCGTCGCGCGCTCGGCGCCGGACGGCTACACGCTGCTGGTCGGAAACGTGTCGACCAATACGATCAACGAGAACGTCTACGCGAGCCAGCTGAAGATCAAGCCGACGCGCGACCTGGCGGGGATCGCCAAGCTGGTCGAGATCCCGCACGTCGTCATCGCCAGCGCCAAGTTCGCGCCCAACAACATCGCCGAGCTGATTGCCGCCGCGAAGAAAGAGCCGGGCAAGATCAATTTCGCCTCGGTCGGCATCGCGAGCTACCCCCACCTCGACATGGAGCGGCTCGAGAAGGCCGCGGGCATCCAGCTCACGCACGTGCCTTACAAGGGCGGCGCCGGCCAGGCCATCCCGGCGATGATCGCCGGCGAGACGCAGCTCGCGTTCTTCAACATGGCGTCGCTCCTGCCGCACATCCGCAGCGGCCGCCTCAAGGCGCTCGCCGCCACCACGGCGCAGCGCCTCCCGGAGCTGCCCGACGTGCCGACGATGGCCGAGCAAGGCTACCCCGGCATCGGCACGAACGCGTGGCAGGGGATGTTCGCGCCGGCCGGGACGCCGCGCGCCGTCATCGAGCGGCTGCATGACTCGCTCGCCGCGACGCTGGGCAAGCCCGAGACGAGGGAGGGCCTGGCCAAGCAGATGATGACCGTTGCCGTGTCGCCCTCCCCCGAGCAGTTCGACGAAGAGGTCCGGCGCGAGACCCGGGCGTGGGGCGACTTCCTGCGCGAGGCCAACCTGAAGCTCGAGTAGCACGCTACGCCTTCAGCGCGGCGTTGACCCTCGGCATGACCTGCGTCGCCATGAGCTCCATCGAGCGGCGCGCGAGCTTCGCGTCCACCCAGTCGTGGCACGGGTAGTAGAGCGTGCCGAAAGGCCCGACCTTCTCGCGGAACGCCAGGATCTGCTCGACGACGCTGTTGACCGTCCCGGCGATCACGAGCTTCGGCGTCATGGTGTCCGCCGTGATGCTCGCGTCCGGCTCGTTCTGGTCGAGCTTGAAGAGGTTGCCGCGCCCGCCCGCCCCGACCAGCTTGCGGATGATCTGCTTGAAGTAGAAGTGATACGGCCCCTTGGGCCCGTGCCCGTATTCCTTCGCCGTCTTCTCGTCGTCGGCGACGAAGATGGACTTCGCGACCCGCCAGTCCCGCCCGTCGGGTGCCTTGTTGATCGAGGCGCAGCCTTCCTGGTATTTCGGCCAATGGCTGGCCACCCATTCCGGCAGCAGGAAGTTGGCCGAGATCGGCGCCCAGCCGCGCTTCGCCGCCTCGGTCACGCCCTTCGAGTGCGGCGCCACGGCGGTGACGACGATCGGCGGATGCGGCTTCTGGTAGGGCTTGATGATCGTGCCCTGGCCGATCTCCGGAATCATCGTCTGCCTCGTGCTCACCTCGAAGAACTGTCCCTTGAGCTCGTAAGGCGCGTCCTTGGCCCAGATCTCGAGCACCATGTTGATGGACTCGAGGAAGATCGCGTTGCGGTCCTTCTTGTAGTTGCCGAAGACTTCCGCGTCGGACATGAGGCCGCCTGGGCTGATGCCCATGATGAAGCGGCCCTTCAGCATGTGGTCGAGCATCGCCACCTGCGCGGCGATCGCCGCGGGATGCGAGTTGGGCATGTTGACCGTGCCGCTGCCCAGGACGATCTGCTTGGTTTCGTGCGCGAGGCTCGCGAGGAACATGAGGCAGGAGGTGACGTTCTCGGCGAGGTCGGTCACGTGCTCGCCCACCAGCGCCTCGCTGTAGCCGAGCCGGTCCGCGAGGAGGATCGCCTCGCGGTCCTCGGCGAGCGTCTCGAATGGCTGCCGCCCCGGCGGATGCAGCGGCATCATGAAGGTCCCGAGCTTCATCCGTTGTCCACCCTTTCCACGATGCCGCTTTGCGCCGAGCGGAAGACGGCTTCGAGCGCCGACACGTTGGCGACCATCTGCTCCTGCGGCACCGGGTAAGGCGCCCGGCCCGCCGCCGCATCGGCGAAGGCTTCGAGGTTCTTCAAGACGGCTTTGGCGGGCTCGTAGGCCACGGTCTCCCTTTCTTTTCCCCTGAGCTTCCTGGTGAGAATCCACCCCTGTGGCTGCTCGGGATGGTTGTTGTCGCGAACTTCCGCCCAGCCGTGGCTGCCGTAGACGGCGAAACGGCCGTCGAACGGCGTGGCGAGGCAGGCGTTCAGCAGCGAATGGGCGCCCGACTCGTGGCAGACGAGCACCGCGATCGTGTCTCCGTTCGTAAGCTGGCTGGCAAGCTGGCGCGCCGAGGCGAAGACGCGCGCGGCGGGCCCCATGGCGCCGATCGCGAGGTCCAGCAAATGGATGCCGGTCGCGGTCATCGGCCCGGCAGGCGCTTCCTTCGGCGAGAGCCGCCAGTTGTCCGCCGGCAGCGCAAGGAACTTGTCCTGCACGAAGTTCGCCTCCACCTGCAGCGGCGTGCCCAGCGCGCCGGTGTGCACGAGCCGCAGCAGCTCCTCGATCGGCGGCTCGAAGCGCTTCTCGTGGCCGACGGCCAGCGCCACGCCGTTGTCGTTGCAGGCCTGCACCGCCCGCAGGACCGACGCCCTGTCGAGGCAAAGGGGCTTCTCGCAGAAGACGTGCTTCCTGGCCCTCGCCGCCTGCACGATCTGCTCGGCATGCAGGGTATGCGGAGTGCAGAGCACGACCGCATCGACCTGCGCATCGTCCAGCACGCTTTCGTAGCGTGTCTCCAGCCTCACGCCCTGCTCGCGCGCGAAGCCCGCGGCCTGCGGATCCGGGTCCACGACCCGCGTCACCTGGAGCTTGGCGCTCCCCTTGGCGAGCGGCACGATGACCTGCCCCCACCAGCCGAGACCGCAGACGGCGATGCGAAGCGGCTGCATCAGTCGGGCGTAGCCTGTGCGTCCTTCGCGATCCTCGCCCAGCGCTGCGTCTCCTCGCCGACGTACTTCTGGAACGCGGCCCGGCTCTCGCTCACCGTGGCGTAGGCGCCGCCGTTCTTCAGGCGCTCCACGACGTCGGGCATGGCCATGACCTTCTGCATCACGGCGAAGAGGCGATCGGCGATGTCCGCCGGCGTCCCGGCCGGAAGGAAGATGCCTTGCCACGAGCTCGCCGTGAGCTGCGGGAAACCCGACTCGGCCATGGTCGGCGCGTCCGGCAGCGTCTCCATCCGCCGGGGCGACGTGACGCCCAGGAGCTTCAGGCGGCCGCTCTTGATGCCCGGCATCGCGGAAGCCGCGGTGGCGAACATCACGTGCGTCTCGCCCCCCATGAGCCCCGCGGTCGCCGGTCCGGCGCCTCCCTTATAGGGCACGTGCACCATGTCGAGCCCGGCGACGATGCGCAGCTGCTCCATTTCCAGCCGGTCGAGGCTGCCGCTCCCCGGGCTCGCGTAGTTCAGCTTGCCCGGGTTCGCCTTCGCATAGGCGACGAGCTCCTTCGCGGAATTGGCCGGAAGCGACGGATGCGCGACCAGAGTGCTCGGCACGTCCACGACCTGCGTGATGGCGATGAAATCCTTGAGCGGGTTGATGCTCAGCTTCGGGTACACGCCGGGATTGATCGCGATCGAGCCGACGTTGCCGAGGAAGACGGTATAGCCGTCCGGCGCGGACCTCGCCGCGGCTTCCGCGCCGAGGTTGCCGGCGGCGCCGGCCTTGTTCTCGATGACGATCGGCTCGCCGAGGAGCTCCGCCATCTTGGGCTGCACGATGCGCCCCACGAAGTCCGACGCGCCGCCCGGCGCGAAGGGAATGATCATGCGCACCGGACGATCGGGATAGCTGCCTTGCGCCTTCCCTGCCAGCGGATCCAGGAGGAAAAGCCCGAGAAGCCAGGCGTATCTCATCATTCCTCCGTGATGGGCAGCGGGACGGGCTTCTTCAGGCGCGCCGACTTGTCGAACGCCTTGGTGAGCATCAGGCGGTTATGCGCCTCCGCGGCGGTGGCGTGCTGGGTGGCAAGGCCCATCGCCAGGCGGTTCAGCCACTGCTCGGTCTCCTCGCGCATCGGCCCGCGCAGCTCGCCCATCACCATGTCCCCCGGCGGATAGCTGCCGAGGAAATCGACGCGGCGCACCTTGTCGGGCGCGTAGCCCTCGCCGCTCTCCTTGGTCGTGGCGAGGACGATGTCGCGGTGCGTGTCGTCGATCGTGAGCACGCCTTCGGTGCCGGTAATGCCGACTTCCAGGCTGTATACGGCGCCCGGCCAGACCACCGGCAGCGCCCACGAGATGACGGAGTGGTAGAGGGACCCGTCCTCGAAGACGACGGTGCCCGCCGTCGCGTCGATCCCCTTGCAGATCGGCCCGAGCGCCTTGTCCACCGAGCGGGCGAAGACCTCGACGGGCTTCTTGGCCTCCATCATCCACATGACGACGTCGAGCGCATGCGTCCCCGAGATCACCATGGGCGAGATCTTCGCCGCGTCGCTCGTGCGGTTGTAGTTGTCGAGCGCCACCAGCCGGTTCATGAACGCCCGCGAGGTCACCAGGCTCACGTCGCCCAGCGCGCCGGTGCGCACCTTCTCCTTCGCCGAAAGCCACTTGCGCCGGAAGCGCTGCGTATAGCCCACCACCGCGTCGACTTTCGCTTCCTGGATCTTCTTCAGGACCCTCTCGGAATCCGCGAGCTCCGTGGCGAGGGGTTTCTCGATGAGCAGATTCAATTTCCTTTCGACGGCGGCGAGGATCGGCTCCACGTGAAGGTGCTCGTCCGTCGAGACGATGACCGCATTCACCTCCGGACGCCTGAGGAGCTCGCGGAAATCCTTCGTGACGAAGTCGGCCTTGACCTTGTCCCCGACCAGCTTCAGGCGATCCTCCTTCAGGTCCGCGACGCCGATGAAGTCGACCATGGGATGGCGCGCGGCCACCTCGCCGCGGAAGAGGCCCACGCGCCCCGCGCCGACGATGGCCAACCCGATGCGCTTAGGCTGCTTTCTCAATCGAGCTTCCCTTGAGCGGCAAATCGACCGGCCGATTCGTTTCGGCGGAGAGGTCGGCGGCGATGTAGACCTCCATCACCGCGCGCGCCTGCTCCGGCGTGACGAGCACGGGCTTGTCGCCGGCCACGGCGTCGAGGAAGTGGAGCGTTTCCCCGGCCATGGCGCCGGCGTACGTATGGTCGACGTATTCGCCGGGCATGGAGGACATGGGCAGCTGCATGCCGCTCTTCATGGTGTTCAGGATGACGTCCTTGTGCGAGTCGTCCACGAGGAGCGCGCCTTCCGTGCCGACCATCTCGATCCAGGTCGTCGAGAAGTTCGGGTAGCCGGGCGGCAGGCTCCAGCCGCCGCCGACGACGATCGATAGCCCGGTGTCCATGGTCACCATGCACCACTGCTGGTCCGGGACGTGCGTCGCGCCCGCGTCGCGCATCGCGCCATAGTTGACCTGCGAGTAGACGCGCACCGGCTTCGCGGGCTCGAGGCACCAGAAGAGGAAGTCGAGGTCGTGCGTCGATTCCATCGCGGCCGGCGAGAGCTTGATGCGCCCGCTGATCTTCTTTCCCAGGCCGCGAGTGATGTGCCGGCTCACTAGGGCGCTCACCGGCCGGCCGATGGTGCCGTCGCGCACGCATTTCTTGACGTAGGCGTACTTCGGGCTGAAGCGCTGGGAATAGCCGATGCTGAACTTGAGATTCTTGTTCCTGGACAAGGCAATCAACTCATCCGCCTCGGCCAGCGTGAGCGCAATGGGCTTCTCCAGGAAGACGTGCTTGCCGGCGAGCATCGCGTCCTTGGCCATCGGGAAGTGCGTCGATTCCGGCGTGGCGGAGATGTACACGGCGGCGACGTCCTCGCGCCGGAGCACTTCCTTGTAGTCCGTCGTCGTGGAGCGCGCCTCGGTCTTCGCCGCGAGCTCGAACAGGCGCTCCTGGTTGATCTCGGCCAGGTGCAGGCTCGACACCAGGGGATGGGCGGCGAGCGTCTCGGCGCGGATGCCGCCACACCAGCCGGTGCCGATCACCGCGACGCCGATCGGTTTCATCGAGGGATGCTCCTTTGCGATGGCTACGAAGCATTACAGCACCCGCCGCCCGCCGGAACAACGCCGGATTCGCTATGCTTCCCATGCCAGATCGGCATACCTCCCCGGGAGTCCCGGCATGGATCTCCGCAGCCTGCAGTACTTCGTGCAGATCGCCGACGACGGCAGCATCACGCGCGCCTCGGACAAGCTCGGCGTCGCCCAGCCCGCCTTGACGCGCCGCATCAAGCAGCTCGAGGACGAGCTCGGCGCGGAGCTTCTCACCCGCCTGCCGCGCGGCGTGCG
>JBLNDP010000228.1:0-5037 GCA_050261755.1 Clostridia bacterium
ATCAACCTCGAGGTGGTGATCGCGATCGGCCACACGGACTCGATCGGCACGGACGAGTACAACCAGAAGCTTTCCGTGCGCCGCGCCGAGTCGGTCAAGTCCTACCTCGTCTCCAAGGGCGTCGAGCAGAACCGCGTCTACACCGAGGGCAAGGGCGAGAAGCAGCCCGTCGCCACGAACAAGACGAAGGAAGGCCGGCAGAAGAACCGCCGCGTCGAGATCGAAGTGATCGGCACGCGCAAGTAAGCCGCAGTCCTTACGGACCAGAAAAGCCCGCTTCGGCGGGCTTTTTTGTTTCCGCGCTAGTCCGAAAGGCACGTCGCTTGCTGGCGTCCCTTGGGTCTAACCCAAGGAGAATGCGATGAACAAGCCTTTCCACGCCGGCCGCCTCGTGCTGGCGGCCGCCCTGGCGCTCGCCGCAGGCTCGGCGGCGGCGCAAGTCCCCGGCTATGTCACCCACAACGGCAGCGGCGTCGTCACCGACTCGAGCGGCAACTGCTGGAAGTCGGGCGGCTGGACGCCCGCCCAGGCCGCAGCCCCGTGCGACGCCGTTCCCCGGGCGGCCACGGCGGTAGCACCCCTCGCCGCCCAGGAAGCCGCCCCGGCCCCGTCCACCGTCATCGAGAAGGTGAACCTCAACAGCGACGTGCTGTTCGAGTTCGACAAGGCCGTGCTGCGGCCCGAAGGGCGCGCGAAGCTGGATGAGCTCGCCACGCGGCTCGGCGACGCCCGCGTCGACCGCATCGACGTGGTCGGCCACGCGGACCGCATCGGCACGGAGCAGTACAACGAGGAGCTGTCGCAGCGCCGCGCCGAAGCCGTGCGCGACTACCTCGCGCAGAGCGCGCGCGTGGACCAGAGCCAGGTGCAGGCCGAAGGCCGCGGCGAGTCCGACCCGGTGACGGGCGACCGCTGCCGCAACATGGGCCCCGAGCGCAAGAGCAACAAGAAACTGGTCGACTGCCTCCAGCCGGACCGCCGCGTCGACGTCGAAGTGCTCGGCAGCCGCGAGGTCGCCGGCAACGCCGGGACGCCTTCCTCCGGCGCCAGCTCCACTCGCTGAGCATCGCTTTTCGCGACACAAGACCCCGCTTCGGCGGGGTTTTTTTTGGGACAATCCGCTCGATGAGCGTCAACGCGGATCCGGCGGAGCTCGACAAGTTCGGCGCCCTTGCGCACCGCTGGTGGGACCCGGCGGGCGAGTTCAAGCCGCTGCACGACATCAACCCGCTGCGCCTCGACTGGATCGATTCCCTCGCGGGCCTGGCGGGCAAGCGGGTGGTGGACGTCGGCTGCGGCGGCGGCATCCTCGCCGAGTCCATGGCGCGCCGCGGCGCCTCCGTGACGGGGATCGACCTCTCGGAGAAGCCGCTGCGAGTGGCGCAGCTCCACTTGCTGGAAAGCGGCTTGAAGATCGAATACTTCCTCGAAAGCGCCGAAGCCCTGGCGGCGCGCGAGCCGGAGGGCTTCGACGTGGTGACGTGCATGGAGCTCCTCGAGCACGTCCCCGAGCCCGCCGGCATGGTCGCGAGCTGCGCGCGGCTGCTGAAGCCCGGCGGCCAGGCCTTCTTCTCGACGATCAACCGCAATCCCAAGTCCTACGTGTTCGCCGTCCTCGGCGCGGAATACATCCTTCGCTTGCTGCCGAAAGGCACGCACGACTACCTCCGCTTCATCAAGCCCTCGGAGCTCGCTCGCTGGGCGCGAGGCGCCGGCCTGCGCGCCGCCGAAATGACCGGCCTCACGTACAACCCGCTTACGAAGCGCTACCGCCTCCAGCGCGACACGGACGTGAACTACCTCCTGCGTTGCGTGAAGTGACTGCGGCGGCGCGCGCACGGGCAGTCCTCTTCGACTTCGACGGCACGCTGGCGGACTCCGCCCCGGATCTGTGTTTCGCCTTGAACGAATTAAGAAGACATCATCACCTCAAACCGTTGGCGGTTGACGACGTGCGTCCCTACGCGTCCATGGGAGGCCGAGGGATGGTCAGGGTCGGCTTCGGCAAGAAACCCGGCGATGCGGGCTATGAAGAGCTGCGCGACGCCTTCCTCGATCTCTACGCGCAAAACGTCTGCAGGGAAACGCGGCTCTTTCCGGGCATCCTCGAGCTGTTGGGTCTTCTGAAGCAAAAAAACATCCAGTGGGGAATCGTCACTAACAAGGCCATGCGCTTCACCGAGCAGCTCGTCGGCGCGCTCTCGCTCGAGCCCGACTGCGTCGTGGGCGGCGATTCCACGCCGCATCTCAAGCCGCATCCGGCCTCGCTGCTCCTCGCGGCCGAAAGGCTCGCATTGCCGCCGGCCGCGTGCAGCTACCTCGGCGACGACCTGCGCGACATCCAGGCCGCGCGCGCCGCAGGGATGCGCGCGGTGGCAGTCGAATGGGGCTACATCAATCCGGACAACGAAGGCCCTGGAAGCTGGAACGCGGATGTGCTGATCGATCGTCCGCTCGGCCTGGTCGAGCACCTGTAGAAATGGGCATGCGCGTTGCCGCCGTTCTGCTGGCCGTCGCCCTCGCCTTCGCGGCCAATGCCGCCGGCAACCGGCCACCGGGAGGCGGGCGTGGCAACGGCCAGCTCTACCGCGCGCTCTGGGAGCAGACGAATCAAGCGATCGCCGCCGGCGACTATGCGCTCGCCGAGGAGCTCGCCCGGAAGCGGCTCGCGCTCGCGAGCTTCGTGCCTTCGGAGAAGCGCGGCGCCGCCTACGTCAAGCTGGGCGCGGTGCTGCGGCTGCGCGGCAAATACGCCGACGCGGAGGCCGTGCTGCGCGAGGGGCTCGCGATCGCGGAGGAATCGCGCGGCCACGATTCCGAGCAGGCGGTACGCATGCTCGCCAACCTCGGGATGATCTACAGCCTGCAGTCGCGCTTCGCCGACGCGCGCACGGCGTTGCGCGACTCGCTCGCCCGCGCGCAGAAGCCGGGATCGACCGCCGACGCCGGCGATCTCGTGCGCGGGCACGACGGCCTTGCCCAGATCGCGCTCAGCCTCGGCGACTACGCCGAGGCCGAGGCCGAGCTCACGGCCGCGCAGGCCGCGGGCGACGAGCACAAAGGCATGACGGACCGCCTGCTCGCCGAAGTGAACCTCATGCAGGGTCGCAACGAGGAGGTCGCCCGCCGCACGTCCGGCGCCGTGCGCAAGATCGAGGGCGGCAGCTTGAGCGGCGCGCCGGCGGCGGAGTGGTACTTGCTGCGAGGCGTGGCCTTCGAGCGCCTCGGCCGGCTTCCGGGCGCGCGAAGCGCCTACACCAACGCCTTGCAAACGGCCGAAGGATCGGTCGGCAACGCGCATCCCCTCACCGCGCGCGCGCTCGGCGGACTCGCCGGGCTGGCCGAGAAGGAAGGCCGGCTGGCCGATGCCGAGGCGCTGCTCGCGCGCGCGACGGCCGCCGGACGGGATTCGGGCGCCTCCGAGCAGCAGGCCAAGCTCGAATGGGCGCACGCACGGCTGCTCGTGCGCCTCGAGCGGCCCGGCGATGCGCTCGCCGAGTACCGCGCGGCCGCCGACCGCGTCGACCGGATCTTCGCCCAGACGCAGGGCTTCGAGGAGGCGACGCGGGAGGCGTATGCCGCGGGATTCCTGCCGCTCTACTACGAGATGCTGGAGGTGCTCCTGCGGCTGCACGGCTCGCAACCGGGCGCCGGGCACGACCGCGAGGCGCTTGCCGTGGTTTCGCGCACGCAGAGCCGCATCTTCTCCGAGATGCTGCGCCAGGCGGATGCCGGCCGGCTCCTCGCCGAGCCGGGATTCAAGGAGCTGCGAGGCCGCCAGGCCGCGCTGCAGGCGCGCGTGCTCGCCCTTCGCCGCGCGCGCGTCGAGGCCGGCGGCGACGACGATGACGGCGACGCGGGCGAAGAGGCGCGGCCGCGCGGCGGCCAGCAGGACCCGCTCATCCGCGCGCGCATCGCCGCGGCGCGGGCAGATAGCATCAAGGACCTCACGGCCGCGGAAGGGGAGCTCGCGAGAGCCGAGGCGGCGCTCTGGGAAAAGTACCCGCGCTACATGGAGCTCGCGCAGCCGCGGCCGGTCACGGCGGACGCCCTGCAGGCGAAGGTCCTCGGCGACGGCGAGACGCTCGTCACCTATTTCCTGCTGCCCAAGCGCGCGCTCGCCTTCGTCGTCACGCGCGGCAGCTTTCGCCTGGTCGACCTGCCGCACGGGCGCGCGGAAATCACCGCGCTCGTCGCGAAGGCCCGCGCGTACGAACGCGCTCCCGGCGACATCCTGCGCAATCTCGCCCGGCTGGATCCCGGCGTCCTGCACGAGCTCTACGTCGATCTCTTCGCGCCGCTCGTCGAGGCCATCGGACCGGCGCGGCGGCTCCTCGTCGTCGGCGACGGGCCGATCCACACGCTGCCCCTGGAAATGCTGGTTACGCGCTGGGGCGAGGCCGAGCGCAAGGCCTTCGACGCGGCGCGCGCGGCGCAGGAACCGTACCTCGGCGAGTACGCGACGCTTCCCTACCTCGGCCAGACATACCGCTTCTCCTACCTGCCGAGCCTCGCCGCGCTGAGCTCGGTCCGCCTCTATCGCAAGGCGCAGGCGCGCGTCGACAACGAGCTCGTCTCGTTCGCCGACCCCGTGTTCGCCGGCCGCGCGCTCTCGCCGCTGCCCGAGACGGCGGATGAGGCGCGCCGCATCGCCCAGATCGTCGGCGGCCGCACCGAGGTCTTCCTCGGCCCGCAGGCGCAGGAGCACACGCTCAAGACGCTCGACCTGCGCAGCACCCGCTACCTGCACTTCGCCACGCACGGCTTGCTCGGAAGCGAGCTTGCCGAGCTCAAGCGCGCGACCGGCGGCGATGCGAAGGCCATCGAGCTTGCCTGGAACACCGCCGGCACGGACGGCGCGGCGCAGCCGCAACCGGCGCTCGCCCTCACGCTGAACGGCGACCTGAAGGGCGAGGATGGCCTCCTCACCATGGGCGAAGTCGTCGGCAGCCTGGACCTCAACGCGCGCGTGGTGGTCCTCTCCGCGTGCAATACCGCCGGCGAGGGCGCGGAGGCAAGCAGCGGCGAGGGATTTGC
>JBLNDP010000229.1:0-8987 GCA_050261755.1 Clostridia bacterium
GCAGCATCACGCGCGCCTCGGACAAGCTCGGCGTCGCCCAGCCCGCCTTGACGCGCCGCATCAAGCAGCTCGAGGACGAGCTCGGCGCGGAGCTTCTCACCCGCCTGCCGCGCGGCGTGCGGCTCACGAGCGCCGGCCACGACTTCCTCGAGCACGCGCGCAAGGTCATGGCCGCGGTTTCGCTCGCTCGCGACCAGGTGCGCGGCAACGCACGGCCGCTCCGCGGGCGCGTCGTCCTGGGGACCTCGCCGACGCTCGCGCCGCTTCTCCTGCCCGGCTGCGTGGCGCGGGCCCGGCCTTTCCTGCCGGGCGTGACGCTGAAGCTCGTCGAGGGGTTCAGCCCGCAGCTCCTCGACGCCCTGCTCGCCGGCCGGCTCGACCTGGCGGTCATGACCAACCCGCCGCGCTCGCCGCGCGTCGCGCTGACGCCGCTCCTCTCGGAGCCGATCGTCGTCGTTGCGGCGCCGCAGGCGCGCGGCACGCGCCTCGCCTACTCGCTCGCCGAGCTTTCCCGCCTGCCGCTCATCGTCAGCGCCGGGATTCGCGTGCTGGTGGAGGAGCAGCTCGCGCCCTTCGGCGCCCAGCTGCTCGTGGAAACCGAGGCCGATTCGATCGAGGCGATCCGGCGCGTCCTCCTCGCGGGCGAAGGCGCGACCCTCATGCCCGTATCGACCTTCCACTCGGAGATCGCGGCCCGTCGCCTCGCCGCCTACCCGGTCGAGCAGGCCAACCTGCACCGCATCCTCGTGCTGGCCCGCATGGCGGGGGAGCTGCGCTCCGCCGCGCTCGCCGAGATGGAGCGCATCGTCCGCGGCGAGATGGCCCGGCTCGCCGACGCGGGCCTGTTCAAGCTTCCGGTTGCCGCGACGCGGCGGCCGCGCCCCTTCAGACCTTCCCGAGCACCTGCAGGATCCGCTCGGGCGTGAACGGCATGCGCGTAACGCGCTTGCCGAAGGGCGAGAGCGCGTCGTTGATCGCGTTCATGACGGCGCCCGGTGCGCCGGCGGTCCCCGCTTCGCCGACCCCCTTCGCGCCGAGCTGCGACTGCCGGGTCGGGGTCTCGATATGGGCGCAGACGATGTCCGGCATCTCGCCGGCCATGGGCACGAGGTAGTCGGCCATGTTGGCGTTGCGCATCTGGCCGTGCTCGTCGTACAGGCACTCCTCGAAAAGCGCCGCGCCGATGCCCTGGACCACACCACCGCGGATCTGCTCGTCGACCAGCATGGGGTTGATGACCGTGCCGCAGTCCTCGACGCACCAGTGCTTGAGGAGCTTGACGAACCCCGTCTCCGGGTCGACCTCCACGTAGGAGGCCTGGATGCCGTTGGTGAAGGTGAAACCGTACTGCCGCGGGGTGTAGTGCCGGGTGACGGCCAGCTCGGACTGGAAGTCCATCGGCAGGGTGTCCGGACGGAAATAGGCGATGCGCCCAAGTTCTTCCAGTGGAAGCTTAGGTTCGCGCGTCAACTTATTGACGATATGGCCATTTTCGATGTCCATCTCCGCCGCATCGAGCTTGGTGACGTGGGCGGCCACGGCGAGGATGTTCGCCTTCAGCGCCACCCCCGCCTGGAGCACCGCCTCCCCGCCGATTCCGGCCCCGCGCGAGGCCCAGGTGCCGCCCCCGTACGGGGTTACCCCCGTGTCCCCGGTAATGACTTTGACTTTCCCGACGGAAACTCCGACCGCGCTGGCGGCGATCTGGGCAAAGATCGCGTCGGTCCCCTGCCCCTGCTCCGTGACGCTGCAAAGCACGGTGACCATACCGGTCGGCTCCAGGCGGAGCGTCGCGCCGTCCTGGGCGGAAATGCGCGCGCCGCCCACGCCATAGAACGCGGGCGACGGATTGGTGACCTCGATCATCGCCGCCAGGCCGATGCCCCGATAGATGCCCTTCTTCCTGAGCTCCTCCTGCTCCTTCCTCAGCTTCCGGTAGCCCATGACCTGCTCGAGCTTCGCCAGGCATTGCTCGTGCGAGAGCTTCTCGAACTTGAGCCCCGAGGGGAACGTGTAGGGATAGGCGTCGTCGGGGATGACGTTCTTCTTCCTGAATTCGAGCGGATCCATGCCGAGCTTCGCCGCAGCCGCGTCGACGATCGCCTCGGTCAGCGCCACGGCGATCGGGTGGCCGACCGCGCGGTACTGGCAGGTCACGTTCTTGTTCGTGAAGACGACGTTCATCCTGGCGCGGTACTTCTGGTGCTTGTACGGCCCGCCGGTGAGGTTCACGACCTGGTTGCCCTCGATGCCGCTCGTGCGCGGGTAGACCGAGTACGGGCCGATGGCGGTGAGGTCGTCCAGCTCGAAGGCCAGGATCTCGCCGGTCTTCTTGACCCCGATCTTCACTTTCGTCCTGTGCTCGCGGGCGTGGATGTCGGACAGGAACGACTCGAGGCGGTCGGCGACGAACTTCACCGGCCGGCGCAGGATGACCGAGATGGCTGCGGTGGCCATCTCGTCCGGGTAGACATGGACCTTGATGCCGTAGGAGCCGCCGACATCCTTGGCGATCACGCGCACGTTGGCCTCGGGGATGCCGAGGTGGCGCGAGAAGATGTCCTGCATCATGTGCGGCGCCTGGGTGGAGTGGTACACCGTCAGGGAGTGCTCCGCCGCGTTGTAGTCGGCAAGGATCGAGCGCCCCTCGAGGCACACGCCGGTGTGCCGGCCGAAGTGGTAAGTCTCCTCGACCACGACGTCCGCCTGCGCGAACGCCTCGTCCACGCCGCCCGTGTCATGCGTGCGCGAAAAGCAGATGTTGTCTTTCAGGTCCTCGTGGATAACGGTTTTCCCGATCAGGGAATCTTCCATATCCACCACGACCGGCAGCTCTTCCCACTCGACCTCGACGAGCTGCGCGGCGTCCTCTGCTTGAACGCGCGTCTCCGCGACCACCGCCGCGACGGCCTCGCCCTGCCAGCAGGCGCGCTGGATGGCGATCGCGTGCTGCGGCGGCGACTTTATGCCCTTGAGGTGGCCGAGCACGGCGATCCAGGGCGTGCAGTACTCGGCGACCTTGGGGCCGTCGAATACGGCGATCACGCCCTTCGCCTTGGCGGCCTTTTCAAATCCCAATCGCTTGATCCGCGCATGCGCGTAGGGGCTTCGCACGAATGCCACGTGCGCAAGGCGCGGGAAGCGCAGGTCGTCCACGTACGTGCCGCGGCCCTGCAGCAAGCGCTGCGCGCCGGCGCGCGGCACGCTCTGGCCGATGTAGCCGCGGTCGACGCGGGTTCCCGGCGTATGAAGAGGCAGCTCCGCCTTACCCATTAACGACCTCGTCTATTGCATCGACGATCGCTTGGTACCCGGTGCAGCGGCAGTAGTTGCCCGAGATGTACTCCCTTATTTCGTCCCTCGTGATAGGTCTCTTGCGGGCCACTAGATCCTGGGCGGCCATGAGCATGCCCGGAGTGCAAAAACCACATTGAAGGGCATTTTTTTCGTGAAAGGCCTTTTGGATGCGTTCCAGCTCTTTTGAGTCGGACAGTCCTTCGACGGTGTCCACCCGGCAGCCATCGGCCTGCACGGCGAGCATGAGGCAGCCGCGCACGATCTCGCCGTTGACGCGAAGCGTGCAGGCGCCGCAGACGCCGTGCTCGCAGCCGACGTGCGAGCCGGTGAGGCCGAGCTCCTCGCGCAGGAAGTCGACGAGGTGCGTGCGCGCCTCGACGCGCCGGCTGACCGAGGTGCCGTTGACGGTCAACGAGATGTCGATAGCGTGTTCCACGCGCGCTCCAGGAGGACGCCGGCGAGGTGCAGCTTCGTCGCGGCGCTGTTGTAGAGGTCGGCCACCGGCGAAAGGTCCGTCTTCAGCGCTTCCTTCGCCTCGGCCAGGGTCTTCTTCGATGCCGCCTTCGCGGCGAGCACTGGCGTCGAGCCGACGTTGAGGAAGGCAAACCGCGTCTCGCGCCCCTTGAAGGCGGCAAGGCCCACGATGGCGTAGTCGCCGTGACGCCTCGCGAGCTCGACGAACGCCGAGCGCTCGCTCGCGCCCTGAGCCGGGACTTCGAGCGCCGCCACCAGCTCGCCCGGGCGGAGGTCGGTCTCGAAGAGGCCCTTGAAAAAGTCTTTCGCCGCCACCGATCTCTCGCCTTGGCGGGAAACAAGAACGATCGAAGCGGCCAGGGCGAGCGCGCAGGCGGGGTATTCGGCCGCCGGATCGGCGAGCGCAAGGCTTCCGCCTAGCGTGCCGCGGTTCCGGATCGCCGGGTGCGCGATGTGCTTGACGGCCTGCGCGAGCAGCGGCGCGTGCTTGGCGATCTCGGCGGAGCGCTCGATTTGCGCATGGGTCACCAGCGCCCCCAACCGCAGCACGCCCCGCTCCAGGCGGATTTCCTTGAGAGGCAAGGCGGAGATGTCGACCAGCACCTCCGGCGCCGAGAGACGCATGTTGAGCGACGGAATGAGGCTCTGCCCGCCGGCCAGGACGCGCGCCGCTTCGCCGTGCTGCGCGAGCACGCCGAGGGCATCCTGCAGTGTGCGCGGCTTCACGTAGCCGAAAGCGGCCGCCTTCAAGCGCTCTTCTCCTCCAAGGACGGCGATTATGCGCGATCGGCGCCGACTTCGGCGAGCCGGTTCACGCGGCGAAGCTCAGGGAAGAATCGCGTCCAGGCCGCGACGACGGCGAGCGTGCAGGCGCCGCCCGCGAGCACCGCCGGTCCCGCGCCGAGCCACGCGGCGACGAGGCCGGCGCGAAAGTCGCCGAACTCGTTCGCCGCGCTCACGAAAAGCATGTGCACCGCGCTCACGCGGCCGCGCATGTCCTCCGGCGTGCCGAGCTGCACGACGGTCTGCCGCACGAAGATGCTCACCATGTCGCCGGCGCCCATGGCCGCCAGCGCCGCGATGGACACGAAGAAGTGGCGCGAGAGGCCGAAAGCGAGCGCGGCCACGCCGAAAAGCGCGACGCCGCCGAACATCGCGAGCCCGGCGTGCGGCTGCCTCGCCTGCGGGAGGTGCGCGAGGACCATCGCCATGGTGAGCGCCCCCACGGCGATGCTGCTGCGCAGGATGCCGAGGCCGTCGGGGCCGACGTGCAGGATGTCGCGGGCGAAGACCGGCAGCAGGGCCGTGACGCTCCCCAGCAGCACGGCGAAGAGGTCCAGCGTGATCGCGCCGAGGACGATCGGCTGTCCGCGCAGATAGCGCAGCCCCGCCGCCACGCGCGAGAAGGCGGTCGAGCCCTGCTTCGCCGCGCCGGTGCGCACGCGCGCGCGGATCAGCAGCATCGAGGCCGCCACCATGGGGGAAGCGACCAGGCAAGCGGCGAACGGCGCCCACGGCCCCGCGAGGTAGATGAAGCCGCCGACCGCCGGCCCGAGCACCGTGGCGATCTGGTTCGCGGAAGTTCCCCACGCCACCGCCTGGCCGAAGACTTCCCGGGGAACGAGGAACGGCGCGAACGACGTCTGCGACGGGCCGGAGAAGCCGCGCGCGGTCCCCGAGAGCGCGAGCACGCCGTAGAACGGAAGCGGATTGGTGACGCTTCGAAAGATCAACAGCAAGAACAATGCGGCGCAAAGCGATTGCACGGCGTGAGCCGCGCCGAGGATGTGCCGCCGGTCCAGGCGGTCGGCGAGGTCGCCCGCCGGCAGCGTCACGGCGGCAATCGGCACGAAGACCGAGAGCGCGGCATATCCCAGCACGAGCGGGTCGCGCGTTGCATCGTAGAGGTAGTAGCCGACCGCCACGGACTGCATCTGCATGGCGAGGCCGGCGAAGAAGCGGCCGACGAAGAAGAAGCGGAAGTCGCGGATCGAGAGCGGGCTGGCGGCCAAGGGCTTAGCGCGCCCCTCGCGCCCGGTTCTCCTCGCTCACCTGGGAATTGAGCGTCCAGAAATCGTAAAGCACGCCGGCCAGCAGGAGTCCTCCGGTGAGGAGGTAGACGATTCCCGTGAGCCACTTTCCCATGTAGAAGCGGTGGATGCCGAGCACGCCGAGGAACGTGAGCAGGATCCAGCTCACGTTGTAGCTCAGCTCGCCGGGCTGGTAGCGCGCTTCGGCGGCGCGTTCCATGGATGGGATGAGGAACAGGTCGATCAGCCAGCCGATGCCGAGGAGCCCCAGCGTGAAGAACCAGATCGTGCCGCTGACGGGGCGGCCGAAGTAGAAGCGGTGCGATCCCGTGAAGCCGAAGATCCAGAGCAGGTAGCCGATGAGCTTGCTGTGGGTATTTCCGGAGCTGGCCATTCCGACCCCCTATCCCGACTTCGAGCGGCGCATGTCGTTGCGCTCGAGGAGCCACGAGGCGGCGAGGCCGAACACGAGCCCCCAGAACGGCGCGCCGATGCGGAACACCGGCACGTCCGCCACGGTCACCACGAAGGTCACCAGGGCGCCGAAGGTGAAGCGATCGCGGAACGAGACGGTAAACGCCGTCTGCAGCACGCGCAGCATCGCCAGGCCGCCCAGCACCGCGATGAAGGCCTTCGGCGTGCCGAGGAGCACGCGCGTGAAGAAAGGCGCGAGGAGCCCGAAGGCGAGCGCGAGCACGCACATGAGCACGGCGGAGGCGTAGTGCCGCTCCTTCTCCCCGGAGCTCGAGACGATCGCGTTCACCGGCCCCGTGAGGCACGTCGAGACGGCGCCGAAAAGCCCCGTGACCAGCGATCCGGCGCCGCAGGCCGCCGTCACCGCGTTGACCGGCACGTCATGCCCGACCGCGTTGAGGATCGCGATCCCCTGCCCGTTCTGCACCACCAGAACCGTGATCGCGAGCGGCACGACGAGCTCCACCATCGCGGTCCACGAGAACGCCGGCACGTAGAAATTCGGCGCCGCGAAGGCGAGCAGCGCCCCCGGCGGCGGCGCGAAGCTGCCGCTCCACCAGACGGCGATCCCCCCCGCGGCGAGCGCGCCGATGAGGGGCGGCACGAACTTCGCGTAGCGCGGCAGCGCCGAGAGCCCGAAGAAGACCGCCGTCATCGGCGCCGCGATCCACAGCCCATCGCGGAAAGCGAGCACCAGGTCGATGCCGAAGCGCAGGAACACGCCCGCGACCATCGCCATGACGATCGGCATGGGCACCGCCTCCATCGCGCGGCGCACGAGGCCGGAAAGGCCGAGCAGGAGCATCAGCACCCCCGTCGCGAGGAATGCGCCGATGACCTCCGCGAAGCTCAGGTGCCCGAGCGCGGGGGCGACGAGCACGGCGCCCGGGATGCTCCAGAGGAAGACGAGCGGCTGGCGATAGAGGAGCGAGAACGCGATGCCGATCAGCCCGTTGATGAAGAACGCGGCGAAGATCCACGAGGCGATGTCGGATTCGGAGAGCCCGCCGCGCGCGCCGACCGCGAGGATGATCGCCACCGGGCCGCTCGCGGCGAAAAGGAAGGCGACGATCGCGTTCGCCGCGTACACGCCGCCCAGGTCGGCGAGCAGCCGCCGGGGCCCCGGCGGCGACCCTGCGATTTTTTCCAGCGGCATGCGAGACGAGGAAGAAGCTTGTTATTGGCCGCGGCTAATATAGCGCATGGCACGAAGGATGACGCTTGCCTCATAGGATAGACCCTTGCCTTATCTCGTCGGCATAGACATCGGCGGCACTTTCACCGATTGCGCGATCGTCGACCGCGCCGGCCGCCTCCTCACCACCAAAGTCCCCTCCACGCCGCCCGATTTCTCGCGCGGCATGCTCGACGCGCTCGGCGCCGGGGCCGAGAAGCTCGGCCTGTCGCTCGACGACTTCTGCCGCGACATCGCGTTCCTCTCGCACGGCACGACGGTGGGCACGAACACCATCATCCAGAAGCGCGGCGCGAAGGTCGGCCTCATCACCACGCGCGGCCACGAGGATGCCATCCACATCATGCGCGGCTCGCGGGGCTACGGCGGCCGCGAGATCCGCAAGGTGGTGCATTTCCCGGAGACCTCGAAGCCCGCGCCGATCGTCCCCAAGCGCCTCATCAGGGGCATCTCCGAGCGCGTCGATTGCTTCGGCGAAGTCGTCGTCTCCTTGAACGAAGCCGAAGCGGAACAGGCGATCCGCGAGCTGATCGCCGAGGGCGTGCAGGCCATCGCCATCTGCTTCCTCTGGTCGTTCCGCAACCCGCAACATGAATTTCTCGTAAGACAACTCGTCGAGAAGCTGGCTCCGCACATCTTTGTCACCTGCTCGGTCGACATCGCGCCCAAGTGGGGCGAGTACGAGCGCGTCACCGCCACGGCGCTGAACGCCTACCTCGGCCCCATCATGGAGGGATATCTCAGGAAACTGGATTCCTCGCTTCGCGGGCTGGGCTATCGGCATGGACTCCAGATCACCCAGTGCGGAGGCGGGACGGTGCCGGTCGAGCGCGCCGGCGAGGCGCCCCTGCTCACCCTCGACTCGGGCCCGGTCTCGGGCGTGACGGCGTCGCTCTTCCTCGGCGCGGCCATGGGCGAGAAGAACGTCATCACCACCGACATGGGCGGCACGTCGTTCGACGTGGCGATCATCCACGACGCGAAGCCCGCCTACTCCTTCATCACAAACACCGACCAGTACGAGTACTTCCTGCCGAAGATCGACCTGCAGGCGATCGGCTCCGGCGGCGGCAGCCTCGCGCGCGCCCATCCCGAGAGCCGCACGCTGACCGTCGGCCCGGACAGCGCGGGCGCCTTCCCGGGCCCCGTCTGCTACAGCCGCGGCGGCACCGTGCCGACCGTGACCGACGCGCAGCTCGTGCTCGGCTACCTCGACCCCGACAACTTCGCCGGCGGCCGGATGAAGTTGGACAAGGCAGCTGCTTCTTCTTCCATCGAAGATCTTGGAAAGAAAATCGGCCTGTCGGCCGTCGAATGCGCCGCCGGCATCTGCCGCATCGTCGAGTTCCACATGGCGGACGTGATCCGCAAGGTGACGGTGGAGAAAGGCTTCGACCCGCGCGAGTTCGTCCTCTTCGCGTTCGGCGGCGCCGGCCCGGCGCATGCCGCGGTGTTCGCCCGGGAACTCGGCGTGAAGAAAGTGATCGTCCCGCAGCGCAAGGCCGCCTCGACCTGGT
>JBLNDP010000230.1:0-7976 GCA_050261755.1 Clostridia bacterium
CCAGCCAGCGATCGAGGCTCTTGGCGTTCCAGACGATCTTCGAGCGCTTGAGGGCCGGCGAATAATCGTAGTCCGCCACCGCGCCCGCCTTGCGGCCGTAGACGCCCTTGTGCGCGGGGCCTACGCGGTTCGCGTCGATCGAGTGGCAGCCGATGCAGCGGCTCTCGTAGAGCTCTTTTCCGCGCGCCGCGTCCGCGGCGCGCGCGGCGCCGCACACCACCGCCCCCGCGAGGAGGACGGTGGTGGCGAGGTTCGAGGAGAACCTCATCTCGGCTCAGGCGCCGAAGGGCATGCCGCCCTTGGGCAGCGGCCGGCCGAGCGCGTTGTTGAGCAGCGACCAGTGCATGGTCTCGTCGGAAGCGAGCCGCCCGGCGACCTGCGCGAGCGACTTCTCCTTGAACGAGGGGATCACGCCCAGGTAGGCGTTCGTCGCGCCGAGCTCCAGGCGCGCGGCGAGGTCGAGCACGTCGTTCTGCGTCTTGAGCGTGTCGGCCTTGAGCGCCTTGGCGTACTCCGCCAGCGGCTTGGCTTCCACCGGCTTGCCGCCGAGCTTGCGGATGGCGCCGATCAGCGTGTCGGCGTGCTGCTTGTGGTCGTCCTGGAAACGCACCGCGACGTCCAGGAGCGGCTTCTGCAGCAGCCCGCTCTGCGCGCCCAGCTGGTAGGCGTTGATGCCTTCCCACTCGAGGCCAAGCGCGACATTGAGGATGTCCGCGTCGTGGCTCGAGCCCATCTTGGCGCCCGCGTGGCTCGCGGCGAGCACGTCGTTGCCCGCAAGCAGCGCCACCGCCGCCGCGGAGAGGGTCGCCGTGCCGAGGAAGCGGCGGCGCGACGGAACGATCAGGTTGCTTCTGGTCTCCATTTTCTATTCCCTTTCTGGATGTCGGGTTTGTGCTCCATTGCACCCGTCATCTACGCGCGCATCGCGGCGGCGGATTCATGACCCTTCTCGCCTCGCTACAATTCGCCGCGCATGGCCGAATCGCTCGGCATCTACGACTACGTGATCGTCGGCGGCGGCAGCGCCGGCTGCCTGCTGGCGAACCGCCTCTCGCGGGACCCGGCCGCACGAGTCCTGCTGCTCGAGGCGGGCGGGAAGGACGACCACTTCTGGATCCCGATCCCGGTGGGCTACCTCTACACCATCGCCAACCCGCGCACGGACTGGTGCTACCGCACCGAGCCGGACGAGCACCTCGCTGGGCGCTCGATCCACTACGCGCGCGGCCGCGTGCTCGGCGGCTGCTCCTCGATCAACGCCATGATCCACATGCGCGGCCAGCGCGAGGACTGGGACCACTGGTCCTCCCTGGGCAACCGCGGCTGGGCGTGGAACGACGTGGTGGAGATCTTCCGGTCGCTGGAAGACTACGAGGGCGGCGCGGTCGACGGCTACGGCGCGGGCGGCGAGCTGCGCGTCGAGAACCCGCGCGTGCACTGGGAAATCCTCGACGCCTGGCGCGAGGCCGCGGCCGAATGCGGCATCCCGAAGATCACCTGCTTCAACCAGGGCGACAACTTCGGCTGCGCCTACTTCCAGGTGAACCAGCGCCGCGGCCGCCGCTGGAGCGCCACGAACGCCTTCCTGCGCCCGGTAATGCACCGTTCAAACTTGACCGTGCTGACCGACGCTTCGGTTCTCAATCTGGACTTCTCTGGGAGAGACTGCGTCGGCCTTCAGTTCCTCCACCAGAAAAAGACATATCAAGTAAAAGCGGAGCGCGAAACCATACTGTCGGCGGGAGCGATCGGCTCACCGCAGATCCTGCAGCTGTCGGGAGTGGGAAACGAGGAGCTGCTGAGGAATCATCAAATCCCGGTGGTGCACCACCTGCCGGGAGTCGGAGAGAACCTGCACGACCACCTCCAGATCCGGCTCCAGTACAAGGTGAGGAACGCGAAGACCCTGAATGGCATCGCGAACAGCTGGTGGGGCAAGGCGGCGATGGCGGCCGAATACGCGCTCTTCCGCACGGGCCCGCTCACCATGCCGCCGTCGCAGGCCGGCGCCTTCGCGAAAAGCGACCCTTCGCAACCGACGCCGAACATCGAGTGGCACCTGCAGCCGCTCTCGCTCGACAAGTTCGGCGACCCGCTGCACAGCTTCCCCGCGATCACGCCGAGCGTGTGCAACCTGCGCCCCTCTTCCCGCGGCTGGGTGCGCATCAAGTCGGCGCGGCCTTCCGACTACCCGGAGATCAAGCTGAATTACCTCGCGACCAACGACGACCGGAAAGTCGCCGTGGACGGTATCCGCTTCACCCGTCGCATCATGGCCTCCAAAGCATTGGCGAAGTACGAGCCGGAGGAATATCGCCCAGGCACTGCCGTCCATGAGGATCAAGATTTGGAAAAAGCCGCTGGAGAGCTCGGCACGACCATCTTCCACCCGGTCGGCACCTGCAAGATGGGCAACGATGCGATGGCGGTCGTGGACGACGAGCTGCGCGTGCGCGGGCTGAACCGCCTGCGCGTCGTCGATGCCTCCGTCATGCCGCGCATCACGTCGGGGAACACCAACGCCCCGACCTATGTCATAGCGGAGAAGGGAGCCCGGGCGATCTTGAAAAGCGGGTCGCGCGCCTCCACGTAGGCCCCCATAAAGGAGAACAATCGATGAAGCGCATCCTGCTGCTCGTCGCCACCAACTTCGCGGTCGTGCTGCTGCTCTCGGTCGTGGCGAGCGTCCTGGGGGTCGACCGCTGGGTCGCCGCCAACGGCATCAACTTCGGCAGCCTGCTGATTCTGTCGGTCCTGATGGGCTTCGGCGGCGCGTTCATCTCGCTGCTGATGTCGAAGTTCATCGCGAAGATGTCGGTCGGCGCCCAGACGATCGACGGCTCCGAAGGCACGACCCAGGGCTGGCTGGTTCAGACGGTGCACAAGCTCGCCGACGAGGCGGGCATCGGCCATCCCGAGGTGGCGATCTACGAGGGCCCGCCGAACGCCTTCGCCACCGGCGCCTTCAAGAACGACTCGCTCGTCGCCGTCTCCACCGGCCTCCTCGATACCATGAGCCGCGAGGAGGTCGAGGCGGTGCTCGGCCACGAGATCACGCACGTCTCGAACGGCGACATGGTGACGCTCACCCTGATCCAGGGCGTGCTGAACACCTTCGTCATCTTCCTCTCGCGCATCGTGGGCATGGTGGTCGACAAGGCGGTGTTCCGCACGGAACGCGGCGTCGGCCCCGGCTTCTACGTCACGGCCATGATCTGCCAGGTGCTCTTCGGCATCCTCGCCTCGCTCATCGTCGCCTGGTTCTCGCGCTACCGCGAGTTCCGCGCCGACGCGGGCTCCGCGCGCCTGCTCGGGCCGCAGCCCATGATCGCCGCCCTGCGCCGCCTCGGCGGCCTCGAGTCGGGCGGCCTGCCGGACGCGGTCAAGGCCTTCGGCATCAACAGCGATTCCCGCCTCTTCCAGCTCTTCGCCACGCACCCGCCCATCGAGGTTCGCATAGCGGCGCTCCAGCGGCAGCAGTAGGCCGCTGCAAAAAACTAGAATCAGGCGGGCAAATGGATGCGTTGCTCGCCAGGCGATGGAGATCTTCTACTTCGTCGCGCTGAACGTCCTCGGCCACCTCGCCTTCGTCGGGGCGCGGATGACCACGTCGCTCTTCGCCCTTCGCCTGGGCGCCTCGCCGGTGACCGTCGGCGTGGTCATGGCGCTCTTCGCCGCCCTGCCGATGCTTCTTTCGGTGACCGCCGGCCGGCTGATCGACCGCGTCGGCCCGCGCGGCCCGCTGCTCGCCGCGTTCGGCGGGCTGGCGGTGGGGACAGTTCTGCCCTTCTTCGTGCCGCGGATCGAGGCGCTGTTCTTTTCCAGCACGCTCCTCGGCCTTTCGTTCATGTTCGTCCACATCGGCATGAACAGCGTCTTCGGCGCGCACGGCGGCCCGGAGCAGCGGCCGATGAACTTCGCCTGGCTCGCGCTCGGGTTCTCGATTTCCGGCTCCGTCGGCCCCCTGGTTGCCGGCTTCGCGATCGAAGGGCTCGGGCACGCGACGGCCTTCCTCATCCTCGCCTTCTTCCCCGCCCTCGCGGGGTTCCTGCTCTGGCGGCGGCGCCGGCCCCTGCCCCGCCCCGAGCGCCACCCCGGCTCGAGCGAGCACCGGCTGCACGACCTCTTCCGCGTCGCCGGGTTGCGAAATGCCTTCATCGTCAGCGGCATCCTGGCGATGGGCTGGGACCTCTACTCGTTCCTCATGCCGCTCTATGGAGCGAACGTGGGCCTGACGGCGGGCGCGATCGGCATCGTCATGGCGACCTTCGCCGTCGCCACCTTCGTCGTGCGGCTCGCCATGCGCGTGCTGATCCGCCGGGTCCGCCAGTGGGTCATCATCATCGCCGCCATGACCATCGCCGGGACGAGCTACGCCCTCTTCCCGTTCGTCGCGAGCACGACGCTCCTCATGGCGCTTTCCTTCCTCCTCGGCCTCGGCCTGGGCTGCGCCCAGCCGGTGATCATGTCGCTCCTCTACGAGGCGGCTCCGCCGGGGCGCCAGAGCGAGGCGGTGGGCGTGCGCACCACCATGATCAACGCCAGCCAGACCATGATCCCGCTGGGCTCCGGCGCGCTCGCCGGCGCGCTCGGCATGGGGCCGGTGTTCGCGCTGCTCGCGGTATTTCTCCTCGGCGGCGCCCTGTACGCGAGAAAGCGCTCCCGCGCACAGTAGAATCCCGCGCCATGGCAAGACGTGTGACGCTGACGCAGTTCCTGGTGGGCCGGCAGCACGGCGGCAAGATCAACGCCGACCTGCGCCTGCTGATCGAGACCATCGCCCGCGCCTGCAAGGCGATCAGCACGCGCGTGAACAAGGGCGCGCTCGCCGACGGCCACGGCTCCCTCGAGACGACGAACGTCCAGGGCGAGGTGCAGAAGAAGCTCGACGTGCTGTCCAACGAGATCCTGCTCGAGGCGAACGAATGGGGCGGCAACCTCGCCGCGCTCGCCTCCGAGGAAATGGACGACCCGCGCCCCATCCCCACGCACTTCCCGCGCGGCGAGTACCTCCTGCTCTTCGACCCGCTCGACGGCTCGTCGAACATCGACGTCAACATCTCCGTCGGCACGATTTTCTCCATCCTGCGCTGCCCGAAGACCGACGCCGGCGCCTATTGCGAGCCGAACGAGAAGGCGTTCCTGCAGCCCGGGCGCGAGCAGGTCGCGGCCGGCTTCGCGGTCTACGGCCCCACCACGGTCCTGGTCCTCACGGTCGGCGACGGCGCCCACGGGTTCACCCTCGACCGGGAGACGTACACCTTCGTCCTGACCCACCCCGAGATCAAGATCCCGGCGGACACGCAGGAATTCGCCATCAACGTGTCCAATCAGCGCCGCTGGGAGGCGCCGGTGAGGCGCTACATCGACGAGTGCCTGGCCGGCAAGGAAGGCGTCCGCGGCAAGGACTTCAACATGCGCTGGGTGGCCTCGATGGTCGCCGACGTCTTCCGCGTCCTCTCGCGCGGCGGCATCTTCATGTACCCGCGCGACGCGAAGAACAAGGAAGGCCGCCTGCGCCTCATGTACGAGGCGAATCCGATGTCCTTCATCGTCGAGCAGGCGGGCGGGGCGGCAACCGACGGGAAGACCCGGATCCTGGACATCCAGCCCAAGGGGCTGCACCAGCGGGTCGCCGTCGTCCTCGGCTCGAAAAACGAGGTCGACCTCGTCAGCTCGTACCACAAATAAAAAGGCCGGGCGAGCCCGGCCTTTTTACTTTCCCTGAGCGTTTTCTGTTATTTCAGGTGCTTCGAGACCAGCTTGGTCATCTCGAACATCGAGACCTGCGACTTGCCGCCGAACACCGCCTTGAGCTTGTCGTCGGCGTTGATGTTGCGACGGTTCTTCTTGTCCTGCAGGCCGTTGCGCTTGATGTAGGCCCAGATCTTCTTCGTCACCTCGGTGCGCGGCATGCCGTTGGAGCCGATCACCGCCGCGAGAGTCGAGTCGGGCGTCATCGGCTTCATGAACGCCGCGTTTGGCTTGCGTTTCTTGCCCGCGCTCTTCTTCGCCTTCTTCTTCGCCATCTTCAGTTCTCCTCTGAACGTTCTGAGCTTCTGGTGCTGCGATTGGACTGCGAATTCTGCTCCCGGATTCTCGCCGCCTGCTGCTGCGGTGAGCGAAAGATGCCGAATCCCGCGAGGCGTGTCAACGATTTTCATAGGGAAAACGGTGCCTTTTCCCTCGGGCGTTGGAAATTCGCCCTAGAATGAACGGGCGTGAACATCGCCGACCTGAGACGGGAATACATGCGCGCCGGCCTCTCGGAAGCGGACGCGGATGCCAATCCGATCAAGCAGTTCGAGAGATGGTTTGAGGAAGCGCTGCAGGCCGGCGTGCCGCTCCCGAACGCGATGACGCTCGCCACCGTGACCTCGAGCGGTGCACCGTCCGCGCGCATCGTGCTCCTCAAGGGCGTCGAGGACGGCGGCTTCGTCTTCTACACGAACTTTCAAAGCCGCAAGGGTCGGGAGCTCGACGCCCGCCCCGCGGCATGCCTGGTCTTCGTCTGGGCGGAGCTCGAGCGGCAGGTGCGGATCGAGGGCTCCGTCGCGAAGGTGGCCGCCCCGCAGGCCGATGCCTACTACGACAGCCGGCCGCTCGGCGCCCGGCTCTCCGCATGGGCTTCGGCCCAGAGCGAGCCGGTGGCTTCCCGCTCTTCCCTCGAGAAATCGATGGAAGAGGCGAAAACGCGATACGGCGATCGGCCGCCGCGGCCGCCCCACTGGGGCGGGTACTGCGTGAAGCCCGCCAGCATCGAGTTCTGGCAAGGACGCGCCGACCGCCTGCACGACCGGCTGCTCTACACGCGCCGCCCGGGCGACGGTCCCTGGGCGCTTCGGCGCCTTGCTCCCTAGCGAGGTGGAGGAGTTCCTGCGCGCGGCCGGGCTGGCGGGCCCCGGCGAGCATCCTCGCGCGGCGCCGCTCTCCGGCGGTGTTTCATCCGACATCTGGCGCGTCGAGCTTTCCGGCGGCCCGGTCTGCGTCAAGCGCGCGCTGCCGCGCCTGCGCGTCGCGCAGGTCTGGGAGGCGCCGGTGGAGCGCAACCGCTACGAGTACGAGTGGCTGCGCACCGCGGGCCGCGCCGCCCCGCGCGCCGTGCCGCGCGCGCTCGCCCAGGCGAACGGCTTCCTGGCGATGGAGTTCCTCGACCCCGCGCGCCACCCGGTCTGGAAGGAGCTGCTGCGCCGGGGCGAGGCGGACAGCGCCTTCGCGGCGTCGGTCGGCTCGGCGCTCGCCACGATCCACGGCGCGACGGCCGGGCGTCCGGAAGTGCGCGACGCGTTTGCCACAGATCAAATTTTTTACGCCATCCGGCTCGAGCCCTACCTGGCCGCCACGGCTTCGCGGCATCCGGACCTGGCCGCTCGATTGTCGAAGCTCATTGAAGTGACGAGGAAGACGAAGCTTTGCCTCGTCCACGGCGACGTGAGCCCCAAGAACATCCTCGCCGGCCCTGGAGGACCGGTGTTCCTCGACGCCGAATGCGCCTGGTACGGGGACCCGGCCTTCGACCTCGCCTTCTGCCTGAACCACATGCTGCTCAAGTGCCTCTGGGCGCCCGCCGCCGCTTCCCGGTTCCTCGACTGCTTCGACAGCCTCTTCGCCTCCTATCGGGAAAAGATCTCGTGGGAAGGGCGCGACGTCCTCGAAAGCCGCGCGGCGGCGCTGCTCCCCGGGCTGCTCCTCGCCCGCGTGGACGGCAAGTCGCCGGTCTAATACCTGGTCGACGAAGCCCCCAAGGAGATCGTCCGGCGCGTCGCGCGGCCGCTCCTCCTCGAGCCACCCTCCTCGCTTTCCGCGGTCCGCGACGCATGGCAAAGATCCTTGCCGTAAAAGGCCGGCAGGTCTGGGACTCGCGCGGCCGGCCGACGGTCGAGGCGGAGGTGGTCGTCGGCCGCGGCGCGACCCCCCTCGCCGTCGGCCGGGCGATCGCGCCCGCCGGCGCCTCCACCGGCGCGGGCGAAGCGAAG
>JBLNDP010000231.1:0-2938 GCA_050261755.1 Clostridia bacterium
GCGCGATGCAGAACGCGATGCGCCTGGGCGCGCAGGGCATCAAGATCATGAGCTCCGGCCGGCTGAACGGCATCGAGATCGCGCGCACAGAGTGGTACCGGGAAGGCCGCGTTCCGCTGCATACGCTGCGTGCCGACATCGACTACGGCCTCGGCGAAGCGAAGACCACGTACGGCGTAATCGGCATCAAGGTCTGGGTGTACAAGGGCGAGGTCATGCCGAAGGGCGAAGCGCAGGCCGCGCTGCCCGGCGCTGCCGGCGCCGCGGCGCCTGCGGCGCAGCCCGAGGCCGCGCCGGCCGAGCCCAAGCGCGCCAAGAGGCCTGTGCCCAAGCCTGGCGCCAAGCGGCCGGCGAAGCCGCGCGGCGAAGGCGCCAGAGCGGCACCCAAGAAAGAAGGCGCAGCCGCGCCGAAAACCACCGTCAAGAAGGCGAAGAAGCTCGAGAAGCCTGAAGGCGGCGAGACCAAGCCCGAGCCCAAGGGCGAGCCGAAGGAATAGCCATGCTTCAACCCGCAAGAACGAAGTACCGCAAGCAGCAGAAGGGCCGGAACACCGGCGTCGCCACGCGCGGCAACAAGGTGTCGTTCGGCGAGCACGGCCTGAAGGCCGTGACGCGCGGCCGCCTCACGGCGCGCCAGCTCGAGGCGGCGCGGCGGGCGATGTCGCGCCACATCAAGCGCGGCGGCCGCATCTGGATCCGCGTTTTCCCGGACAAGCCCATCTCCTCGAAGCCGGCGGAAGTCCGCATGGGCAACGGCAAGGGCAACCCCGAGTATTTCGTCGCGGAGATCCAGCCCGGCAAGGTGCTGTTCGAGATGGACGGGGTCACCGAGGGCCTGGCGAAGGAGGCTTTCGCGCTCGCCGCGGCGAAGCTGCCCTTCCGCACCATCGTCGTGCAACGGATGCTGGGAGGCTGACATGAAGGCGAGCGAACTGCGCGGCAAGAACGCCGACGAGCTGCAAAAGGAGCTGGAGAGCCTCCTCAAGGCCCAGTTCGGCCTGCGCATGCAGGTGGCGACCCAGCAGCTGTCCAACACGAGCCAGCTGAAAAAGACCAAGCGCGACATCGCGCGCGTCAAGACGATCATGAAAGAGAAGGCGGCTAAATGAACGCGACGGCGACGGAACAGGCGGCACCCGCCAAGAACCAGCGCAAGCTGGTGGGGCGCGTGACGAGCACCAAAATGGCGAAGACGGTCGTGGTGCGCGTCGAGCGGCGCGTGCGCGACTCCCTGATGGGCAAGACGATCACCCGCTCGAAGAAGTACCACGCGCACGTGGAGAGCGGCGAGTTCGCGGACGGCGACCTCGTGGAGATCGCCGAATGCCGGCCGATCTCCAAGACGAAGTCGTGGAAAGTGACGCGCCTAGTGGAGAAATCCAGGGCGGTTTGAGGTAGAATGCCGGTCCCCGACCTAGGGGTCCAAGACTGCCGGCAGGGTGCCGGCAAGTTGGAGTTGGAGAAAAAACATGATTCAGATGCAGACAGTGTTGGACGTCGCCGACAACACCGGCGCGCGCGCCGTGATGTGCATCAAGGTGATGGGCGGCTCGAAGCGCCGCTACGCCTCGATCGGCGACCTAATCAAGGTCAGCGTGAAGGACTGCGCCCCGCGCGGTCGCGTGAAGAAGGGCGAGATCTACGACGCCGTGGTCGTGCGCACCGCGAAGGGCGTGCGCCGCGCCGACGGCTCGCTGATCCGCTTCGACCGCAACGCCGCGGTGCTGCTCAACCCCAAGTTCGAGCCGATCGGCACCCGCATCTTCGGCCCGGTCACGCGCGAGCTGCGCACCGAGCGCTTCATGAAGATCGTCTCGCTCGCCCCCGAGGTGCTCTGATGCAGAAGATCAAGAAAGGCGACGAGGTCGTCGTCATCGCCGGCCGCGACAAGGGCAAGCGCGGCACGGTGCTGCGCCGCGCCGGCGCCGAGCACGTCGTGGTCGAAGGCGTGAACCGCGTCAAGAAGCACCAGCGGCCGAATCCCATGAAGGGTCAGACCGGCGGCATCGTCGACCTCGACAAGCCGATCCATATCTCCAACGTCGCGCTCTTCAACCCCGCGACCAAGAAGGCCGACCGCGCCGGCATCAAGGCGATGGACGACGGCCGCCGCGTGCGGGTGTTCAAGGGCAACGGCGAACAGGTGGACGTCTAGCCATGGCAAAAGAGAAGGACGACAAGAAGGACGCGAAGGCCCAGCAGGCGCAGAAGGATGCCGTGCAGGCCAAGCAGGCGGCGAAGAAGGAATCGCCCAGGAAAGAAAAGGCCGTCGCCGGCCCGGCGACCGGTGCCGAGGAAAAGGGCCCGACGCCCCGCCTCGCGACGCACTACAAGGACAAGGTCGTTCCCGAGCTCATGCAGAAGTTCGGCTACAAGACCGTCATGCAGGTGCCGCGCATCAAGAAGATCACCGTCAACATGGGCGTCGGCGAGACGGTGAACGACAAGAAGGTGCTGGACAACGCGGTGGCCGACATGACGCGCATCGCCGGCCAGAAGCCGGTGGTCACCAAGGCGCGCAAGTCCATCGCCAACTTCAAGGTCCGCGCCGGCTTCCCGGTGGGCTGCATGGTCACCTTGCGCGGGGCGCGCATGTACGAGTTCCTCGACCGGCTGGTGAACATCGCCATGCCGCGCATCCGCGACTTCCGCGGCGTGTCGAACCGCGCCTTCGACGGCCGGGGCAACTACAGCCTCGGCCTGCGCGAGCAGATCATCTTCCCGGAGATCGAGTACGACAAGATCGACGCGCTCCGGGGCATGGACATCGCCATCACGACTTCCGCCAAGACCAACGACGAGGCGCGCGCGCTGCTCGCGGCGTTCCGCTTCCCGTTCCGGCAGAACTAAACGAGAGAGACCGCATGGCCAAGCTCGCAGTCAAGTTGAGACAGCAGAAGCGCGAACAGATGGTCGCGAAGTTCAAGGCGAGGCGCGC
>JBLNDP010000232.1:0-6005 GCA_050261755.1 Clostridia bacterium
CGCGGCCGCTCAGCGCCTGGCGCACCGCGTCTTCGTCGGAGGCGTCGATCGTGAGGCTGGCCACGGCGGCGGGAAGCCGCGCGAGGCTGGCGGCGTCCTGATCGGCGATGACCACGTCGTAATCGCCCGTGCCCAGGAGCATCTGGGCGATGGTGGTCCCGACGCTGCCGGCCCCGAGGATCAATACGTTCATAGGCGCCTTCGTTGGGGGCCCCCTTCCTTGGTGGCCTGGGCGGCTGTGGTCCTCCCCACGTTACCTATGTGGTGTGGCGCTACTGCGCTGTCCAGCCTCCGTCGATCGAGTAGGCGACGCCGCGGATCTGATCCGCCGCCGGCGAGCACAGGAACACGGCCAGGCCGCCAATTTGTTCAGGCGTGACAAATTGTTTGGACGGCTGCTTCTCGGACAAGAGCGCTTCCTTGGCTTTGTCGTTCGAGATCTTCTCGCGCGCCGCCCAGTCGTCGACCTGCTTCTGCACCAGGGGCGTCAGCACCCAGCCCGGGCAGATGGCGTTGCAGGTGATGCCGGTCGTCGCCGTCTCGAGCGCCACCACCTTGGTGAGGCCGATGACGCCGTGCTTGGCCGCCACGTAGGCCACCTTCTGCACCGACGCCACCAGGCCGTGCGTCGAGGCGATGTTGATGATGCGGCCCCAATTGCGGCTGCGCATCTGCGGGAGCGCCGCGGCGATCGCGTGGAAGTTGGACGAGAGGTTGATGGCGAGGATGGCGTCCCAGCGGTCCGCGGGAAAGTCCTCGATCGAGGCGGTGTGCTGGATGCCCGCGTTGTTGACGAGGATGTCCACGCCGCCGAGAACCTTCGTTGCTTCCCCCACCATGGCGCGTATCTGCTCAGGCTTCGACATGTCGGCGGCGCTGTAGGCCGGAAATTCTTTCTTGAGCGCTGCCAGCGTCGCCTCGTCGCCGAAGCCGTTGACCATGACCTGGGCGCCCTGCGCGGCGAGCGCGCGGGCGATGCCCAGCCCGATGCCGCTCGTCGAGCCGGTGACGAGGGCGCGTTTACCTTTCAGCACTGAAGCCTCCTAGGGAAGTGCGAATGTGTTTCGATCCTTGTCCGGGGCGGACACCTTGGCATCCTCGGGAACGGGCGGCATGGTGGCCTCCCAGGCCGCGAAGCGCTCGCGCATCGCCGCCAGGCGCTCGGGCTCGCGGCGCGCGAGGTTGGCCCGCTCGCGCGTGTCTTTTGCCAGGTCGAAGAGGAACTCGTTGCCTTCCATCGACAGGTACTTGTAGCGGCCGGCGCGCATGGCCTTCTGGCTGCGGTACTTCGTGCGCCAGAAGAGCTCGCGATCGCCGGCCTGCTTGCGGAAAAGGTCGACGCCGTCGAGCGGATAGCCGGGATCGGCGGGGATGCCTGCGGCGGCAAGGAAGGTCGGCATCCAGTCCATGGTGATCGCCAGCTGGCTGGTCACGGCCGGCCGCGCCTTCGCCGGCCAGCGGGCGATAAGCGGCACGCGGATGCCGCCCTCGAGGAGATCCATCTTGCTGCCGAAGAGCGGCCAGTTGTCCGAGAAGCGCTCGCCGCCGTTGTCGCTCGTGAAGACGACCAGGCTATTGTCCGCGACGCCCGCGCGCTCGAGCGCCGCGAGGACCTTGCCGATCCCCTCGTCCATGTGGTGGATCATGGTGCGGTAGGTGTCCACCGAGCCGCCGTCCACGTGGTAGATCGACCCATGGATGCGCTTGGATTCCGCCTCGTCGGAGCGCGTCTCCCAGGGCCAGTGCGGCGCCGTGTAGTGGAGAGAGAGAAGGAACGGGCCTTTCTTTTTTCTTTCTATGAATTCAATTCCGCGTTCCGTCAGCAGGTCCGTCAGATAGCCGTGCTTGTGGACCTCGTCCTCGCCCTCGTGAAGGTCGTGGCGGCCCTGCGGATCGCAATGAGAGAAGTAGTCGACGCCCCCGTGGTGCACGCCGAAGAACTCCTGGTAGCCGCTCTTCAGCGGCCCGAAGGCAGGCGGAAAGCCGAGGTGCCATTTGCCGACGAGCGCCGTGGCATAGCCCGCGTCGCGCAGCAGCGAGGGCAGCGTCGGATGCTCGGGCGGCAGCCCCAGCACCATGCTGCCGCGCGCCCAGCCGCCCAGCGGCTCCTCGGCGGCGCCGCGCAGCCGGTACTGGTAGCGCCCGGTCATCAGGGCGAAGCGCGTCGGCGAGCAGACCGCCGAGTTGGCGTACGCGTCGGTGAACCGCAGGCCCTGTGCCGCCATCCGGTCGAGCACCGGCGAGCAGGACGGCGGCCGGCCGCCGTAGCAGCCGAGGTCCGCGTGGCCGAGGTCGTCGGCGAGGATGAAAACGAAGTTCGGGCGCTGCGCCGCGGGCATTGGGCCAAGGTTAGCAGAGGGCCACCGCGCCGGTGCTCACTCGGCGTGGATACCGGCCTCGCGAATCACCTCGCCCCACTTCGCGTATTCCGCGCGAATGAAAGCCGCGAAGTGCTCCGGCGTGTCGCCGACGACCATGCCGCCCTGGGCCGCGAACCAGGCCCGCGCCTCCGGCGTCTCCAACGCCTGGACGAGGATGTCGTGGACTTGCTTGATCACCGCAGGCGGCGTGCGCGCGGGCGCCGCAACGCCCATCCAGGAAGCGTAGTCATAGCCCGCAAGGCCCGATTGCGAGAGCGTAGGGACGTCGGGAAGCTCCGCCAGCCGCTGCCGGCTCGTCACGGCAAGGGCGCGCAGCCGCCCGGACTTGATGTGCGGACCGTGCACGGCTAGCGAGTCGATGGTGAAGGCGACTCGGCCGGCCAAAAGGTCGGCCAGCGACGCGGAGGCGCCCTTGTAGGGCACATGGACGATGTCTACGCCGGCCGCGCGGCAGAAAAGCGCCGCCGCCATGTGCGGCGGCGTGCCGACGCCCGACGATCCGTACGAAAGGCGGCCGGGGTTCTCCTTCGCCATGCGAACGAGCTCGGCGACGTCGTGCGCCGGCGAATTCGCGGGCACGGCGAGCACCAGAGGCGACTCCATGAGGTCGGTGATCGGCGCGAAATCGGCGATCGGATCGTAGCCGGCATGCTGGTACAGGTGCGGATTGATGGCGATCGTTCCCTGGTGGACGATGACGAACGTCTTGCCGTCCGGCGCGCTCCTCGCCGCCGCCTGCAGGCCGATGTTGCCCCCGGCGCCTGGCTTGTTCTCGACGATCACTGGCACGCCGAGGGCCGGCGTGAGCTTTTCGGCCACCCATCGGGCGCGGATGTCGACCGGCGTCCCGGGCGGAGCCGAGGCGATGATCCTTACCGGCTGGCCACCCTGCCCGTGCGCCGGGCCGAGACCGGCCATGAGCGCGACCCAGAAAAGCCCTGCGACTGTCTTGCGCATCTGCGATTTCTCCTTGCGCAGGCACTACACCACGATCGCCGCGCGCCGGTAAGATAGCGCGCCGAGCACTTCGATAACTCCTGGTTATAGGCATGCGCCTCGCGCAAATCGAGCACTTCCTCGCTGCGGTTGAAGCCGGCAGCCTGCGCGCCGGAGCCCGGCGAGCCGGCATCTCGCAGCCGGCGATGACCAAGAGCCTCCGGCAGCTGGAAGCGGAGCTCCACGTGCGTCTCCTCGAACGTAATGCGCGCGGCACGGCACTCACCGCTGCGGGCCGGACCTTCCTCGCCCGTGCGAGCGTCATCCGCACGGAGCTGCGCAAGACCCAGGACGACCTGGACGCCTTCCGCGGCGGCGCCCAGGGAGCCGTGGCATTCGGCGCCGCGCCGCAAGGGTCGATGCTCATCGTCCCCGAGGCACTGCAGCAGTTCCGCCGGCGCTTCCCGCAAGCACGGGTGCGCGTCGTCGAAGGGGTGCCGACGGCGCTCTTGCCGCTCGTGCGCGATGAAACGCTCGACTTCTGCATCGGCATGCGCCCCGCGCACGGCCTGGATCCGGCGCTGCGCTTCCGGCCGCTCTACAAGCAGCAATTGATCGTCGCCGCGCGCCGCGGCCATCCGCTGGCCGGCGCGACGTCGCTCGCCCAGCTCGCGGGGGCGCAGTGGCTCATGTTCTTCCCGCCAGGTAGCGGCGCCATGCTGGAGAAGGCGTTCGCCGCGGCCGGCACGCCCATGCCGCAAGGGATCGTGCAATGCGAGTCGTTCGCCACGGCGCTGTCCATCCTGGCGAAGACGGATTGCCTCGGCCTTGTCATTCCGCAGGTCCTGCACGATTCGTTCGTTTCCCGAGCCCTCCAGGCCATCCGCGTCAAGGAGGAGATACCCAGCCCGCTCGCCGGCATGTACGTGCGCGCCGATGCGCCGCTCACGCCCGCGGCGGCAGCCATGGCGCAGGCCGTGACGGCGGTAGCTCGGCGCCTGGCGCGCGAGCGCTGAGCGTTACTGGTTGGGCCTGAACCCCGAGGCGCGGATCACGGGGCCCCAGCGGTCGTAGTCCGCCTTGAGGATCGCGCCTAGCTCGTCCGGACCGAGGCCCGTCGGCTCGAGTCCCATGGCTTCCACGCGCTGGCGAAGCGCGGGCTTATGCATCGCCTGCACCGCCGCGGCGCTCAGCTTGTCGAGCGCCTCCTTCGGCACGCCGGCCGGCGCAAAAAGGGCGTACCAGCTTTCGCCTTCGATGTCGTAGCCGGCTTCGCGGAAGGTCGGCACGTCCGGGAATTGGGGCGAGCGCTTCTTGCCGCCGGTTGCCAGCAGGCGCGCCTTGTCCGACTTCACGAGCGTGGCGATGTCGGCCACCACGGTGCTGATCGCGGAGATCTCGCCCGCGGCGAGCGCCTGCAGCGCCGGCGCCGTCCCCTTATAAGGCACATGCACCATGTCGATCCCGGCAGCCTTCGCGAACATCACGCCAAGGAAGTGCGGGATGCTGCCGGCAGCGGCGGAGGCGTAGTAGCCGGCCTTCGGATCCTTCTTCACGAGCGCGACGTATTCCGCAAGCGTCTTCGCCGGCACGCCGGCGCCAACGGCGAGGCCGAGCTGGAAGCCCGCGACGTGCGCCACGGGAACGAAGTCCTTGAACGGGTCGTAGCGAAGGTTCGCGCCGTAGGAGTGCGGGAAGATCGCCATCGTGGCGGTCGGCGTGAGCAGGATGGTGTTCCCGTCCTTCGGCGCATCCTTGACGGCCTGCGTGCCGACGATGCCGCCGGCGCCGGTCTTGTTCTCCACGATCACCGGGCGGCCCAGCTCCTGGCGCATCTCCTCCGCGAGAAGCCGCGTCAGGATGTCGGAGCTCGCGCCGGCGGGATAGCCGAGGACGATGCGAAGCGGCGTGTCCTGCGCCGGGGCCACGGCCGGTGCGAGGAGCAGGAGGATCAACAGCAGTCGTCGCAGCATGGGGCGCGATCCTACGTCAGACGGCATCGAACTTGAGCCGCTTAATGCGATCCATGTTCATGCCCTCGAGGCGGATGAGCTGCGTCGGGCCGTCCCGGCGCGGCGAATGCAGCTCGCCTTCGTTGTACACGTGCGCCATGCCCGGCGTGAGCTTGTAGGTACGAAGCGCCTTCGCCTTGCCGGCTTTCTCCGGCGTGGCGGCCTCGAGAAGGGCGAAGTCGGTCATGCTCGTCTCGCCCTTCGCCTGGCCGTAGATCGCCCACGAGGGGCCGTGGTCGTGCGGCGGAGAGGTCTTCGCCGACTTGTACGAGTGCGCGAGGATGCAGAAGCCGAGCTCGGGGTCCTCGTACAGGACCTGGCGCTCCGGCGTGGCGTCGCTCAGGTTCTCGCCCAGGAACTTGCGGTCGGCGAGCAGTCCTTCGAGGCGAGCGGCGATCTTGCGCCGCCCGGCCGGCCCCGGCTCGGCCTTCAGGATGTCATGGCATTCCCTCGCGAACTGCTGCAGCCGTGCGGACATGGAGCCTCCTTGCCCGCAACGATACTCCGGGGCGGCCTACTTCGGCGACTGGCTCTTCAGGTACGCGATGAGGTCGGCGCGATCCTTCGCGTCGGGCACGGAGAAGCCCATCTTTGTGCCCGGCACGAGCGCGGACGGATTGGCCAGCCAGCGGTCGAGGGTCTCGGCATTCCAGACGATCTTCGATCGCTTGAGGGC
>JBLNDP010000233.1:0-3566 GCA_050261755.1 Clostridia bacterium
CTGCAGCCATACCTTGGGAACCACGGTCTCGCGTGGCCCGACCTGGGCGCTGCGCACGCCTTGGCCGCGCAGGGCCGCGAGACGCGCCTGCGCGGCCTCCTCGGTACGGAAGACGCCGAGCGAGACCGACCAGCGCAAGGGCCCTTCGTCGCTCACGATGAAGTAGTCGTCCACCTTGAGCGCCTTGAGCTCCGAGGCCTTCTTCTGCGCCGCCTGGCGGGCATTGGCGGCGGGCTGCTGGGGCGCGATGAACACCCACCAACCGGCCGTCTCCTCGGTGCGGCGCTGCGCGAGGCGCGGGCCCAGCGCGAGCGGCTCGAGGGCCTTCTCGGCGCGCGGCGCGTCGGCGAGCGTGAAGCTGCCCCATTCCAGGCATGCGGACCCCGGGCTGGCCGCGACGGCCGGCGCCGCGGGGAGCGTTGCGGCGGGTGCTGCCGCGGCGATCGGGGCCGGCTTCGCCGCGCTGGCGGCAGGCGCTTCTCCGGTCCCGACGACGCGCAGCTTCTCAGGATGGATCTGGCGCGCCAGCGGCGCCGGGTCGGCGGCGACATCCGAGGGAGCGTAGAAGCGCGTCCAGGCGAAGAACGCGACGTTGGCGAGGACGAGCAGGAGGAAAAGCGCGCGCATGGCCTGCTACTTCACGATCTTGAGGCTCTTGCGCGCCGCCTCGCGCGCGCGCTCGTCGAGCGCGACGCGGCCGAGGCCCTCGAGCACCAGGTTCTCCACGTAGCGGCGCGGCGCGGCGATCTGGTCCATGAGGGCGCCGCCGGCGCCGCCGGAGACGAGGCAGAGCGGGTTCTCCTCGAGCTCGCGGAACGCGCGGTACATGCGCTCGATCGCGCCGGCCTGCGCGTGGCGGCAGCCGGTCTCGATGGCGTCGATCGTGTTGCGCGGCGCCTCGCGGTACTCGCCCTGCTGGATCGGCAGGCGGCCGGTGTGCTCGTGGAGCACGAAGCGCATGAGGTCCACGCCGGGAAGGATGGCGCCGCCGAGGAAGCTGCCGTCCGCGGCGAGCATGTCGACGGTCGTCGCCGTGCCGGCATTGACGACGAGCGCCGGCCCGTGGTGCAGGAAGCGGGCGGCGACGAGCGCGGCCCAGCGGTCCGGGCCTAGCTGCTCCGGCCGCTCGTAGCGGTTGCGCACCCCGCAGCGCTCCGCCTCGCCGTGCAGCCACACGGTCTCCGCGTCGAAGATGCTCGTCCAGTTGACGAGCAGCTGGTGCGCGCCCTCGCCGGCGACGTTGGAGATGACGATGCGCTCCGGCGACTCGTGCGTGACGGAGAAGGGGTTCACATGGTCGCTCGACGCCGCGAACTCGATGAGCGACACGGACGACACGCTGCTCCAGCGCAGGGGCTTGGCCGCTTCGGACTCCGGCCATCCCCGGTCGTCCGGGACGGCTTCCAGCCATGCCCACTTGACCCGGGAGTTGCCGGCGTCGATGGCGAGGATCATGCCGCGAGCCTCGAGGCGACGACGCGCCCGGCGCGGATGGCGCGCAGGCCGCCGCGCGTGCGCAGCTGCAGCCCGCCGTCCTCGGCGAGGCCCGCGGCGAGGCCGCTCACCGTGCGTCCGTCGGCGAGGCGCACGCGCAGGCGCCGGCCCGCGTGGGCGTCGAGCGCGAGCCAGCTGTCGCGCAACGCGGCGAGCCCGCCGCGCTCGAAGCGATCCAGCGCGCGCAGGAGCTCGGAGCCGATCGCGCCGATCACGCCGTTGCGGCCAGGCAGGGGCTGGAGGAGGGCGTCGAGCGAGGCGACGGAGCGACGCACCCGCCGCTGCATCGACTCGTCCCTGAGGTAGTTGATGCCGATGCCGATGACCGCGAGCGGCGCCGGGCCCGCGCCGCGGGTCTCGACAAGGATGCCGCCCAGCTTCGATTCCCCGACGACCAGGTCGTTGGGCCACTTGAGCCCGATCGTCGCCCCGCCGAGGGCGCGCAGGGCGAGCGCGGCGGCCACCCCGGCCACGAGCGGCAGCGCGGCGAGCTCGCGCGCCGGCCGGGCAATGCGCGCGGCGAGCGAAAACGTGATCGAGCGGCCGGCCGAGCCGTGCCAGCGCCGGCCGCGCCGCCCGCGGCCGGCCGTCTGGACCTCGGCGGCGAGGAGCGCCGGCGTGCGCAGCGCCTCCTCGCGCATGAGCTCGCTGTTGGTCGAGCCGCAGCGCTCGACGACGCGCACCTGCACGCCGGGCAGGCCGATGGCCGCGGCGTCCAAGGCGGCATGCAGTGCGGGGTCGGGCGCTCCCATGGCAGGCGTAGTTTACGCGCCGGCGAAGGCGAAATGCCGGCCCGGCGCCGCCGCGAGGAGCGCCTGCGTGTACGGGTCGCGCGGGCGCACGAGCACCTCCTCCGCGGGGCCGTGCTCCACCACGCGTCCCTGCTTCATCACCGCGACCTCGTCGCAGACCTGCGCCGCGACGCGGAGGTCGTGCGTGATGAACACCATGGCGAGCTCCAGCCGCTCGCGGATCTCCTCGAGCAGGGCGAGCACCTGCGCCTGCACCGAGACGTCGAGCGCCGACACCGGCTCGTCCGCCACAAGGAGCTCCGGATCGAGCGCGAGCGCGCGCGCGATGCAGATGCGCTGGCGCTGGCCGCCCGAGAACTGGTGCGGATACCGGTCGAGGGCGCTCGCATCCATGCGCACGAGCTCCATCAGCCGGGCCGCCCGTTCATAGGCATCCTTCTTCGGCGTTCCGAAATTCAGGGGCCCCTCCGTGATCGCCTCGCCGATCGTGCGCCGGGGGTTGAGGGAGCGATAAGGGTCCTGGAAGACGATCTGCACCCTGGAGCGCATGGGACGCAGGGCGCCGCCGCGCAGCCGCGCGAGGTCGACGCCGTCCAGCCGGATCTCGCCCGCCGACGGGTCGGTGAGGCGCACGAGGCACCGTGCCACCGTGGACTTCCCGGAGCCCGATTCGCCGACGATGCCGAGCGTCTCTCCCTTGCGCAACGAGAGCGTGACGTCGCGTACCGCCTCGACTTCGCGGCCCGCGCCGAGCCAGCGGCGCTCCCGATAGGTCTTGCAGAGGCCCTTCACCTCGAGCATCGCCTGCGCGCTTGCCGGCGCGCGCGGGCGCGCCCGCGGCGCGAGGGTGGGCACGGCGCCGATCAGCATGCGCGTGTAGTCGTGCCGGGGCCGCGCGAGCACCTCGTCGCGCGCGCCGAGCTCCACCAGGTCCCCGAGCCGCAGGACCGCGACGCGGTGCGCGATCTCGGCCACGACGCCGAAGTCGTGCGTGATGAAGAGCACGCCCATGCCGTGCTTTTTCTGCAGCTGCACGATGAGGGACAGGATCTGCGCCTGCGTGGTGACGTCGAGCGCCGTGGTCGGCTCGTCGGCGATGAGCAGCGCCGGCTCGAGGAGGAGCGCCATCGCGATCATCACCCGCTGCCGCTGGCCGCCGGATAGCTGGTGCGGGTACGACGCGAGCATGCGTTCCGGGTCCGGAAGCGCGACTTCGGCGAGCAGGCGCAGGATCTTGCTCTTCCGTTCTCCTGCATCCAGGCGGGTGTGAAAGCGCAGGAGCTCGTCAAGCTGCGCGCCGCAGGTCATGACCGGGTTGAG
>JBLNDP010000234.1:0-5209 GCA_050261755.1 Clostridia bacterium
GGCAACGTTTGCCGCTCGCGTGTGCCGCCGCCGCGAGTGGCGGCCCCGCTGCAGCCTCGATTGCGCGCGAGTAATGGCGCGATGCGGCGAGCTGCTCGGCCCGCGTCGACGGTATGGAGAGGAGGTCGAAGGGCTCGACGGGCGGCACGGAGCCCGCGGCAGCGGCGCGCCGGACTTGGTCATGAAGCGCATCGAGGCCGCGCCAGTCGCAAAGGCGCTGCTTCTGCACGAGAAGCGCCGCTGCATATGTAGTGTTCGAAGGCTCGAGCTCGCCGGCGCGGCCGTACGCAGCCAAGGCGTCGTCATGCCGCCCATCAAGGTCGAGCGCAGCTCCGAGGCGGTGATGGGCGTCCGCCAGATCGGGCTGCAGCGAGATCGCCCGGCGAAGCGCATCGATCGCCTCGCGGACCGATTCGTCGGTGTACCGCTCGATGCCGATCTGCCCGAGATACAGCCACAGCCGGGCATCGCCTGGAGCCAAGGCAAGCGCGCGTCGCACGCGCTCCACGGCCTCGTCGAGCCGCTGGCCCTGCCGCAAGAGCGCGGCCAGGTTGAAAAGCGCATCGACGTCGTCCGGGGCGAGGGCCAGCAGCCGGCGGAACGCCGCCTCCGATTCGGCGAATTGCCGCAGCTCCCGGCACGTCACGCCCAGGTTGTAGAGCGCCGCCGTGTACGTCGCATCGATCTCGAGCGCGGCGCGATACTTGTGCAGCGCGCCGTGCAGGTCGCCGGCGGCCTTGCGGGCGTTGCCTTCGTTCTTGAGCGCCTCCGCTTGCGGGCTCATCGGACCACGATGTGCTCCGGCGGCCGTCCGGCGCGCGCAAGCTCCGCCATGCGCTCGTACGCTTTCTCCAGGGCACGCGCGAAGGCCGGTGCGTCGTAAAGCAGCGAGCCGCGCCGGTTCGCGCGCAGCTTCTCGCGCACGGTGGCAAGCGCCTGCGGCGCTTGCGCCAGGCGGATGGCCATCCGCTCGTACGCCGCGGGAGATTCGGCGATCAGCTCCGGCAGGCCGACCGCAGCCAGCAGGCTCGCGCCCACGCGGGAAGCGAAGGTTGCGCCAGGCCAGGTCACGACGGGCAGGCCGCCCCACAAGGCGTCGCTCGCCGTGGTGTGCGCGTTGTACGGCCAGGTGTCGAGGAACAGATCGGCCGCCGCTAGGCGGCCGAGGTGCTGGTCCTGCGGCAACGCGGGAGCCGGGACGAGACGATCAGGCTGGATACCCGCGGCCGCCGCCGCGCCGCGAAGGTTGCGGAACGCGGTGGCGTTCGACTCGAAGAGCCACAGGATGCTCGCCGGCACCGCGGCGAGGATGCGCATCCATGCCGCGAAGGTTTCCGGCAGGATCTTGTAGGCCTGGTTGAACGAGCAGAAGACGAACGCCTCTTCCGGCAGGCCCAGCGCCTTGCGCGAGGGCGTGGGGCCGACGCGCCGGCTGCGGTCGTTGGCCTGGTAGCTGCCCGGCAGCAGGACGAGCTTCTCGCTGTAGTGCGCCGCATGCTCGAGCGGCGTCACCACGGCATCCCCGACGAGGTAGTCGATGAACGAGGCGCCCATCGTCCCGGGATAGCCCAGCCAGTTCACCTGCACCGGCGCCGGCCGCAGCGCCGGAATGCCGGGACGCGCGTGCGTCGTATAGCCCTTGAGGTCGACGAGGATGTCCACGCCATCCTGGCGGATGGCCTCCGCCGCCTCCGCGCTGCCGAGGAGAGCGATGTCCACGAAGCGGTCGAACCCCCGGCGCAGTCGCGCGCGCATGGGCGAGCCGTCGTCCGCGCCGTACGAATACGCGAAGATCTCGAAGCGGCTTCGATCGTGCAGCTCGAACAGCTCGGCGGTCAGGTAGGCGGTGGCATGCGCGTGCAAATCCGCCGAGAGGTAACCGACGCGGATACGCGGGCCGCCGGCGCGCCGCGCCAGCGCCGGCGCGCGCTGCACCCCCGCCGCAGGCTCGATATGCGCGGCGTACGAGCGGGCCGCGGCCAGCTGCTCGTCGGGCGTGGACGGAATGGAGAGCAGGCTGAACGGGTCGATGCGCCTCTCCGGATGGCGGCGCAGGTTCTCGCGCCGCGCCCGCGCAAGCGCATCGAATTCGGTCCAGTCGCAGACATGCTGCAGCTCGAAGAGCAGGTCCGCGGTTCGCGCCGGATCCCCCGGGGCGAGCTTGTATGCCTCGCGGAAGCAGCGCACGGCCGCCTCCCGGCGGCCAAGCGTGCTGTAGACGTTCCCGAGGTTGGCATGCGCATCGACGTACCCGGGCGCAAGCTCGACCGCGCGGCTGAGCGGGCCGACCGCCTCCTCGAAGGCGCCGTCGAGCCCCAGCGCGCACCCGAGGTTGTTGAGGTAGGCCGCGTCCTCGGGCGCCAGCGCGGATGCCTGCCGGTAGCGTCCGGCCGCCTCCTGGAAGCGGCCTTCGTCCTGCGCCAGCATGCCGGCAAGGTTATGCGCCTCCGGGAGCCCGGGCGTCAGCGCGATCGCCCTCGACGCGCTTTCCTGCGCTGCGCCGCGATCGCCGCTTGCGCGGCATGCCTTGCCGAGCTCGAGCCATAGCAGCGGGTTGGCGGGATCGATCTCGAGCGCGGCACGGTACGCGGAAGCGGCAGCCGCATCCCGGCCCTGCGCGGCCAGGACGAGCCCGAGGCGGAACCAGGCGTCGCGATCGCGGGAATCCAGCTCCGTCAGGCGACGGAAATGCGGCTCGGCTTCCGCCGGGCGCCCCATCTCCTGCAGCACCAGGCCGGCGTTATAAAGCGCCGCCCCGTAGTTGGGGGCGAGCGCCAGCGCACGACGGTAGGCCTCCAAGGCGCCTTGCGGATCGCCCGAGGCCTTGCGCGCGTTGCCCTCGTTCTTGAGCGCTTCCGCTTCCGGCGTCAACGTCTAGGGCGCGTACCCCGGAATCCTCGCCTCGTCGACGGCGTCGATCTGCTCCTTGTCGAGGAACATCTCGGCGTACTTGAGGTAGACGCGCTGGCGCACGAAGACGTCGAAGAGGTCGGGATCGATGTGGTGGTTCTCCTTCATGCGCCCGAGGATCTCGAGCGACTCGGAGAGGGTCTTGCCCTTCTTGTAGGGCCGGTCCTTGGCGGTCAGGGCCTCGAAGATGTCGGCGATGCCCATGCAGCGCGCCTGCACGGACATCTGCTCGCGCGTGAGGCCCTTCGGGTAGCCCTTGCCGTCCATGCGCTCATGGTGGCCGCCGGCGTACTCCGGGACGTTGACGAGGTGCCGCGGCCACGGCAGGGCCTCCAGCATCTTGATCGTAGCGACGATGTGGTGGTTGATCACCTTGCGCTCGTCTTCGGTGAGGGTACCGGCGCGGATGGTGAGGTTCTTCACTTCGTCGGCGGTGAGGAACTCGGCCTCGTGCCCGGCCACGTCGCGCCAGCGCAGCTTGGCGATGCGCTTCACCCGTTCGATGTCCTCGTCGCGCATGCGCTCGCCGCCGATGTTGCACGCGCGCAGGAAGCGGCAGTCGTCGTCGAGCTCGCGCAGGCGCTCCCTCAGCTTGCGGTCTTCCTCCTGCGCGTCCAGCGGCTTCTTTTGCTCCAGGTACCTGACCTTGTTGCGCAAAGCCTCGATCTCGGCGTCGCGCTTGAGCACCTCGAAGCGGGTATCGACGAGGTGGATGCGGTCGTACAGGGTCTCGAGCTTCGTCGCCTTGTCCACCACGTGCACCGGCGTCGTCACCTTGCCGCAGTCGTGCAGCAGGCCGGCGATCTTCAGCTCGTAGCGGTCCTTCTCCGTCATGTGGAACTGGGAGAGCGGCCCGCTCTGCGTCGCGTTGACCGCCTCGGCGAGCAGCATCGTGAGCACCGGCACGCGCTGGCAGTGCCCGCCGGTGTAGGGCGACTTCTCGTCGATCGCCGTGTTGATCAGGTTGATGAACGACTCGAACAGCTGCTCGAGCTGGTTGATCAGCATCCGGTTGGTGAGCGCGATCGCCGCCTGCGACGCGAGCGACTCGGCGAGCCGCTGGTCGGAGGCGGAGAACGCGACGACCTCGCCGCTCGCCGGGTCCTGCGCGTTGAGGAGCTGCAGGACGCCGATGATCTCGTTCTCGTGGTTCTTCATCGGCACCGTGAGGAACGACTTCGAGCGGTAGCCGGTCTTGCTGTCGAAGGCGCGCGTGCCGGTGAAATCGAACCCTTCCGCCACGTAGGCGTCGGCGATGTTCACCGTCTTGCCGGTCAGCGCCACGTACGCGGCGACCATGCTGTTGTTCGGCTTCCCGTCCTTGTAGAGCTGGATCGGGTAGAACGGGATCGGGTTGCCGGTCGTGCCGCCCAGGTAGAACTTGAGCGACGAGGTGCGCATGATCTCGAAGCGCAGCGTCTTGTCGTCCGTCACCCGGTAGAGCGTGCCGCCGTCGGCGCGCGTGATGCTTTTCGCGGCGACGAGGATCGATTCGAGCAGGCGGTCGATGTCGCGCTCGGCCGAGAGCGAGGCGCCGATGGCGTTCAGCTGCTCGAGGCGCTGCATCAGGTCCGCATCGGAACCCGCGCCGGCCGGCGCCGGCCGCGGCATCTGGGTCGTGTCGGCGAGGCTGGTCACGCGGTCGCTGGCGGCGGCGCTACTTGATGCAGACCGCGCGCACTTCCTTGATGTGCGTCACCCCGGAGAGGCACTTCTCCATGCCGTCCTGCTTCAGCGTGCGCATGCCGTCCTCGAGGCACTGCGCCAGCATCTCGGCGACGCGCGAGTGCTCCTGGATGAGCTTCTTCAGCTTGTCGGTGGCGATGAGCAGCTCGTGCAGGCCGCAGCGGCCCTTGAAACCGGACCCGCCGCACTTGTCGCAGCCGACCGGCTTGTAGAACTGCAGCTGGCCCTTGTCGTTGCCGTACAGCTTGACCCAGTCCTTGTACACCGCCTCCATGGCGCCCTTCGGGTCGGCCTTGAACCGCTGCGTGTTCATGAGTTCCTCGCAGTATTCGCGCAGGAACGAGGTCAGCTCCGCCGGGTCCGGCGTGTAGGCCTGCTTGCAGCTGCACATGCGCTTCGCCAGGCGCTGCGCCAGGATGCCGAGCAGCGCGTCGGCGAAGTTGAAGGGGTCCATGCCCATGTCGAGCAGGCGGATGATCGATTCCGTCGCCGAGTTCGTGTGCAGCGTGGCGAACACGAGGTGGCCCGTGAGCGAGGCCTCGATGCCCGTGCCCGTGGTCTCCTTGTCGCGCATCTCGCCGACCATGATGATGTCCGGGTCGGCGCGCAGGAA
>JBLNDP010000235.1:0-3525 GCA_050261755.1 Clostridia bacterium
CCGGCACCAACATCGCCGGCGGCAAGCGCAACCTGGACGTGATGTCGCCCGAGGGGTGGGACGACGTCGTCGCCATCAACCTGAACGGCGTCTTCTATTGCAACTATGCGGTGCTTCCCGGGATGCGCAAGCGGCGCGACGGGCTCATCATCAACGTGGCCTCGTGGGCCGGGCGCTATCCGAGCACCCTGACCGGCCCGGCGTACAACGCGACCAAGCGGGCGGTCATCGCGTTGAGCGAGTCGATCAACATGGAGGCGTGCGCCGACGGCGTGCGCGCCACGTCCATCCTGCCGGGCGAGGTCGCCACGCCCATCCTCGAGAAGCGGCCGGTGCCGCCGTCGAAGGAGGAGCGCGCGCGCATGGCGCAGGCGGAGGACCTGGGGGCCGCGATCCTGTTCGTCGCCTCCATGCCCGCCCGGACCTGCGTGAACGAGCTCGTCATCGCGCCGACCTGGAATCGCTTCTATCTGGGCGGCATCGAGAAGCCCAAGAACTGAACGCCGGCGCCCTCTCCGTCCGCGTCGCCCTGCCGTTCATCGCGGGCTACTTCGTTTCGTACGTCTTTCGCATGGTGAACGCCGTGCTCGGGCCGACGCTCGCCCGGGAGTTCGGCCTGAGCGCAGGCGGCCTGGGGCTCCTGTCGAGCGTCTACTTCCTCGCCTTCGCGATCTTCCAGCTGCCGCTCGGCGTGCTGCTGGACCGGTTCGGGCCGCGGCGCGTGAATGCCACGCTTCTTCTCGTCGCCGCCCTGGGCGGCGCCGCCTTCGCCGCCGCGCAGACCGGCGCCTGGGCGATTGCCGCCCGCGCCGTCATCGGCCTCGGCGTGTCCGCCTGCCTCATGGCTTCGTTCACCGCCTACGTGCTCTGGTATCCGCCGGAACGGCTGCCCATGATGAATGCCATCACGTTCTCCGCCGGCGCGGTGGGGGCGATGGTGGCGACCGTGCCGCTCGAGCTGTTGCTGCGCGTGTGGCCGTGGCGCCAGGTGTTCGTGCTCCTCGTGGCTTGCACCATCGCCGTGAGCCTCGTCCTGTGGCTTTGGGTGCCCGAGCGCCAGGCGCGCGGCGGCGGCGCCAGCGTGGCCGAGCTGCTGAAGAGTCTCGTCGCGCTGATGGGCGACGCGGCGTTCCTGCGCCTTTCCGTCTTCCTCGGCGCGAGCCAGTGCGCCGCCGTCGCGTTGCAGACCCTCTGGATCTCGCCGTGGTTGCGCGACGTCGCGGGCTACACGCCGGCCGAGGTCGCGCGAGGCTTGCTCGCCGTCAACGTGGCCATGATCTTCGGCTATCTCGGCTTCGGCCGCGCCGCCGAGGCGCTCGCGCGCCGGGGCACCGGGCCGCTTCCGCTGCTGGCTGGCGGCGTCGCCATATCGTCGCTGTGCCTCGGCTTGCTCGCGACAGGCGTTCCGAACGCTTTCGCCGTGCCGCTCTGGTGCGGGTTCGTCGGCACGGGCACGGCGGTGGTGCTCGGCTACTCCGTGCTTTCCAAGCGCTACCCGAAGGAGATGGCCGGGCGAGTCAACGCAGGACTGAACGTGTTCGGCTTCGTGGGAATGTTCAGCGGCCAGTGGGCCTTCGGCCTGGTCCTGGATCGCTGGCCGCAGAGCGCCTCGGGATATGCGCCCGAGGCCTACCCGTGGGCGCTCGGCATGCTTTGGGCCGCGCAGTTTGCCGGCCTCGCCTGGCTGCTCGCCGGGCGCAGGCTTTTCCGCTAGGCCGAGCTCTTCTCCTTGTGGCGGACGCGCACGGTCGCGATGGCCTTCGCGACGAGGGTGCCGTCCGCGTTCTTCGCCTCGGCCTCGACGAAGCTCATGCTGCGCCCGTCCTTCAGCACGCGCGCGTCGGCGAAGAGCTTCTCGCCGGTGCCGCCGCTGATGAACGACGTCGACAGGTCGATGGTGATGACGCCGATCGACTCCGGGTGCAGCGTGCGCGCCGCCGTGCACAGCGCCACGTCGAGGAGCGACATGATGACGCCGCCGTGCACCGTGCCGAGGCTGTTCGTGAGGTGCCTCTCCACCGGCAGCGAGAGGCGCGCCGTGCCCGGCCCAAGCTCCTCGGTGAGGATCTTGAGGTGCGCGACGAAGGGGATCTTCTTCTGGTATTCGCGCGCGTGCTCGACCTTCATATCAGCGTCGCGCCGCCGTCCACCGCGATCGCCTGGCCGGTGATGTGGCGCGAGGCCTCGGAGGCGAGCAGCACGGCCAGGCCTTTCAGGTCCTCCTCGTTGCCGAGGCGGCGCGTCGGCGTCGTTTCGCGGACCATCTCGCCCAGGGAGTCCAGCGTCGCCTTGGTCATCTTCGAGGGAAAGAAGCCCGGGCAGATGGCGTTGACGGTGATGCCGTATTCGCCCCACTCGGCCGCGCACTGGCGAGTCAGGCCGACGAGCCCGTGCTTGGTCGCGTTGTAGGCCACGGTCTTCACCACCCGCGGGTCGCTCGCCGTAAGGCCCGCGATCGAGGCGGTATTGATGATGCGGCCCCACTTGTTCGGGATCATGGAGCGCTTCGCGACCTGCTGCGAGAGGAGGAATGCGCCGGTGAGGTTCACGTTCACCAGCTTGTCCCAGGCTTCCAGGGGATGGTCCTCGGCGGGCGAGCCCCAGGTGGCGCCGGCGTTGTTCACCAGGATGTCGACGCGGCCGAACTTGTCGAGCACCGCGTCCACGAGCGGCTTGACCTGCTCGCGCCGGCCGACGTCGCAGACGAACGCCGCGCAGTCGATCTTGTTCTTCTTCAAATGAAGGATGGCTTCGTCGAGCTCGTCCTTCTTGCGGGCCGTAATGGCGACGCGGGCCCCCATTTCGCCGAGCGCCTCGGCCATCTGCAGGCCAAGCCCGCGCGAGCCGCCGGTCACGAGCGCGGTCTTTCCCTTCAAGCTCAGCAAGTCCTGGACGGTCATGGTCATCCCTTGAGCTGCAGCGCCTTGTATTCGAGGAACTCCTCGAGCCCGTAGACGCCCGCCTCGCGGCCGTGGCCGGACTGCTTGAAGCCGCCGAAAGGCGCGTTCATGTTGAAGGCGCCGCCGTTGATGTCGATCTGCCCGGCGCGGATGCGGCGCGCGACGCGCTGCGCGCGGCTCTCGTCCTTCGACCACACGGCGCCGGCGAGGCCGTAGGGCGTGTCGTTAGCGATGCGCACCGCCTCTTCCTCATCCTTGTAGGGAATGATCGAGAGCACCGGGCCGAAGATCTCCTCCTGGGCGATGGTCATGCTGTTCTTCACCCGGCCGAAGACGGTGGGCTTCACGTAATAGCCGCCGGCGGGCGCGCCCTCGGGCGGCTCGGCGCCACCCGCCACGAGCTCGGCGCCTTCCTGCTGTCCCTTCTTGATGTAGGCGCGCACGCGCTCAAGCTGCGCCTGCGAGGTGAGCGGCCCGAGCTTGGTCGTCTCCGCCATGGGATCCCCCACGGTGAATCCCTTGGCGACCTCGGCGGCGATGCGGGCCGCTTCGGGATATTGCTTTTCAGGCACCAGCATCCGGGTGAGCGCGGTGCAGGTCTGTCCGGAGTTCAGGTAGCAGCCGT
>JBLNDP010000236.1:0-7069 GCA_050261755.1 Clostridia bacterium
ACGTGACCTACCTCGCGCGCGCGCGTGCCCTGGGCGCGAGCCTCGTGGTCGCGCTGAACGACGATGCGTCGGCGCGGCGCCTCGGCAAAGGCGCGGACCGGCCGATCAATGCGCTCCAGGATCGCGCCGCCGTGGTGGCCGCTCTGGAATCGGTCAGCGCCGTGACATGGTTCGGCGACGACACGCCCCTGGCGCTGATCCGCGCGTGCCGGCCGGACGTCCTCGTCAAGGGCGGCGACTGGCCCGTGGAGCGCATCGTCGGTGCGGCGGACGTGCTCGCCGCCGGCGGACGAGTGGAATCCATTCCGTTCGAGCACGAGCGCTCCACCACCGCGCTCGTGGGCCGCATCCGGGGCCGCATCGGCGACGCCTAGCGCGGTACACTTCCCCCATGCGGTTGCATCAGCTGAAGGTGGACTACGATGCCGAGCAGGACCGGCTGCTGATGCAGGTCGCCACGAGCGAGGGCATAGAGGTCCGGCTCTCGCTGACCCGGCGTTTCGTCAAGCTGCTTTGGCCTTTGCTCGTCAAGCTCGCCGAGGAGGCGAGCCCTCGCATCCGCACGCAGGCGAACCCCGAGGCGCGCAAGGCGCTCCTGGGCCTCGAGCACGAGCACGCGGTGTCCAAGGCGGATTTCTCCAAGCCCTATGACGCCGGCAGCCATGCGACGCCGCTAGGGGAGGCGCCCCTGCTCCTGTCCCGCATCCAGACCGGGCACGACCGCAACGGCCAGCCCGTCGTGGCGCTCCATCCCTCGCAGGGCCAGGGCGTGACGCTCACGTTCGACTCGGTGCTCCTGCACTCCCTTTGCCGCCTGCTGCAGGCCGCGGTGAAGAAGAGCGACTGGGACATGGAGCTCAAGCTGCCCGGCAGCGAGCCGCAGGAAGCGGGAGAGCGCCCCGTGCGAACGCTGAATTAGCTTATAATTCAAGCCTTTCTCGCACTCCAGCAGGTCGTCCGTCATCGTTTCAGGGTTTGATCAACTCGCGCTCATCCCGCCGCTCTTAGCGGCGGTGAAGGATCTCGGCTACGAGAAGCCGACGCCGGTGCAGGAGCAGGCGATCCCGGTCGTGCTCTCCGGTCGCGATCTCATGGCCGGCGCGCAGACGGGAACCGGCAAGACCGCCGCTTTCGCCTTGCCGATCCTGCAGCGGCTCGCCCCGCAGGCGAGCGCCTCGGCGTCGCCCGCGCGCCACCCGGTGCGCGCCCTTGTCCTTACGCCGACGCGCGAGCTCGCGGTGCAGGTAGCGGAAAGCTTCCGCGACTATGGCCGCCACCTGCCATTGCGAAGCACGGTCGTCTACGGCGGCGTGGACATGGATGCCCAGATCGCTCAGCTGCGAAAAGGCGTCGAGGTGCTCGTGGCGACGCCCGGCCGGCTGCTCGACCATGTCCAGAACAAGACGGTGATGTTCAACCAGGTGTCCATGCTCGTCCTCGACGAGGCGGACCGGATGCTCGACATGGGCTTCCTGCCGGACATCAAGCGCATCATCGCGCTCCTGCCGGCGCAGCGGCAGAACCTGCTCTTCTCGGCCACGTTTCCCGACGAGATCCGCAATCTCGCCAAATCGCTGCTGCGCGACCCGGCGGAAATCCAGGTCGCGACGCGCAACGCAGTCGCGGACCTCGTGACGCACATCGTCCATCCGGTGGCGCGCGAGAAGAAGCGCGAGCTCCTCGCCTACCTCATCCAGTCGCGCGACCTCAAGCAGGTCCTCGTCTTCACGGGAACCCGCATTGGCGCGAACCGCCTCGCGCACCAGCTGCGGCGGGACCACATCCATGCCGATGCCATCCACGGCGACAAGACGCAAGCCGAGCGCGAGGCCGCCCTCGAGGACTTCAAGGCGGGCAAGACGAGCGTCCTCGTGGCGACTGACGTGGCCTCGCGCGGGCTCGACATAGAAGGCCTGCCGCAGGTAATCAACTTCGACGTCCCGCGCTCGCCGGAGGACTACGTGCACCGCATCGGCCGCACCGGCCGCGCGGGAATGACCGGGGAGGCGATCTCGCTCGTCGCGCCCGACGACCACGAGGCGCTCGCGGCGATCGAGAAGCTCATCAAGAAGCGCATCGAGCGCGTGCTCGTGCCGGGATTCGAGCCGAACGCCGGCACGGTCGCGACGCTCGTGAGCGGCTACGCGCGAAAGGGTGGCGATCGCCGCGGCGGACCGAGACCCGAGGCGGCGCCACGCGCCCCGGCGGATCCGATCTTCTCCAAGCCGTACGAGCCTGGACAGGCAGCCCCGACCCCTGCGACGCAGCCCAAGGCGGAGCCGCAGGGACGCAAGCGCAAGGAACCGCAGCGCGCGGCGCTGCTCGGCGGGCTCAAGAGAGCCTAGGCGTCAGACGCAGCGCGCGCCGTCCACCTCGATGCATACGCCGCTCACCATGCTCGCATCGTCGGAAGCGAGGTAGAGGCAGGCGTTGGCCACGTCGAGCGGCGTGGAGAAGCGACCGAGGGGAATCGTGGCGAGGAATGCCTTCTTCGCCTCTTCGCTGAGCGATCCGCCGGCGAACTCCGCCGAGAGCGCGGTATCGGGGCTGAAGACCGGGTTCACGCAGTTCACGCGGATCTTGTCCGGCCCGAGCTCCGCCGCCATCGACTTCGACATCGTGATCACCGCGCCCTTTGAGCTGTTGTAGACGGTGAGGCCCGGACGCGGGCGCACGCCCGCCGTGGAAGCGATGTTCACGATGCAGCCGCCGCCCTGGCGACGGAAGACCGGCACGGCATGCACCGCGGAAAGGTAGACGCTCTTCACGTTGACCGCGTACACCTTGTCGAACTCCGCTTCGGTCACCTCGACGTAGGGCTTGCGTCGATGCGTCCAGCCGGCGTTGTTGACGAGGATGTCGAGCCTCGGCGCGGCCGCCACGAGGCGCCGCCAGTCTTCGGATCGCGTGACGTCGCCCTGCACGAAATCGCCCGAAATTTCCGTGGCGATCCGCTTGCCGGCCTCGCCATTGATGTCGTTGACGACCACCCGGGCGCCTTCCTCGGCGAAGCGCCGCGCGATGCCGGCGCCAAAGCCCGATCCGGCGCCCGTGACGAGCGCAACCTTTCCCTTCAAACGCATGTTTCCTCCTCAGTCCTTGAACGGACTATGCTCGCACAGTTCATCGACATATCGCGCCACGCCGGCTCCTTCGCGCTCGAGGAACTGCTCGACCGCGCGCGCGAAGCGCGGGTCGGCGATCCAATGCGCCGACAAGGTCTCGACCGGCAGCAGGCCGCGAAAAAGCTTGTGCTCGCCCTGTGCGCCACCCTCGAACCGCTGCAGGCCGAGCTCGATCGCGTGCTCGATCGGCTGGTAATAGCAGCACTCGAAGTGGAGCAGCGGCACGTGCTCGAGCGCTCCCCAATACCGGCCATAGAGGGTGCTTGAGTCGCACAGCAAGAGTGCCGCGGCGATCGGCCGGTGGTCGCGCTCGGCCATCACCATGACGACGTTGTCGGGAAGCGCGGCGCCGAGGCGCAGGAAGAACTCCAGGTTGAGGTACGGGCTCGACCCGTGCGCCGCGTAGGTGCGCCGGTAGCAGCGGGCGAAGAACTCCCAGTGGCCGCGATCCAGCTCCCGCCCCTGCAGGCGCCGAAGCGTCACGCCGGCTTCGCGCACGCGGCGGCGCTCCTGGCGGATGTTCTTGCGCCGCCCGTGCGACATGCGCGCCAGGAATTGCTCGAAATCGGCATACCCCTCGTTCTGCCAATGGAACTGCACCGTGCGGCGCACGAGCAGGCCGCGCCCTTCCAGCAAGCCGGCTTCCGCCGGCTCGGGGAATAGCACGTGCAGCGAGGAGAATCCGCGCGCGAGCTTCAGGGCGGCATCGACCAAGGTCCGGCGGTCCTCTTCGCTCGAGGCGAGGATGCGGCGCCCTCGCACGGGCGTGAAAGGCACGGCACAAAGGAGCTTGGGGTAATAGGCGATGCCGTGGCGCTCATGCGCCTCGGCCCAGGCCCAGTCGAACACGTACTCCCCGTAGGAATGCGACTTGGCGAAGAGCGGCATGGCGCCCGCGAGGGCGCCCGCCCGGCGCAGCACGAGAAAGCGCGGCGCCCATCCGGTCCGCGCGCTGGCGCAACCCGTCTCGAGCAGGGCGGCGAGGAATTCGTGCCGCAGGAAGGGCTGATCCCCGGCGAGCGCGTTCCACTCCTCGCGGTTCACCGCCGCCAGCGATTCGACGACTTGCAGGCTGTCCAAGGCGTTACAATTTCCCGCTCAGGAGGCCAGGATGAAGAAGATCGAAGCGATCGTGAAGCCTTTCAAGCTCGACGAGGTGCGCGAAGCCCTGTCGGAAGTCGGCGTCACCGGCCTGACCGTGACGGAGGTGAAGGGTTTCGGGCGTCAGAAGGGGCACACCGAGCTCTACCGCGGCGCCGAGTACGTCGTCGATTTCCTGCCCAAGGTGAAGATCGAGGTCGTGGTCGCGAACAACCAGGTGGAATCCGCCATCGACGCCATCGTGAAGTCGGCACGCACGGGCAAGATCGGCGACGGCAAGATCTTCGTGACCGCCGTCGAGCACGTGGTGCGCATCCGCACCGGCGAGACGAACGAGGCGGCCGTCTAGCTTCCCCTCAGCAGCACGAGCACCGCACCGCCGCCGCCCTGGCTGGCGGGGGCCTGGCAGAACGCGAGCACTTCGTCGCGGGGCGCCAGCCAATGCCGCAGCTTTCCCTTGAGAACCGGCTCGCGGTTGCGCGAGCCGAGGCCCTTGCCGTGCACGATGCGAAGGCACCGGGCGCGACGCAGGTAGCAGCGGCGCACGAACTCCCCGACGGCGTGGGAAGCCTCTATGCGGTTCATGCCGTGCAGATCGAGCGAGTCCTCGACCACCCAATGCCCGCGCCGCAGCTTGCGCAGCACCTCGCGCGATAAGCCATCGCGAAGGAAAACGAGCTCCTCCCCCGTCTCCATGGCCTCATCGGCCGAAAGCGGGCCGTGCAGCGATTCACGCAGGGCGGCTTGCTCGTCGCGTCGCGTCTGGCGCGGCAAGGGAGCCGGCGGTGGCGGGCCGCGCAACGTTCGCCGCACCGGCGGCAAAGGCTGCACGTCGGCGACCGCACGGCGGAAATCGTCCTCCCCGTCCGGACCGCTACGCCGCGAGCGCATCGAGGTACTTCTCGGCGTCCAGGGCGGCCATGCAGCCGGTGGCCGCGCTCGTCACGGCCTGGCGGTACACATGGTCTTGCACGTCGCCGGCGGCGAAGACGCCGGGCACGCTGGTCGCCGTGGCAAGTCCCTCGCGACCGCCACGCGTGACGATGTAGCCGTTTTCCATCTCCAGCTGGCCGGTGAAGATGCTCGTGTTCGGGGTGTGGCCGATCGCGACGAAAAAGCCCTTGACCGCGAGTTCGCGGGGCGCGCCGGTCTTCACGCTACGCGTCCGCACGCCCGTGACGCCGGTACCGTCGCCGAGCACCTCGTCGACGACCGAGTCGAGCACGAGGGAAATCTTGCCCTCGGCGACGCGCTTCATGAGCTTGTCGACCATGATCTTCTCGGCGCGAAAGCGATCGCGCCGGTGGACGAGCGAGACGCTCCGGCAAATGTTGGCGAGATAGAGCGCTTCCTCGACTGCGGTGTTGCCGCCGCCGACCACGACGACGTCCTGGCCCTTGTAGAAGAAGCCGTCGCAGGTCGCGCAGGCCGACACGCCGCGCCCCATGAATTTCTGCTCCGAGGCGAGGCCGAGGTAGCGCGCGGACGCGCCGGTGGCGACGACCAGCGCGTCGCAGGTGTACGTGCCTGCGTCGCCGACGAGCGTGAGCGGCTTCTCGCGAAGGCGCACCGAGTGGATGTGGTCGAAGACGACCTCCGTCTCGAAGCGCTCGGCGTGCTTCTGGAAGCGCTGCATGAGGTCGGGGCCTTGTACGCCCTCGGCGTCCGCCGGCCAGTTGTCGACGTCGGTCGTCGTCATGAGCTGCCCGCCTTGCGCCAGGCCGGTAATGAGCAGCGGCCGCAGGTTGGCGCGCGCCGCATAGACGGCCGCGGTGTAGCCGGCAGGGCCGGAGCCGAGGATCAGGAGGCGTGCGTGGCGGGTGGGCATCGCGGGATTTTCACCAGGCGTGCAACAAAAAAATTATAGCGGAGCCGTCAACCCGGCGACTTCAAGATGTTCACATAACAATTTGATTCGAGCGGTTTTTGCTGCTCTAATGCGCCCCAGAGAGGCGGCGCCGCTCGCCGTCCGGGGGAATCCGCAGTGGAAGGTCTTTTTCGCGCGGTTGTTCGCGGATGGGCCGCGCTCGTAATGGCGCTGCTCGCGTGCGGACTCGCGCACGCGCAGGCGAGCAAGCCGCCGGCCGCCGACGATTCGCCGCGCTTCGAGATCCGCCGCTACATCTTCGACGGCGCGCGCCTCGTGCCGCCGGAGCGCCTCGAGGAGCTGACACGCCGCTTCACCGGACCCGGCCGGCAGTTCGCCGACGTGCAGCGCGCCCTGGAGGTGGTCGAGCGCGCGTACGGCGACGCCGGCTGGAGCGCCGTGCAGGTCGTGCTGCCCGAGCAGGAGCTCGAGCGCGGCGAGATCCGCTTCCAGATCACCGAGGCGCACATCGGCCGCGTGCTCGTGGAAGGGAACAAGTTCTTCGACGAGGCGAACATTCGCGCCAGCGCCCCGGCGCTCGCGCCGGGCAAGGCGCCCAACATCCACGACATCGCGCGCAACCTCCGCATCGCCAACGAGAACCCGTCCAAGCAGGCGACCGTGCTCCTGCGCAGCGGCCAGGAGGAAGCGACGGTGGACGCGGTCCTGCGCGTCGTCGACGAGAAGCCGAAGAAATACAGCGTCACCGTGGACAACACGGGCAACTCGCAGACCGGCAAGCTGCGAACCGGCTTCGGCTTCCAGAACGCCAATACCGTCGGCTACGACGACGTGCTTACGCTCCAGTACGTGACCGCGCCGTACTCGGCCGGCACGGACCAGTACGGCAATACGGAGCATATCGACCTCATTCGCCCGAGCGGAAAGGTGACTATCCTGGGCGCCGGCTACAAAGTGCCGCTCTACGCGTCGGGCGACACAGTCGACTTCACCTTCGGTTATTCGAACGTCAACT
>JBLNDP010000237.1:0-3700 GCA_050261755.1 Clostridia bacterium
GGCCAGAAGGCCTCGACGATCGCCAACGTGGTCCGCAAGCTCGAGGAGCACGGCGCGATGGCGTACACGATCGTCGTCGCCGCCTCGGCCTCCGAGTCCGCCGCCATGCAGTACATCGCGCCCTACTCGGGGTGCACGATGGGCGAGTACTTCCGCGACCGCGGGCAGGACGCCCTCATCATCTATGACGACCTGACCAAGCAGGCGTGGGCGTACCGCCAGGTCTCGCTCCTCCTGCGCCGCCCGCCGGGCCGCGAGGCGTACCCCGGCGACGTGTTCTACCTGCACAGCCGCCTGCTCGAGCGCGCCGCGCGCGTCAACCCGGCTTACGTGGAGAAGTTCACCAACGGCCAAGTCAAAGGCAAGACCGGCTCCCTCACCGCGCTGCCCGTCATCGAGACGCAGGCCGGCGACGTGACCGCCTTCGTGCCGACCAACGTGATCTCGATCACCGACGGCCAGATCTTCCTGGAGACCGACCTCTTCAACGCCGGCATCCGTCCGGCCATCAACGCCGGCATCTCGGTGTCGCGCGTCGGCGGCGCCGCGCAGACGAAGATCATGAAGCGGCGGGACACCGGCGGCGGCGTGCGACTCGCGCTCGCGCAATATCGCGAGCTGGCGGCGTTCGCGCAATTCGCCTCCGACCTCGACGAGGCGACCCGAAAGCAGCTCGAGCGCGGGCGCATGGTGACGGAGCTCATGAAGCAGCCGCAGTACTCGCCGCTGCAGGTCTGGGAGATGGCGCTGACGCTCTTCGCCGTGAACAACGGCTACTTCGACGACATCGACGTCAAGAAGGCGCTCGCCGCCGAGAAGTCGATGCGCGACTACATCAAGACCAAGTACGCCTCGCTCGTCAAGAACATGGAAGACAAGAAGGACCTTTCCGGCGACGACGAAAAGGCGCTGCACGACGCCATCAAGGACTGGAAGAAGAGCGGCTCGTTCTGACGAGCGCGCGCAGCCATGCCCGGCACTAAAGAGATACGGATGAAGATCCGGAGTGTGCAGAACACCCGGAAAATCACCAAGGCGATGGAGATGGTCGCCGCCTCGAAGATGAGGAAGGCGCAGGATCGCATGCGCCATGCCCGTCCGTACGCGGACAAGATCCGCAACGTCGCGGCCCACCTCTCGCATGCCAACCCGGAGTACCGGCATCCGTTCCTCGTCGAGCGCGACTCGGTCAAGCGGGTCGGCCTCATCGTCGTCACGACCGACAAGGGCCTTTGCGGCGCGCTCAACACGAACGTGCTGCGCCTGGTCCTCAACCAGTACAAGGAATGGCAGGCGCAGGGCGAGGAGGTCGAGGTCTGCGCGCTCGGCAACAAGGGCCTGGGCTTCATGCAGCGCCTCGGCGCCAACATCGTCTCGCAGGCCACGCAGCTGGGCGACCGGCCGCAGATGGAGAAGCTGATCGGCGCCATCAAGGTCATGCTCGACGCGTACACGGCCGACCGCTTCGACCGCCTGCTCATCGCGTACTCGAAGTTCGTCAACACGATGAAGGAGGAGACGGTGATCGAGCAGCTGCTGCCGCTGTCGGGCGAGCGCATGGGCGCGCCCGAGACGGTATGGGACTACATCTACGAGCCGGATGCCCGCGCGGTGCTGGACCAGGTCCTGACCCGCTACATCGAGGCGATCATCTTCCAGGCGGTGGCCGAGAACATGGCCTCCGAGCAGTCGGCCCGGATGGTGGCGATGAAGGCGGCCTCCGACAACGCGAAGACGCTGATCGACGACCTCACGCTGGTCTACAACAAGAACCGGCAGGCGGCGATTACCAAAGAGCTTTCTGAGATCGTCGGCGGCGCTGCCGCCGTATAAGGAAACAGCACATGGCACAAGCACAAGGAACCATCGTTCAGTGCATCGGCGCGGTGATCGACATCCAGTTCGATCGCGAAGCGATGCCCAAGGTCTATGACGCGCTGACGCTCGTCGAGGACGCTTCGAACCCGCTGGTCGAGAAACAGCTCACGTTCGAGGTCGAGCAGCAGCTCGGCGACGGCGTCGTGCGCTGCATCGCCCTCGGCTCTTCCGATGGCCTGCGGCGCGGCATGAAGGTCGCCGGCACCGGCGCCCCGCTGTCCGTGCCGGTGGGCAAGGGGACGCTCGGCCGGATCATGAACGTGCTGGGTCGCCCGATCGACGAGGTGGGCCCGATCAAGTCCGACAAGAAGCGCTCGATCCACCAGATCGCGCCCAAGTTCGACGAGCTCTCGCCCTCGGTGGACCTGCTCGAGACCGGCATCAAGGTGATCGACCTCATTTGCCCCTTCGCCAAGGGCGGCAAGGTGGGTCTCTTTGGCGGCGCCGGCGTCGGCAAGACAGTGAACATGCTCGAGCTCATCAACAACATCGCCACGCAGCATTCCGGCTTGTCGGTATTCGCCGGCGTGGGCGAGCGAACGCGCGAGGGCAACGACTTCTACCACGAGATGATCGAGGCCGAGGTGGTGAAGCCGGACAACCTCGAGGAGTCGAAGGTCGCCATGGTGTTCGGCCAGATGAACGAGCCGCCAGGCAACCGCCTGCGCGTGGCGCTGACCGGGCTGACGATGGCGGAGAGCTTCCGCGACGAGGGTCGCGACATCCTCTTCTTCGTCGACAACATCTACCGCTTCACGCTCGCCGGCACGGAAGTCTCGGCGCTGCTCGGCCGCATGCCTTCCGCCGTGGGCTACCAGCCGACGCTCGCCGAGGAGATGGGCCGCCTGCAGGAGCGCATCACGTCGACCAAGGTCGGCTCGATCACTTCCATCCAGGCCGTGTACGTGCCGGCCGACGACCTGACCGATCCCTCGCCGGCGACCACCTTCGGCCACCTCGATGCGACGGTCGTGCTCTCCCGCGATATCGCCGCGCTCGGCATCTATCCGGCGGTGGACCCGCTCGACTCGACGTCGCGCCAGGTCGACCCCAACACGATCGGCGAGGAGCACTACAACACCACCCGCGCGGTGCAGGCGACCCTGCAGCGCTACAAGGAGCTGCGGGACATCATCGCGATTCTCGGCATGGACGAGCTGTCGCCGGAAGACAAGCTGGCGGTCTCCCGCGCCCGCAAGATCCAGCGCTTTCTCTCGCAGCCGTTCACGGTGGCGCAGAACTTCACCGGCACGCCGGGCAAGTACGTCACGCTCAAGGACACCATCAAGGGCTTCAAGATGATCGTGAACGGCGAGTGCGACGCGCTGCCCGAGCAGGCGTTCTACATGGTGGGCGGCATCGAGGAGGCGTTCGAGAAGGCGAAGACGCTGAAGTAGCCGACCACCCATGGCCACCCCCACGATCCACGTCGATGTCGTCAGCGCCGAGGAGTCCATCTTCTCGGGCGAGGCGGAATTCGTCGTCCTGCCGGGCGAGGCGGGCGAGCTCGGCATCTACCCGCGCCATACGCCGCTCATCACCCGGATCAAGCCCGGCGCCGTGCGCATCACGCCACCGGGCGGCGGCGACGAGCAGCTCATCTTCGTGGCGGGCGGCGTCCTGGAAGTGCAGCCGCGCGTCATCACCGTGCTGGCTGACACCGCGATCCGCGGCAAGGACCTCGACGAGGCGAAGGCGAGCGAGGCGCTGCAGCGGGCGGAGGACGCGATGCGCAACGCGAAGGACAAGCAGGAGATCGCCACCTTGCAGGGCGAAATGGCGATGATGGCGGCGCAGATCGCCGCAATCCGGCAGCTCCGCC
>JBLNDP010000238.1:0-4259 GCA_050261755.1 Clostridia bacterium
AGCCATGCAAGCACAACTCGCCGTCGTCCAAAACACCACCCGGAAAGCGATCTTCATGAAGCGCGATGAGCAGCCGATCGGCAGCCGCAAGTTCGAGGTGACCTGCGGCAACTGCAACCTGCGCGAGACCTGCCTTCCCGGCGGCGTGCACGCGAGCGACCTGGAGCGCGTCGAGAACATCGTCTACGCCCGCCGGCGCGTGAAGCGCGGCGAGGCGCTCTTCGGCGCCGGCGACGAGTTCAAGGCGGTCTACGGCATCCGCAGCGGCTTCTTCAAGACGAGCCTCATCGACGGCGACGGCCGCGAGCAGGTGACCGGCTTCTTCATGGGCGGCGAGATCCTGGGCCTCGACGGCGTCGGCGCCGGCAAGTACAGCGGCAACGCCATCGCGCTCGAGGACAGCGAAGTGTGCGTCATGCCCTTCAGCCTCATCGAGGAGATGGCGCGCGAGGTGCCGGAGCTGCAGCGCCACCTCCACGCGGTGCTCTCCCGCGAGATCGTGCGCGACCACGGGGTGATGATGCTGCTCGGCTCGATGCGCGCCGAGGAGCGCCTGGCGACCTTCCTCAAGAACCTCTCGGCGCGCTTCGTGCGCCGCGGCTACTCCGCCTCCGACTTCCACCTGCGCATGACGCGCGAGGAGATCGGCAGCTACCTCGGCCTCAAGCTCGAGACCGTGAGCCGGCTCTTCTCCCAGTTCCAGAAGGACGGCCTCATCGAGGTGAACCAGAAGCACGTGCGCATCCTCGACATCGAGGGGCTGGAGCGCGTGCTGGCGCATGGCTGAGGATTCGGCGGCGCCCGACGTCCTCAACGAAGACCTCGCCCGCAGCCTCCGGCTCCAGACCGAGTACCTGACCCCGGAGTTCGTGCTCGAGCGCCGGGCGATCCGGCACACGATCGCGGTCTACGGCAGCACCCGCACCCGCCCCGACCAGCCCTGGTACACGGTCGCGCGCGCCTTCGGCGGCCGCGTCGCGCGCGAAGGCGGCGCGATCGTCACCGGCGGCGGCCCGGGCATCATGGAAGCGGCGAACCGCGGCGCCCTGGAGGCGGGCGGCGCCTCCATCGGCATGAACATCGAGCTGCCCCACCCGCAGCGGGCGAACGCCTACATCACGCCGGGCCTTTCCTTCAGCTTCCGCTATTTCGCGCTGCGCAAGCTCCACTTCCTCCTGCGCGCGCGGGCGCTCGTCGTCTTCCCGGGCGGCTTCGGCACCCTCGACGAGCTTTTCGAGACGCTCATGCTCGTCCAGACCGGCCGCATCGTCCCGCTTCCGGTCGTGCTCGCCGACCAGGCCTACTGGCAGCGCATCGTCGACTTCGACCTGCTCGTCGCCGAAGGCATGATCGACGCGAAGGACCGCGGGCTCGCCTGCTTCGCCGAAAGCGCCGGCGGCATCTGGGAGCGCATCGAGACCTGGTACGCGGGCACCGGGCGGAAGGTCTTCCCGGCCCGCCAGGCGGCCTAGCGGCGCTCCGAGGTCTGCGGGTCGCTTTCGAGCACGGTGAACAGGCCGTCGCAGCGCGCGCAGCAGGCGTAGACCTTCCCGGGCAGCGAGCATTCCGCGGCGCGCACCGCGGTAATCGTTTCACAGGCCGGGCAAAAAGCGCTGCGCCCCTCGATCAAGGTGAAGGCGACGCGCCGGCAGCGCTGGCACTCGACCGAGATGCCGAGCGCGGGCAGCCCGGGGACCAGGTGGGAAAAGCAAAGCGGCTGCAGCGCGCGGCAGGCGGTGCAGCGGAGGTGGGTGAAGCCGAGCATGCGGGGCGCGAGGCAAGCGCCGTGCCCCCCGCTCTCTACTGGACTTGCTCCAGCATGCTTTGCACGAGCGCGAGGTCGACCGGCTTCGGCACGTGGGCGTCGAAGCCCGACTCGCGGCTGCGGCGGTAGTCCTCGCTGTCCACGCGGCCGCTCACCGCGATGATGCGCACGCGCTCGTAGCCGAGCTCGCCGCGCAGGGAGCGCGCGAGCTGCCAGCCGTCGAGGTCCGGCATGCTGATGTCGAGGAGGATGAGCTGCGGCCGGTGTAGTGTGGCCAGCGACAGCACGTCGCCGGCGCGCGTGGTGGAGAACACCCGATGGCCCAGGCGCGAGAGCAGGAGGCTCAGCGTCTCGACCGCATCGGGATCGTCGTCCGCGACGAGGATGGTTCTTTTTTCGGCCAAGGGGTAGCGACGATAGTGCCGGGGTACGTAACATGCAAGGGTAGGCCGATCTGTTGCATCGAGTTACCTAAAGCACTAAGCCGTCAGGCTGACTCCAGGAATGCTCGACCCGAAGCTTTTCCAGATCATGGCGGAGCAGGTCCGCGACTACGCGGTGTTCCTGCTCGACCCCGAGGGGCACGTGATGAGCTGGAGCGCCGGCGCGCAGCTCATCAAGGGCTACGCGCCCAAGGAAATCATCGGCAAGCATTTCTCGGTCTTCTATCCGCCGGAAGCCGTGGCGGCGCAGTGGCCGCAGCACGATCTCAAGCTCGCGACTCGCGAGGGCCGCTTCGAAGACGAGGGCTGGCGCCTGCGCAAGGACGGCACGCGCTTCTGGGCGAACGTGGTCATCACGGCGCTGCGCGACGAGGAAGGCCACCTGGTCGCCTTCTCCAAGATCACGCGCGACCTCACCGAACGGCGCCGCCACGAGGAGGACCTGCGCCACAGCGAGGAGCGCTTCCGCCTGCTCGTCGAAGGCGTGGTCGACTATGCGGTGTACATGCTCGCGCCCGACGGCATCGTGACGAGCTGGAACGCCGGCGCCGAGCGCATGAAGGGCTACCGGCGCGACGAGATCATCGGCCGGCACTATTCCAATTTCTTCATCCCCGAGGAAGTCGCCGAGGGCAAGCCCTGGGAAGAGCTCGCCACCGCCCGCCGCGAAGGCCGCGCGGAGGTCGAGGGCTGGCGCGTGCGCAAGGACGGCACCCGGTTCTGGGCCCGCATCGTGGTCACCGCGCTGCGGGACGCCCGCGGCACCCTGCGCGGGTTCGCCAAGGTGACCCAGGACCTCACGCAGCGCCGCCACATCCAGGAGCTGGAGGCGGCGGCGAAGCAGCTGAACGAGTTCATCGCCCTCCTCGCGCACGAGATCCGCAACCCGCTCGCGCCGCTGCAGACGGCGCTCGCGGTGATGCGGGACGCCGGCGCGGAAGAGGCCATCCAGGAGCGCATGCGCGCGGTGATCGAGCGGCAGGCGAAGCGCCTTGCGCGCATCGCCGAGGACATGGCCGACGTCAGCCGCGTGACGCGCGGCGCGCTCGCGATCGAGAAGAAGCCGGTGCGCATCAACGACGTGATCCAGGCCTCCGTCGAGGTCGCCTCGCCCCTCATCCAGGAGCGCCAGCACGCCCTCGAGGTCGACGTCGCCGAGGATGTCGCCGTGGACGGCGACCACGAGCGGCTGGTGCAGGTGTTCGGCAACCTGCTGAACAACGCCGCCAAGTACACGGCGCCGGGCGGACGCATCCGCGTGCGCAGCGCCGTGAAGGACGACCGCGTGGAGGTCAGCGTGTCGGACACCGGGCGCGGCATTTCCGCCGAGGAGCTGCCCACCATCTTCCGCATGTTCGTGCAGGGCCGCACCGCGCTCGAGCGCGTCTCGGGCGGCATGGGGGTCGGGCTCGCGCTGGCCAAGAGCGTCGTCGAGCTGCACGGCGGCACCATCGAGGCGAGGAGCACGGGGGAAGGCCAGGGCGCCGAATTCGTCGTGACCCTCCCCTCGGCGCGCTTGGCTGCGCAGGACGAGCCTTCACGCGGGCAGCGCCCGAGCTACCCCGTGGAGGCGAAGCGCGTCCTCATCGTCGACGACAATGCGGACGCCGCGCATACCCTCGATGTCCTGCTCAAGGCGCTCGGGCACGAGACGCGCGTGGTGTACGACGGCAAGGATGCGGTCCGCGCCTTCGACGAATTCCAGCCCAACCTCGTGCTGCTCGACATCGGCCTCCCCGGCATGAGCGGCTACGAGGTCGCGCAACTGCTCCGCTCGCGCGGCAGGCGCGGGGTGCGAATCGTCGCCCTCACCGGCTGGGGCCAGGCCGAGGACCGGCGCCGCTCGCGCGAGGCCGGCTTCGACCTGCACCTCGTGAAGCCGATCGACGAGGAAGCGCTGCAGAGCGCGCTGCGGGAGAACGGCAATTCGAATTCCGTGAACGGCAACGGCACGCTGCACTAGGGCAGCGGCGAGCCCGCGCTTCCTACTTCCGGCTCCAGCGCCTCGCGAAAAAGCTCCACGCCCAGCTGATCGCCGCCGACGGTGCGGT